>CAMDQH010000017.1 GCA_945905815.1 Bacteriovorax stolpii | reverse complement strand
AATTGGTAAAACGACTCCATTAATTAAAAAGCCTACCAGCGGCGAAATAAGAATCAGGGCAGGTAGGACTGAATACATAATTTCCACAATTCTATCCTTTAAGAGTAGTTGCGCTTTCAGTTTTAATAGAACCAAAATTTCTATATAAGTTTACCAAAATTGATAACCCAATAGCTGATTCGGCTGCTGCAATTGTAATAATGAAGAAAACCTGAACTTGGCCTTCGATCATGTTGGCAGATTTCGAAAAAGCAACTATTGATAAATTCGCAGCATTAAGGAGAAGCTCGATTCCCATTAAAATCATGATCGTGTCACGACGAAGAAGAACAACCAACATACCTACGGTAAATAAAAAAGCTGCTAATAGTTGAAGTAAAATTTCGTTTGTCATAATAATTCCTTAATCCACTTTTCTTTTCGCAAGTACAACGGATCCAACAACTGCAACGAGCAGAGCGAGAGAAACAACTTCGAATGAAACATAATACTGTGAAAAGAGAGCATGGGAGAGAACTTTTGAGTTTCCACCCAAAGCAAGGACAGTCTCGGATGAGAAAGCACCCAGGGTCTTGTCATTAGCTTCATTTTTAAAATGATTGAGTATGGCATAAACAATTGAGCCAAATACTGTTATTCCGGCCGCAAGGCCCAAGATGAAGACAAAAGGCTTCTTCTTAAAATCATTTTCTGAATCAGTTAGATTCAGAAGCATGATTGAGAAAATAAATAAAACCATAATTGCACCGGCATAAACCACTAACTGAAGAGTCGCAATCATATGCTCACCGATAAGGCCATAGATTGCCGCTGTCATAATCAAAACACCTAAAAGACAAAGTGCGGATGTAATCGGGCTTTTGGTGAAAAGCATGGTCACTGCAAGGGCAGCTGAGATGACACAAAGGATAATAATTACTGGGCTCATATTTTTTCCTGTCTACCATTCATATTGCGTTTCAAATGATCAAGATCATAGATCGCTTCTTCACGTGATGAAACGGCCAGTTCATAGTTTCCTGAAAGTTTAATTGCATCTTTAGGGCAAGCCTCTTCACAGAAACCACAAAAGCAGCATCTAAGAGCGTCGATATCGAAACTAACTGGTTTTTTCTCTTTTTTCACGCCGTAAGGATTATTTTCCTCTTCACGTTCGTCTGCCACGATATGAATACAATCGGCGGGGCAAATAGTTTCGCAAAGAAAGCATGCAGTACAATTTTCAGTTTTCGTTGGGTCAACAGTTATGAAATGCATTCCGCGGAAGCGATCTGAATACGTGCGTTTTTGCTCTGGATACATAATCGTAAAGCTCTTACGAAATAAGAATCCTTCAATAAATCTTTTAAGCGTGATCTTCATCCCGATTAAAATTGCTGGAAGATAGGCCTTCTCTCTAGCGGTGTACTTTTTAGAAATATTAATTGTTCCCATAAAAGTCCCCCTCTTATGAATTGAAGTAGTAAACACCAATCGTTACTACTACCAGGTTAATAAGTGCGATTGGAAAAAGGATTTTCCATCCTAGATCCATAAGTTGGTCAAAACGGAATCTTGGTAAAGTCCATCTAACCCAAACAAACAAAAACATGAAAACTGCAATTTTTGAAGCCAAGCTAATAAATTCAAACACGGCTTTAGTGTTCTGCATTCCAACTTCACCAAAAGCGAAAAAATTAGAAATTAAGTTTATGGCAAATTCCATTCCCGGAAGTATTCCATAGCCACCAAAGTAAAGTGTAGAGATAAGGGCCGAAGCCATAATCATCGCAACATACTCTGCCATAAAAAATGCCGCAAATTTCATCCCGCCGTACTCAAGGTGATATCCGGCAACAAGCTCTGATTCTCCCTCGGCAAGGTCAAATGGAAGACGGTTTGTTTCAGCAAAGATTGAAATCCAAAAAATTAAGGCCCCAATTGGATTAACAAATGCACCCCAACGAGGAATAAAGCCTAAACTTCCCTGCTGCCAAGAAACCATGTCATGAGGATTAAATGACCCATAAACAACGAGCATAGATAATAAAGCAAGGCCCATTGAGATTTCGTAAGAGACAATCTGACTTGAACCGCGAAGAGCACCAAGAACAGTATATTTATTTCGTGAAGCCCAACCTGCAAGAATAACGGGATAAACTTCTAGTCCAGCGAACGCAAGAATAAAAAGAACTCCTGTGTCCATCTGTGCCACTTGTAAAATAACTTCATGCCCATTAACAAAGGCCTTGCTTCCGAAAGGAATCACGGCCAATGCACATAAAGGCGCAATCAAAGCAATGATTGGTGCCATTAAGTAATAAAACTTGTTCGCACCTCTCGGAGTGAATGTTTCTTTAAAAATAAACTTAATTACATCGGCCAAAGGTTGCATGAGTCCGAAAGGTCCAACACGGTTAGGCCCTATTCGTCCTTGCATCCAAGCAGCACCACGGCGTTCAAACCACACCATGACAGGTACTACACCGAGAGTTCCGACAAGAATCACTACGATTTTTGCCATCATCATCGAAAGATCAAACATTAACGTACTTTCCATATCACCAACTTAAGTTAAAGACTGCCAGACACCTACAACCTGGTGAGCGCTTAAAGCACCTCCACGATGAACGATGGCCGGGTGGAATTTCTGAACGATGCCGTCAGCATTTTTATAACTTCCCGCTTTTTCAATTGTTGCGTGACCAGCGATCACAGCAAGAATATTTTTAGAAGGAAGACTTTTAATTTCTTCGAGCGACCAGACACCCCAAAGGATGATTTTCTGATCAGCTTTCATTTTAGGAATTCCCGCACGGCCACTTCTAAAGTAGATCACAACGTCAGCACTGATCTCTCCATTTGCAAGAGCTGCTAGACCTTGTTCCTCAACCCCACGAGTATTGGGAGTTAAATCTTTCATTTTAAGAAGATTATCTAATTTCTTATCATCAGCAGCAGTTGTTACGCCGTTGGTACCATTGAAGTACGAAACAGCGACATTCTTTCCAATAAGTGCAGGAACTTTTTCTTTTAAAAGTGCAGCTTCTTCTCTGGTTGCATCTGTTCCAATAACAATCTGAACCGTTGAAGCATTTTTAAGCTGAGCTTTTACTTCAGTTAAAAGAGTTTCAATTGAAGTAGCATGAAGCTCACCATTGTGTTTCATTAAAGGTGAAGTCACGCGCAACGGGTTCATATATGAGTGATAAGAATTACGACCTGAATCACACATCCAGTGACCATTCACCATTTCATTATGTATAGGAACATAACGGTAAACGATGTCGGCATCTGAATGAACTTCTATGTTACAGCCTTTCGAGCAACCATCACAAAGAGAAGGCTTTTTAGAAAGAAACCATGAACGTTTTTTAAAACGGAAGTCGTTCCAAGTAAGGGCCCCTACCGGACAAAAATCGGTTAAACACCCTTGGTATTCGTTAGTCAGACCAGCTTCAGTCGTAGCTTCAAGTTCTTTGTGCCATCCACGATTAACCATGACTAGATCATTTGTTTTAGTCACGTCATCAGTAAAACGCACACATCTTTCACAGTGAACACAACGGTTCATGTTCAAAGTAACGTCATTTGATAATTTTTTAGTTGTAGCGTCGTCGTAAACTCGCTTCTCTTCTTTAAAGTTAGAAAGCGCTGGACCATACTCAAAGTTATAATCCTGAAGTTCGCATTCCCCTGCTTTGTCACAAACTGGGCAATCAAGCGGATGGTTTGTCAGAAGAAATTCCATCACACCTGTACGTGATTTTAAAACTTTTTCAGAACGAGTATGAACAATCATTCCATCTCCGGCAGGAGTTGAACAAGAAGTCATAAGCTTTGGAGCTTTTTCCACTTCCACTGTACACATACGGCAAGTGCCTGCAATCGGCATTCCTGGGTGGTAACAGTATCTTGGAATTTCTTCATGGATTTTGTAACGTTCCGCTACCTGCATGATGGTATCACCAGGCTTAAATTCATAGGCCTTTCCGTCAATCGTCACTTTAGGCAATGGTTTGGCCTCTGGACTCGGATCACTATGAACCGGTTTTTTATCTGAAGAATAATTCAGATCAACTTTTGGTTTTTTGATTTCATGTTCGTGTAAATTAGACATGGGCACCTTCTTTAGCATGCGAGCTGGCCATACCCTTATCAGGGTGAAGTCCGCCATTTCGGATCAGGTCTTCAAATTCTGATCTAAATTTTTTGACTGAAGAAAGAGCTGGGCCAGTAACGGCGTCAGCAAAAGCACAAATCGTCTGGCCGGCCATATTGCCGCAGATTTTTGCGACATAATCCAAATCATCAGTATTGCCACCGCCGTCGAGAATGCGTTTAAACATTCTGGCCAACCAGTGAGAACCTTCACGACATTGTGTACATTGACCGCAAGATTCATGCTCATAAAACTTTAAGAGTACATATACAGCTTCAACAATATTTACAGTTTCATCTAATACAATCACGCCACCGGAACCTGACATCGTTCCAGCTTTCGCCAGAGAGTCGTAATCCATTTTGACATCGATTTCATCTGCACGAAGCATCGGACAAGAAGCTCCTCCAGGAATAACTGCTTTAATCGTGTGGCCAGTACGAACACCACCGGCGACTTCAATCACTTCTCGCAAAGTCATAGTCATAGGAAGTTCATACACACCCGGCTTATTTACGTGTCCTGAAACACAATAAAGACGAGTTCCGCCAGCTTTCTCAATGCCAAATGAAGCGTATTTCTCAGCACCTTCGTTTATAATATAAGGAACAGCTGCAAAAGTTTCTACGTTATTTACACAACTAGGCATGCCGTAAGCACCCACTTGCGCTGGGAAAGGTGGCTTAAGACGAGGCTCGCCTCTTTTGCCTTCTAATGAATTTAAAAGTGCAGTTTCTTCACCACAGATATATGCCCCTGCACCTTTGTAAATAATCATCTCACAGTCAAAACCTGTGCCCATGATATTTTTACCAAGGAATCCAGCTGCCTTTGCTTCATCAATAGCTTTTTGAACAATTCGAATTTCTTTATGAAATTCTCCACGAATATAAATGAAGCCCTTATTAGACTCAATCGCATGACAAGCAATAATCATTCCCTCAATCATTTTATGAGGAGTTTTTGTCATAAGGAGACGATCTTTGAATGTTCCGGGCTCACCTTCATCAGCATTACAAACCATATATTTAGGTTTGGAATTACCGTTAGCATCTACTGGCTTTGCTGGCATAAACGACCACTTCATCCCTGTTGGGAATCCAGCACCGCCTCGACCACGAAGATTTGATTTTTTTACTTCGTCAACGATGTCTGAAGGTTTCATGGTGAGAGCTTTTCTCAAAGCCTCATAACCTTTTTCATTTTTCACGTAGAAATCAAGCGTGTGACAATTGGGTTCATTTACGTGTTTAGTTAGAACTTGCTCAACATATTCGGCAGCTGTTTTCATGGCCAAACTCCTGGAACTTGAGTGCTTTTACCAACCGGCCTATTTTGTGCGAGATCTTTTTCGGCCTGATCAAGCAACTCATTCAGCTTAGGCACATCAATATTTTCATAATAATCTTGGTTAATTTGAACGACGGGAGCTGTCCCACATGAAGCTAGACATTCAACTTCAGAAATCGTGTATTTCCCATCTTTAGTTGTTTCACCACAATGAACGCCTAAACGTTTTTCTGCACATGCCATTAACTTCTCAGCACCGTTTAACCAACAGCTAATGTTTACACAAAACTGTAGGTTTACTTTACCGATAGGCTCTAACTTGAGCATGGTATAAAACGAAGCCACTTCTCTGACTTTGGAAAGTGGCAACTGCAAAAAGTCCGCAGCACCTTGCATTGATTCAGTTGAAACCCAATTTTGTTCTTCCTGGATTTCAAGCAGAAGTGGAATCAATAAGGCTTGAGTCGTGGGAAAATCCCCACGGATTCCATTGATAGTGTTTTGTATTTGTTGTGATAACGCCATAAATTTTTCCTTAGCGATCCAATTCGCCAGCTATAATGTTCACGCTTCCCAAGTGGGCCACAGCATCTGGAATTTTTCCGCCTTTAATTGAGGCTTCAAATCCCTGAAACAGCATAAAAGAAGGAGATTTAACTCTCATTCTCCAGGCCTTCGGTCCACCACGGCTTACAATATAAAAACCAAGTTCTCCGTTCGGTCCTTCAACACAAGTAAAAGCTTCACCTTTAGGAACATCAATTCCTTCCATGAAGATTTTAAAGTGGTGAATGAGAACTTCCATTTTTGTATAGACTTCAAGTTTATCTGGAATGTGTACACGTTTGTCATCAACCCAAAGTGGGCCATTTGGAATACGCTTGTTACACTGTTGAAGAATTCGAACAGATTGTTTCATTTCTTCAAGTCGAACAAGGTAACGGTCATAAACGTCACCGTTAGATCCAACGACTACGTCAAAATCTAAATCAGGATACATGTAATAAGGACGATCACGACGAAGATCATGATCAATACCCGAAGCACGAAGAGTCGGACCTGTTAGAGAGAACTTAAGCGCGTCTTCTTTTGTAATAACGCCAACACCTTTCGTTCTATCAATCCAAATACGGTTAGAAGTTAAAAGTCCTTCCACTTCATCAAGAGCTTTAGGAAACTCTTCACAGAATTTCCACAAACGTTCAGAGAAATTATCTGGAAGATCATAGCTCATACCACCAATGCGGGCATAAGTTGTTGTCAAACGCATTCCACACATTGATTCAATCATGGTGTAAGCTTCTTCGCGCCAGTGATACAAGAGCCAGAACACAGTCATGGCACCTAAATCCAGAGCATTAATCGCGACACAAATAATGTGGTCGATAATGCGAGAAAGCTCCATACAGATTACACGAATATACTGACAACGCTCGGTTGGAGTAATGTTCATAATATTTTCAACCGCCATTGCATAAGCAATGTTGTTGTTTAAAGCTGAACAATAATTCAGACGATCAGTATAAACCATCCACTGATGATATGTTTTATCTTCGCCTAGTTTTTCAATTGCCCGATGAAGGTAGCCAATTTCGCAAGCTGCATCTTCAATCGTTTCACCATTGATACGACACATAACTCGAAGAGTTCCATGCATCGCTGGATGAGAAGGCCCGAGGTTAATCAAGACGTTTGGGTTATAAAAATCGTTTGATTGCTGACTGTCTTTATCATTAAAAAAACTACTCATATTACTTCTCCTCTTGAGGAGTATGCGTGTTCACCTGGAGAGGGTTAGCACCCATGTGAAGACGAATGTTGTCATTGAAAGGCTGTCTTTGTTTGATGGGATATTCTTTACGTAGAGGAAAACCAGAAAACCGTTCATCCATTAAGATTCGACGAAGATTTGGATGTTTTTTAAAAGTAATTCCGTACATGTCATAGACTTCACGTTCAAGCCAGTTTGCACCTAAGAATAAGTCTGTGATGGTGTTGGCCTGTTCAGTCAAACCAACCAAGCACTTCAAACGAATACGTGTATGAAGTTCAAGTGAGTAAAGTTGATAAACAAGTACAAATCGTTTGTCCCCATCTTCGCCATCTTCATTATCATAAGCTGTTAAGTCAGAAAGAAAATCCACTTTAATGTTTTCATCCAACATGAACATCTTGACCAATAAGTTTATATCATCAACATTTTTTGCCCAAAGGACTGGCTCATTTAATTTATCAAATTCAAGTTTACGCTCGGTAGAGTATTTATCAGTCAGGCGTGCAACCACTTTGGCTTGATTTGCTACAAGGAATGCGGCAGGTGAAACAGAGTTGGTGCTCATTTATTTAACTCCTGTTTCTCTTTTATTTCTTTAACATGCTCAGGAGTCACAACGAAGTTTGCTTGCATGTCATATCCAACACCTTTGCGGTAACTCATGGCATTGTTCGCATCTTCCTCAGTTGGCTTTTCAGCAGGTCTTCTATCTTCGCCATTTGCAATTTTTTTCTGCAAATGCATAATAGCGTAAATCAAACCTTCGGGAATCGGAGGACATCCTGGAACATAAACATCCACCGGCATAATTTCATCAATTCCCTGAAGAACTGAATAGGTATCAAAAATACCGCCAGATGAAGAGCAAGCTCCCATAGCAATAACCCACTTAGGCTCAAGCATCTGATCATAAATGGTACGAAGAACAGGACCCATCTTAGTCGTAATCGTTCCGGCCACAATCAGCATGTCGGCCTGACGAGGAGAAAATCGAACAACCTCTGCCCCAAAACGAGACAGATCGTAAGTGCTTGAAAGAGTCGACATCATTTCGATCCCGCAACAGCTAGTTCCGAATGGCATAGGCCACAAAGAATTTTTCTGGGCCCACTTGGCCGCTTCACTTAGAAGTGTTGTAGAAAAAAATGAACTTCCATCTTTAGACATAATTCCCCCTTAATCCCAGCTCAAAGCGCCGCGAAGGCGTAGGTAGAGATATCCACCTAAAAGCAGGACAAAGAACAAACCCATCTCAATCAATATGAGTGGGCCAGATTTTAAATAATTGTGATACGTGAGAGTCCAAGGATACATAAAAACAACTTCGACATCAAAGATAAGAAAAATAATTCCGACCAAATAATAGCGAACTGAAAATTGCTGGTGTGCATCGCCTTCTGGGTGAACGCCACTTTCATATGTGTCGTATTTTTTGGTAGAAGAAACCACACCTTTTTTTCCGAAAATCTGATTGATCACAACGATTGCTGAAGTCACAACCAGAGCAATAATCATGAGGATTAAAATAGACAAATAATTTAATGAACCTTCGATTGGAAGAGACATAAACACCCTAGGGAAAAATTAATGCTTAAAATCTATCATCCGTATTTCACAAACTCAACGTTATCTAATAGAAATTCCATGTGTTTGAAGTGACAAAGTCAAATTATCTAATCCCCAACAAAAACACTTGACACACTGTCCAAGGCTATTGGCAAGATTGTGGACATCAACTACCGTTAAAGCATGTCTACAAATGCTGAAATAATTCTTGAAGGCGAATATCTCTACTTCCAAAAGGAAGTGAATTACTCACAAGAAAATTTTAAATTGGTCAGTTTTCCGGGTACTAAGACTTTTCATATCTATGCTGAAATTCTTTCCCGAATAGAGAATGGTGAATTTTTAAAAGTTGTGGTCGATTTTGAAATGAACCAAAATTACCTTCCAACTTTTGTACGTATTGAAAAGTCCCTGGGAAATCGCTATTCACAAGAGATTTTAAATTTCGACCTTTCCACTCAGGAACTAAAATACGTTTTTCAAAATTCCAAGGGCACTCAGGATTTTACTCGGCCCCTTACCGCCAAGCATTACTTAACTTCTCCAGCTTTCTCAACTTCTGCAATTTTTACTTTGTCTAAAAGACTTGACGCAACGGGACGCTCGCCGATTTCATTAATTGGATCGCAGAACGATTGGAGCTATGAACACCCACCTGAAGAAAAAATTGTTTACGCTGAATTTAAATCGAGGGAAATACCTGATTTCAAACTTAACAACAAACCACTTTCGGCCAGTCATTTGTGTCTGTATGAATTTGATACTTCAGCAATGACGGCGGAAATCCCCGTAGAAATTTTCCTTAGTAAGCATTACGGACTTCCTTATCAACTAATTCATGGTGATCAGAAAATTGTCATAAAGAATTTGAAAAGAACCTAGACCTTAAAATACTCCGCAATGTCATTACATGCCTTTTCAAGAGGCACAGTAATAATCTGATAAGGCTCCATCAATTTCTGGAACGTTCTCATTGTTCCGCCTTTCCATTTCTTAACTCGGTTATCCACTAACAATATGGCCCCATGATCCTTTTCAGTTCTCAAAAGACGTCCAAACTTCTGGTGAAGTGAACGAGTTCGATGGGCCAGAAAATAATCATTAAACTCGTTTCCAAATTTAAATTCAAAAAAATCACGACGTTTTTGTATAACTAGATCCTGACGAACATCAGGAATTTTATCGACGACGATGAACTGCAGTTTATCACCTGGAATATCAATTCCCTCTCCAAAGCTCTCCATGCCAATCAGAATAGCTGCTTCTTCACGTTTAAACTCTTCCACGACATTTTTTCCAAGTCCTTGAACAAAAACTGGAATTCGACCTTCAAACTCTCTAAGAATTATATCGGTGGCGGCTTCAAAGCGCAGTCGTGATGAAAAAAGCAATAAAGTTCTACCGCCAAGTTTAGAAATTAAAGGATTCACTTGTTTTAAAACATCTGTTACAAACATGGGATCAGAAATATTCCGAGTATCAGAGCTAAGAAATACTTTCGAATTATTCTTATAATCGTACACGGCATCTAGAAATAGACCCGTTTTGAAACGTTTGTCCGACGGAAGATAAGTATAGCCCGTCATCCATTCAACTCCCTGGACACCAGAGTCACCTGAGGCATTTCCTAGAGTTGCTGAAGTAAATACTACCGATGAACTCGTCATCAATAGTTCATCATGAATGCGTTTTCCCACATCTATCGGAGATGATTCAAGAGCATAATTATCACTTTCGGAAAATTTCAAAATTGTCGACCAATCGCTTGGAAGTTCGAGATAATGTTTAAATGCAGCAGTTAGTTTTTCCAATACTCCATAGTTCGTTTCAAAAACAGTCCAGGCCCTGAGTTTCTGAGGCTCACTTTTGAAATCTTTATTTTCCCAACGCTCCATAAATGGCATAAACAATGAGTAGAGAGTATCAAGTATAAAATGTAAGCTTTCCGCATGATTCAAGATTGCGGCAGCAAGCGGATCTTTAAGCTCAGATTTTTTGGGAAGCGGTAATTCATTTCCATAGGCAGGACTATAATTGGGGAGTTTTTTAAAGTACGCCTCAATCACTCCCGGCAGCGCGTCTGCATGATCCTTCATCATCCGCATGTTGAACAGCGTGTCCTGGCGAATTTTTTGAATCGTATCATCAACCTGAAATTCATCCTCCATTGCGGTAAGAAGGTAAATCAGAGCTCCCATTCCCTGAGGAAAGTTCTTCTGAAAAGATTCCAAATTGTTTTGAGTGACTTCTATACTATAAGCTTTGGTGGCCTCACTTTCTAATCGGTGGGCCTCATCAACCACAATAAATTGCGGACGTGGTAAACTACGTGGCCAATTCAGCATTAAAGCATGGTTCCCAATGATTAACTGGGCCTCCTTGGCCTCTCTTAATCCTCCAACATAACTGCATTCTTTAACGTAAGGACAATTTTGACCAGCGCAGGCCCGGTAATCAACGGCGAGGGTCGCTTCTTTTTCTTTAAGCTCAGGGATCAATTTTTTCAGAATATAGGGAATTTGCTCACGGGTAAGCTTCTTTTCATAGACCGCTCTAGAGTTATAAAAAAAGATCATTTCTAAATACGCTTTTGAGAAATCTTCTCCAAAAGACGAGAGAAAAGATGCTTCTGGATTTTCTTCTCTAAACATCAGCTCACAAAGATGGTTATTTGAACCCACTAGACGCACAACTTTCGTTTCTTCCCCAAGGTTCATTAAACTCTTCATTTGAGGCACGTCTTTAGCAAGGGCCTGATCCTGGAGCGTTTTGGTACCGGTAGCGATTAAACAAGTCTCTTTTTCCGTTTTAGAAAAAAGAATTGAGGGCAAAAGGTAGCCCATCGTTTTACCGGTACCCGTTGGGGCCTGTATCAAAGCATGAATTTTATTCTTGAAAGCTTGTCCAACTCTGAGTGAAAGCGATTCCTGAGCAGCACGATATTTATAATTGGGAAAGAGTAGTTTGATTTCTTTTTCAGAACGAAGAATATTCTGAATATTTTGTCCCGAAAAATCCTGATCAAATTTCAAATCAACTTTATCTTTAATTGCCTCAGCTTTATTAAATAACTGATATTTTTTGATGGTCTCAACAACATTGAAATCAATTTGATTCCCTATTTCAATCAAATCAAGTGCAGCCAAAGCAAAGAAATTTCGATACCAAAATTCTTCGGGTAAAGTTTGAAAAACTTCCGATAGCTTCATGCGTAATTCGCGGTCCTGATGCGTCATATAGGTAGCAACTAAAAGCGTTTTTAAAAGGTCACGGGAATCGGCCAATCCGCGATGTTCTTCTTTCTCTGCAATTCCTAAAAGATTAATAAAATATTCAAGATTAAGTGCACTGGCTTCTGGAAATAAAAGTGCCAGATAAAACATCGAGTCTTGATAACTTTCCCGATCCCCCGTTTGTGGTAACCGATCAAAATATCTTTTTAAAAAACTTTCTTCAAAATTGGAATTATGAGCAAGGAGTGAGTGTCCTTCGAGAAGCAATAGATCAGGTTCGACCTGAGCCCACATAGGAGCACGTTTGATCAGTTCGTTACTGATACCTGTCAATTTAGTAATAAACGAAGAAACTGGATTCTCACAACGCACTAATGAAGAATATGCTCGAACCAGCTTTGTGCCTTCAAATTGATAAAAACCAAGATCAATAATCTCATCTGTTCCAGGGTTGACCCCAGTAGTTTCAATATCTATGACTGACCATAGGCCAAGCCCCATGATGGATCCTTTGTGCGAAGTGCTATCAATGAGGGTTTACATTATTTAAAGTGCAGACTTTAGTCAATTATGCTAGCTTGCATTAATTATTATTTTTCAAAGAGGACATATGGAAACTTGGTTGATGCAATTTCAATCATTCTCGATTCTTCTGCTCATATCAGCAGGAATCATTGTTCGTCGTCGTCGCCAACTGCACGTAAAGATAATGAGTACTGCGATGGTTTGGGATGTTATTTTAATTCTACAAATTGAATTAAGTCGGTCAGCTATCCTGAAAGCTACTCATGCCGTAACTAATCCTTTAATCTTAAATATCCATATCTCAATTGCAGTCAGTACAGTTGTCCTGTACGGATTTATGATTTATACCGGGCGTAAATTGCTGAGTGGGCAGAATCAGATCCGACCTCGCCATAAATTTTTAGGATGGACTACGTTCACCATGAGAATTTTAACTTTTATCACAAGCTTTTGGGCTGTAGTACCCAAGGAATAAAATGAACAATGAATTCGAATTTGTAGAGAGTATTATAAAATCAGGAATTCCTGATGCCATGGTATTGGTTGAGGACATGACTGGCACAAAAGATCACCTGGCCATAACAGTAGTCTCTGATGCTTTTGAAGGTAAAATGCTTTTTCAACAGCACCAAATGCTTATGAATCTCTTAAAAGATGAATTAAAAACACGTATTCATGCCGTCAAACTAGAAACCTTCACTAAGGCCAAATACGACCAGGCCAACAAAGGATAAATTATGTCTAACTCTTTCAATGTTCTAAACAGCGAAATTAATGAAATTGCAGCAAAAGATAAAAGTCTCGAACTGAAAATTCAAATTGAAAATCTCCTCGCTAGCACCAAAGTTGTTCTTTTCATGAAAGGCAACGCGGAAATGCCTCAATGCGGATTTTCTGCAAACTCGGTGGCCATTCTAAAGAATCTTGGTGTCTCATTTAATACCTTCAATATCCTTAACGACCCCGAAATTCGCCAAGGCCTGAAAGAATATTCAAACTGGCCAACTTATCCTCAACTTTACATCAAGGGTCAATTGATTGGCGGAAATGATGTTATTACTGAAATGTATAAGAATGGTGAGCTTCAGGAATTTCTGAAGAATAATTAATTCATGAAAAGAATTATTGGAAAAATCAATCCGGAATCAAGACATGTTAATATTTGGGGAGCAGGCTTCTCGGGTTTAATACTAGGCTATTTCTTAAAAGATCAGGGCTATAGTGTAACCATTTATGAGAAATCTAATAAAGTTGGTGGCAAGATCCAAACGAAGAGGACAGGCGCTGGTCTAGTAGAAAAAGGACCCAATGCACTTTTTCTTAACCAGGATGGACTGGAACTTCTAAAAGAATTAAAACTCGAGCCGATCCCTGCAAGTAAAAAACTACGCCGCTTACTGATGATCAATGGTAAGCCAAAGGGCCCATTCCAATTTGGTCTCTTTACAAAGATGGCCACCAATATTTTTAAGAAGCCACCTCTCGTATCAGATGGTTTAACCGTAGCGGATTTTTTTCGACCATTAATGGGTCAAGAGAATATCAAGCACTATTTATCGCCAGCTCTGGGTGGTCTTTACGCAACACCTGCTGATAATCTTCACTTCAAGTCTATTTTTAGTCAGGTCGGAAATAAGGCACAGTTTAACTCTTATTGGACCTTCATTAAAATGATGTTGAAGCACCAGAAGGATCAACCAAAACTTGAACTCTCTGGGTCTGTTAGTTTTGAAGGGGGAATGCAAACTCTTATCAATCGCTTGGCAGAAATAATGAAAAACGATATTAAACTGAACTACAAAGAACCCTTCAGAATTAAAGGCAATACTATTATTTGTGCTGATGCAATTAATGCATCAGAGCTTTTAAAGGACCTCCGTCCAGATTTAAGTTCCGCTCTTGGAAGAATTCAATATCGTCAACTTTGCAGCGCAACTGTTTTCCTCAAAAGGGAAATTAAATCTCTTCATAAAGCGTTCGGAGTTTTAATCCCCCTTGAGAACGGCTACAGCTCCATTGGAGTAATTAATAACAAGGCCATTTTCCCCACCAATAATGGGAATGTTTCTTCTTACACTTTCATAAGCTCAAAACTTGTGTCTGATAAGGAAGTACTGCAAGACTTGCAATTATTAAGTTCCGATATAACAAAAGAAGATATTCAGCATATTGAGATAACCAACTGGGAGAAGGCACTTCCAATTTACGACCTTCAACTTTTCCTTTCAGTAAAAAAACTGCACCAGCTGGCATATAAAGAAGAGAACTTGGCCATCTTTGGAAACTATGTTGCTGGGATAAGTCTCCGAGAAATGATTACAGCAGCAAAAGCATTTTCAATACACCCGCTAGATTACACCTCGGCAGAGTAGTCACTAGATTACTTTAAATCTAGTAATGAATTCGATTTTTCCTGGGATTCCTGAAGGAGTATCAAAGCGTTCATCCTGCCGTTTCCGTCTGATACAAAATCAATTTTATCCAGACCAAGTCCACGCAACTCAGGGTAACGAAGCTCTAAAACATCTTGATTATTAAGCCCGGCCGTCTCTTCTCTTAGAGATGCCAGGATCTTCTTCTTCATACGAAGAGTATGAATATTACTTACAACTCCTAATTCCGGTATACCATTTAAGAGAGTCGCATCAGAAATATCAATTCCGGCCATATGGATTACAAAAGTAGGAATGTGTTTATCTTCCTTGATCTTAAGTCCAACTTTAATGACTAATGGGAACCGCACTTCTTTGGCGCCAATTGCCATCCTTTCAATTTTCTTCACACCATAAAGTAAATCCATATAAAGAGTTCCTGTATTGCTACCTTTCTCATCCATCCGAAGAAAAACTTTATTCGGGCCCATTTTAACGCCAGCTTTTGTTAACATTGCATCCCATAGACCAGCGTCGTAGGTGGAGACTAAAACTTTATTCACATAATCTTCTGAGATACTAACCACAATATTTGCATTGCCTTGATCAATTAAAGATTTCGTTGCACCAACTGAAATCAGGTGATGGTTTTCTGTGATCCGTGAAGTCACGGGTTTAGTCACTTTATCCGAGATACAAGCCTCACCCTTAATCTTATATAGCTCATGAGGACAAAAATCACCGGATAATTTGGCTTCGACAATGTTTCCATATGGTTCATTTGAAAATGAATCAATATTTAACATGGATTGAATAGATGAAGAATCTATCCACATCCTTTTAGCAAATGAAACCGAGTTTATTGATTTCAAGACATCTTCACTCATCCCGCTAGAAAGAAAAGAAGCTGCTTCAGCGACGAGAATACTTTTAAGGCCATCTTTTTTAGAATTTATGAGTGCTTCAATTTTCTTAGGATCAAATTTTAATAGTTTATTTCCAATTCGAACACTTACAGCGGGTACAACGATCCTCTCGTAGTCTATCTTGATGGCATTTTGATCCTCAAGTAAACAAGCTGACATGTTTGTAAAGTTTGCATCCTCAAGAAACAACTTAAACGAGTCTGGCCTGTCCTTAAGTTGGATTTTTGCAAAGAAGTTTATGAGCTTATCTTCAGAAGCCAAAATAACAGGATTAATTATATCAATGTTAATAACTGGAAGCGCATGTATGCCTGGAATCAAAAGAGAAAGAGTCACTTTGTCTGCAGAAACCCGGACTTTAGATGCTGAAAAGTCTGCTGCAACAGAAAGGCCATCAATTTTTTTTTCAGATCCACTTAGCTCCGTTTTAAAACCCTTAACATCATAATGTAGACCATGAATAGTTACTTGGGTTTGACCGTTTAAGAAATCCATATTTAACAAGTGTCCCAACTCGTTTAGAAGTTCTTTGGCGTTGGGATTTAAATATTCTTGAACTTTAGCTTCAGAAACTATTAATGGTTGTGAAAACTCTTGATTGAATGGATCAGGGTATCCAAAGTTTTTAACAACACGTCTAATTCTCGACACTAAAATACCAGACCAGTCAGAGTCAAGCTTCGTATTAATCAGTATGTCTGGCGCCGTAAATGCATGGGCATGGCCCGGACTACTTAAAATCGACCAGACAAGAGCAAGAGAAATTAGTTTTTTCATAAATTACTTCTTATTAGGGTTTAAGCTATCAAATTTTATGTCTTTAATATCTAGGTTAACAAACATGTAAGCTGCATTATTGAAGGTTATGGATTTTGGCATAAACTCCACGCCTGATTGATTCAAAAACTTTTTCAAATCAATTTCAAATGACTTATCTGCATACTTATCTAGTTGATCATGAAGCTTGGTAAGGACAGCCTTTCTGACCACGTTAAACATATCCCCAACATTGGATGGATACTTAAAAGTATTCAAAAGACTTCCGCCGCTAAATACTGACTTAATTTTGATACTTAGGCTTGCCTCACCTGTCGTCGGATTTTTTACGACGGTAGGTATTACTTCCAGCTCCAGTGGGAAATAGATCACGCCATTGTTGTTATTGCGTTCAAGCCACTGACCGATCCCTGTTTCAATCCATGCGCCAGGATGCGACCAAAAATCCGTACGAACTTTATTAAGGTCAACCGAAACGTTAACGATCGCTTTCAAGCTATTTGTGTTAGTAAAATGAAGCTTAACACTATTAATTGAGAGTTCAGGAGAAGGGGCTACTTCATCAAGGAGATCGTTGAAAAGATCAGTTGAATTCACTAAATCAAGTGCTCCATTTATAACCGGTTCTGAAATCGCAAGGTTGATATCATGAAGTCGGTGGGCACTGAGGTCAAGGGCAGGTAGCGTTCTTGTCGAATTGCCTAAAGTTTTCTTTACAGTATAAACCTTATTGTTCAAAACAAAATTCAATAAACCTGCTAGCTGAATGTCCTTATTTGAAGGCGTCAAAATAGATTTTAAAGAGAGATCAACTTGTGCCTGACGAACAACATGAGTGAACTGATCCATAAGAACCTTCATCACATCATTGGCCGGTTTGGGAGCATTGATTAAAGTAGTCTTAGGCGGCGCAAATAGTACCGGAGGTCTAACATATGTATTATCAGCAACCGCAACATTAAATTCAGGTTCATAATTTAATTCTCTGTACGTAACTGGGTCATCACGGTGGTAAACATTTAGTGTCGTCGAAACTGAGTTTTTTAAGTAAACGTTAATCATTTCTGCTAAATCGTCAGCTATAAAATCACCAGCGAAGGCCATGAGCTTTTTCCCAAGGAATGTTTTCCTTTCTAAGATCTGTCCTCGCAATCTCGAAGTATCAAGTTCAGTTTCCTGATCATCTATTATTATAGAAATCTTAGGTACTGCGAGACTTGTGAAATTTACATCTAGAGTTGGTGGTGTTTTTGATTCAAGGTTAGAACTGACTGAGAGAATTTTAACAGAGGCCAGCCCTTTTTTTACAGAAACTCTCATCGTGGAAGTGAGAATGACTGGACGGTTCAAAGTAGTAATGGTCAATCCATTGGCCGTGGTTTTGAGCCCCTTACCACATTTCTTCGCAGTTCTTTCACGATCTTCACAAAGACTTAAACTTGTTCCAGTGAGGGTGACTTTGGAAATATTTAAAGACATTTTCAAGTCAAAACCGTCAGGTTTTGAATTAGTAATTGTTGTAACTAAGCTTTTTTGGTCTACGACTCCGGTAATTTTAATGTCAGAAGTTTGAAGGTAAAAATCAAGATTTTTTGAAAAATCAAGATCACTAATCTCATTCAATATTTGAATCACTTTATTTTCAGCGAGATCTTTTTGTTTGATTGTAAACTTATAGATACTTTTGGGAACAACCATCGTTCTGCTACCTTTGGTACCAGTGTTGTATTTTAGGGCCATCTGCATGATCTTCATGAGTCCATTTTCATTGAGTCGTACGGCCAATTGTTCTTGCCCAAAACATACTGAAGAGAACGCAACAAGAATTAATAAGCATGCTTTCATCAATCGCTCCAAGTACAAGTTTTCAGATTAAGTAGCAAAACTGAGGCCAGTGGATCGATGCAAATTCAAGAGTATCGGATGAAGAAATTGTTTACTTTTTAGACAGTGACAAGGGTCTATGTAGTCTTTACTCAAAATCACATTAAAAACCTAAAAGTATATTAATAGGCTTTAGCATAAAGCCATCTAATAAATGTTCAACAATGGAGATTTTATGAAAAAATTCGGTTTAATGGTTATGCTAGTCTTATCTACTTCAGCTTTTGCTGATCAGTGCCAGCTGATGTCGGCAGCAATGGCAAAAAGAGCTGCTCTACTTCTTCAAAATGGATCAGAGATTGCTTCTCTATGTCAGCCTTGCGGACAAGTCATTGCATCGGCCGAAGTTTCAGTCGCAAGAAGCGTAAAAACTACCAGCGCAAATTACGCAAACTACCAGGAAGTAAAAATTAACGGCAAGGGTGTAGATCTAGCTTATACTTACGTTAAAGTAGCACCAAACAAGTATGTCAACGTTGCCAAAACAATTGGTTGTAAAGCAGACGGTGTTTCAGAAGTTATCTCTAAATAAATCTCCACTCAAGTCCCAGACGCAAAGTCTGGGACTCTGTAATTTCGTTAAAAAGACTCTTCACTAATGTTCCATAGTTTTTCTCATCACCAGGATCAGCTCTTGGCCCAACCCAAATAATATAGTCATAAAAATCTTTTTTAAATCTTTTGTCTTTATGTAATGTTGTTGCGTCGACTTTGGGAAGATAGGAATATTAGGGATTGTTTTTTACTTTTTAAAGAGTTGTTAGTTTAATCTCAGGCCCGGAAGATGAAGTAAAAACGACTTCATCATTGGCAGAATTCAAGTGGAGAATGTTTTGTTTAAAATCTAGTTCGGCTTCAGCATCTAAGCAGCCAACAAAAAGAATTTTGGCACAATGGGCTTCAAAGGAAAAACAAAAAAGAACCATCAGCATGTATAGATTCGAATAGTTGTTCGTTAAGACCCACATGACGTTCTCTCAATAAACAACCTTCAATACTTCTTCCAAGCTTGTCTCCCCATTTGCAACCTTTCTTGCACCATTCACCCGAATAGAATGGTACATCCCGCGCGTTTTTTCACGTAGGTCTGATATTTGAATGTCGGAATGAATTACTTTCTTAATTTGATCGTTCATTTTCACCAACTCGTAAACGCAAAGGCGGCCGGAGAATCCAGTGTTCTTGCATTCTTCGCACCCCACCGGTTCGTAAAATTTTGATGGCATTGGTAGCTCTTCACCATCCAGAAGCGTTGCCCATTTATCAGGACTAGAGTCAACCGGTCTCTTGCAATGATTGCAAAGCCGCTTCACTAAACGTTGGGCAAGAATCCCAGTCAGGGAAGAGTTTATCAAAAATGTTGGAAGTCCTAAATCAACTAGTCTTTGGATGGTTGCAAGAGCTCCATTAGTATGAAGCGTTGAAAATACTAAGTGGCCAGTAAGAGAGCTTTGAATTGCCATCTCCCCTGTTTCCAAATCACGTATCTCACCCACCATGATAATATCAGGATCTTGTCTTAGAAATGAGCGGATACACTCGGCGAATGTCAGACCAATTTGAGTATTTACCTGAACCTGGTTAAAGGTATCAACTTCCATCTCCACAGGATCTTCAGCAGTACACACGTTCACGTCGGGTGTGGCAACTTTATTGAGTGTCGTATAGAGTGTCGTGGTTTTTCCAGAACCCGTCGGTCCAGTTACAAGTATTAAACCTTGTGGCTCATTTATAAGAGCTTCCCATAATTTTAAATCTTCTGGAGCAAATCCAATAAAACTTAGATCGTTACCGGCAACATTTTTATCAAAAATTCGAACAACCATCTTCTCGCCAAAAGTAGTCGGAAGAGTTGAAAGTCTCATTTCTACTTGCTTACCATTATCAAGCCGCCGCTTTATACCACCATCTTGTGGTTTGCGTTTCTCATCGAGTTTCATTTCTCCCAAAATTTTGAATCGAGCGATAACCATCGTCAATGCATCATGATCGAGGCGATAAACAGTTCGTAGATCACCATCAACACGAAAGCGCACTTGGCCTAAACCCTTTTTAGGCTCAAGGTGAATATCTGAAGCACGCTCAAGAACTGCAAAATTAATTAACCAGTCCACGATCTTTGCTACGTTACTATCTTGGGCACTTAATCCTCTGCCACGAGATTTTTCAATCAAATTATCTAATTCACCCAGCTTCCCCTGCTTTAGAAGTCGCATTTTATCCGTACCGGCCTGTCCCTGCTCGCGTGAGATAGATCTAAATGCTTTTTGGACTACAAAAAATTCATTCAACAGATGTTTAATTTGGTTAGGTGCACCTATTCGTATTTCGATTTCTTTTTTTAGCTGAAGCTTAATCTCATCAACCCAAGAAAGGGCAAAAGGCTCAGAGGTTAGAATCACAACTTTGTTATGCGAAAGCTCAATTGGAACAATTCCTAAGCGTTCAGCATAGGCCAAAGGAATTAGTGAGCCAACAACTTCGAGTGATACCTTTAGTGGGTCAACCCTAAAGTAGGTTGTCTTCCAGTGCAACGCCAGGAAACTGAGAATATCATCTTGGGTCATTATCTTATCGTTTGATCTTCTATCAACAATTTTGAGTTCAGAAACTAAAGTGAGTGGATGTTCCTTGGACTTTATCCATAATTTAAAGAGTTGCTCAGCTTCTGTGGCAGGGATAACCCCCCCCTTAACCATAGGCTCAAGAACATCCTTAGCAGTTATGTTTCGGTCACCAGTTTGGTAGATGGGTATACCCATAAAGTCTCCTAATATAGACTCATCGGAAATTTTAAAGGAATTATTATCTTTTTCCGAAGGGTGATTAACTTTAAAATAAATAAAAAAGAGACTGTTTTGCTCTACCTTTATCATATAAACACTCTAACCTTCTACGAAGTCGTAGATCAAATAACCCTGGGTCGCACGACTGGTGACATTGTATGTGTGGATGATGGACGGATGAGTGGTAAGCATGCTCAGGTAACCTTGGACGCAACAGAGTCGGTACCATGTCTTTACATTCAAGACCTTGGATCAAAAAACTTTACAATCATTAACAGAATTGAAATTGAGCCGCATAAGAAAACGAAACTAAAAATGTTCAACCTTATTGAGGTTGGAGATCAGAGATTTGTTGTTACTGAATCTAAAGATATAAACCTCCAAGACCTAAGTGAAATGACAAATAAGTTAATGAGTAAACCTATTCTTAAATTTGCTCAGGAAGAAAAGATCTCTCTGGCCCGTCCGACCCAGTCAATTACACCTTACGAACAGGTACAAAGACAAGAAGCTCAAATTATAGAGCTAAGAAGTGAGATTGTTTCCCTTGAGCAAGCGGCAAAGGGTGAACTCATCAAATTAGAAGAGATGAAAGAAAAAATTATTGTGAAGGCAAAAGCAAAAAGACAGGAACTATCTATTATCATAACAACTCTACAGTGTTCTGTTGATGAACTCAAAGCACAGATGGCAATTCATAAGACAGAGATTGAACAAAAAAAGAAAAAAATTATTAATCTAAAAGACATGCCTACAGATGAGGAAGATTCAATCGAAGATCTTCCCGAATAGACTTTTCTTTTTAACTGCCTGCCGATTAAGGTGAGCTTCACCGTATTTACTAAACAATTCTCTATAGGTTTTCAGGTCTTTTGCCCCATCAATCCCTATATTATAATCCTGAACAGATATAAGTCTGACCTGTGGGGCCTGTACTTCTTCGGCAACTCTTTGAGCAAAAGCTTGAAGGTCATCAAGATTTAAAAATGCCCTATCCTGAATGTTAGAATCAGGAAATGCTTTAAGGAGTTCAAGAATCAGTTTTGGCTCAATAAATCCTTCATCGCTAAAAAAAAACACCATCCGGTAGCTGGCCTGTATGAACTCCTCCTTAAGTGTTTGAGAAGATTGAAAATGATAAATAAGCGTTAAACCGTTCATGTTCTCTCCTCGTAGTGACCAAAATCGAGGGCAAGATTACCGTTGGGAAGAAGCTCTACTTCTACTCCGTCGTTTGTCATCTTAGCAGTTGCATGAAGAGGGTCAATCACTTTCATAAAAGCAAACTTTTTCTGAGTATGAACCATTACAGATTTTTTATAGCTAGTTGGATTATAAAAGTTCACTCTCCGAACATCTAAATAATTAAGTTCATGCGGAGAAGTAGCGCGAATTCTCCATAGACTGAAAATATCGGGGTCAGTCTGAACTTCTGGGTGGTTCATATTCAAGAACTTAAACATATGACTCCAGAACTTCTTTTTATCATCTACCGTATTAAGTTTTGAGCCTTCAAAGGTGATCAGTCTTCCATCGCCTAACTCACATAGATTAATTGATGTTAAAAAATTCACCGACTGTAGTTTTAGATTGTTTTCGAGGTAAAAGACTTGCAGCCGTTTATCCAACTCATCATTCAGATCGGAGCAGTCAAAAATAATTCGCTGGCCCATCATGAAAAGCTTCAACATTTGTGAAAAGAGAGTCCGGTCCATAGCCTTGGCATGAAAAAACTTTACTCGATGGTGACTATTGTCAATCCATTGTGGAGTAAAATTAAGATTCTCGTGTAGGTAGTACATCCAGCGAAAATTTTCGTTAATAAAAGGTTTTAGCCCATTTCTCTCAAAAACTTTGGGCCTGTTATGATCGAAAACATCAATCAACCCATACGGTCTGAAGTCAGGTCCTATTTCTGATGAGTCTTTAAGATATTGAAACTGATGTTCAATTTCATTATTGGAAAAATGCTCACTTAAACAACGCCTGAGAAGTTCTTTCTTTTCCTTTGAAGTCAGTAAACAAGTGCTGAACCAACGATGAGAAACATAACTTTCAAACAGATCTTTAAAATAATTTGTTTGTGATTTCCCTGTTACTAATGCCCGTTCAACAGTGTCTTTTGGGCCGGCACCAAACATAGTAATCGATTGAATGCCTTCCCAAAATGGTGCTAAAGCTTCTTGAGCGAGAGACTGAAAAATATTTCTAACATCACTCATAAAAGAATATTTAATTTTTTCTTCATCCAAAGCTTGGTTAAGTTCAACACCTTCTGGATAATTTTTCTTAAGGTATCTTGAAAAGCCTTGTTCAAATGAAAGTGAAGCGTCGTTTAAAAAAGAAACCGCTTTTTCGTCTTCAAGATAATAAAAATCAGCACCCCAAACGAGAGATTTTGATTTTGTTTGCGCCAGCATTTCACCAAATGCTTGAACAAATGAAGCAAATGTTGGAAGAACTTTGGGTTCATAAAATGAATACATTTTGTGCAGGGTATTGTCCTGATCAAGGCAGGCGAGGTTCATACCTTTCGATGAAATACTAAGAGTTCGAGCGGCCGAAATTGGCACTCCCCCATTTGGGAGAAAAGGGGCAGGAGTCAAAGGCAGAAGCCAGCAGAACTTTCGATTGTGCTGCGTTAAGATATTACAAAGCCGGACTAAATCTCTTTCGGGATGAAACTTTCCAAAATCCCAGACCCCAGCACTTTCAGCGTGGAATCCCCAATATACCGGAATAAAGATGATTTCATGCTTTGGAAATTCGAAAATTCGGCTCTCCCATAGCGAAGCAGAGGTTTTCCAATAACAAAACCACTGCTCACCAGGTCGAACTGAATCTAAAACTTGACGGGATTCTTCCATAGCTAACATTTTAGCTTAATAAATCATCCGAAGTGTATCAAAATAATGAGGACTGAAATTATTAACAAAAACTGATTTTTCCGCTACACTTTGCCTTCTAGACAAAAGGAATACCTATGTGGTTTTACTCTCCAGAAGAAAAAGACATCCAAAAAGTTTGCCGTGACTTTGCCCGCAATGAACTAGCGCCATTTGCTGAACATCACGACAATAAAGAAAGCTTCAACCTGAAAGCCTTCAAACATATGGGTGACCTCGGTCTTCTAGGTATTACGGCAGATCCAGAATATGGTGGCGCTGGAATGGGTGCAACTGCTGCAACCATCGTAATGGAAGAATTCGGCAAGGCCTGCGCCGGTTCAACACTTTCTTACCTTGCCCACACTATCCTTTGTGTAAACAATTTGAATAACAATGGTTCAAAAGAGCAAAAAGCAAAATACCTTCCAAAGCTCATATCTGGTGAGCATGTTGGATGTATGGGAATGAGTGAACCTGAATATGGTTCAGATGCCGTTGGTATGCAAACTAAAGCAGTAAAGACCGGTGACTTTTATGAGATCACAGGCAACAAAATGTGGATTACCAATGCTCAGTACGCTGACGTCGCTTATCTTTATACTCGCACTGGACCAGGAAAAAAAGATCTTACAACTTTCATTGTAGAAAAAGGCACTCCTGGTTTCACTGTTTCAAAAGAAATCCATAAAATGGGAATGCGTTCTTCACCAACTGGTGAGTTATCTTTCCAAAAATGTAAAGTTTCTGCTGCTAACCGTGTTGGGAACGAAGGTGATTCTACTCTTCACATGATGAAGAACCTTGAGATTGAACGTATTACAATCGCAGGTATTTCTCTTGGTATCGCGCAGGCCTGTCTTGATCAGTGTGTGAAATACGCTGGTGAAAGAAAGCAGTTTGGAAAAACTCTTGCTCACTTTCAAATGATTCAGAAGATGATCGCAGAAATGTATGCTGAGACTGAAGCCATGAGACGTATGCTTTATACTGTTTGTTATGAGTATGATCATGGCCAAAAATCAAACAATCTCGCATCTGCGGTAAAACTTCAGCTTCCAAAAATGGCAACAAAAATTGCACTTGATGCCATTCAGCTGCATGGGGGTTATGGATACTCAAGAGAGTTTCCAGTTGAGCGCATGATGAGAGATAACAAGCTAAATGAAATTGGTGCGGGAACCAATGAAGTGATGATTATGATCATTGCAAAAAACTTACTTTCCGATGCTTTGAAACAATAAGAAATTAAAGAGATAATGATGAACGATTTTCAAAAAGAACTTTGTGGTAATCTGAAAAAGTATTGTAATGATTCGATCGAACCCCACATGGAACATGATGACTGTGAAAGTAAATTTCGTATGGAGATTTATAAGGGTCTTGGCGAATATGGAGTAACAGGGGTAACCATTCCTGAAGAGCACGGTGGGGCCGGTCTTAGTTATGTTGATAATTGTTACATCCTTGAAGAAATTGCAAAAGTGTCCGTTCCCTACGCTGTGACTGTTTCGGTTTCGGCCATGGTTCAATCCATTTTGAACGAATATGGAACTAAAGCTCAAAAAGAGAAATACCTACCCGCCTTAACCAGCGGCCAAGAAATTGGAGCATTTGCCCTTTCTGAATCTCATTCAGGATCAGATGCGGCATCGTTAAAAACGACTGCCAAGAAAGTTGAGGGCGGCTACGTACTCAATGGTACTAAAATGTGGATCACATCAGGCGGCATTGCTAAAACTTATATTGTAATGGCACGCACAGGCGGCGAAGGATCAAAAGGTGTTTCAGCTTTTATCGTTCGTGATGGCGCTAAAGGTTTTACTTTTGGCAAAGCCGAAAAGAAAATGGGATGGAAAACCTCACCGACTCGTGAATTAGTTTTTCAAAATTGTTTGGTACCTGATGAAGACATGCTGCTTAATGAAGGGCAAGGTTTCACTGTTGCGATGGGTGGTCTGGACCGAGGAAGAACTTCAATTGCTGCAATTGGAGTTGGGTGCGCTCAACGTGCATTAGATGAAGCTGTTAAGTACAGTTTGACTCGCGAACAGTTTAAACAGCCAATTTTTGATTTTCAAGGACTACAATTCATGCTCTCTGACATGGCCGTAGAAGTTATGACGTCGAGACTCATGGTTCTCGCTGCCGCTCAGTCCATTGACGATAAAAAAACAAACAGTAAACTCTGTTCGATGGCAAAATTAAAAGCAACTGATGCAGCAATGAAAGTCACAACAGACGCCGTACAAGTTCTTGGTGGTGTTGGTTATACAACTGAATATCCAGTCGAAAGATTTATGAGAGATGCAAAGGTTCTTCAAATTGTTGAAGGTACTAATCAAATACAACGTGTAGTCATTGCCCGCCACCTTAGAAAAGAGTATGAACAACATGCTTAAATGGAATATACGCTCTCACCAAGAAGCCGCAGCTCCCAAAGATTTTGAGCAGATTTATAAATCCTACCTCGATACTCTTAATTCTCCTGAAACTGGTTTTTTTCATCTGCCTCAGAAGAAAGAGCCTCTAATTGAAACTAAAGCTGTGTACGAGAAATTTAAACATAAAAAATATTTTATTCACGTAGGCATCGGTGGCAGTGCACTGGGTCCTGATATGTTTCTTAAGGCGTTTGGCTCATCAAAAGGTGTTGAATTTATTTTCGTTAACAACATTGACCCTGACGATCTTTATCGGCAACTTGCAAAAGTACAAATCAAAGAAGCTTTGATCTATATTGTTTCAAAATCTGGAACAACAGCTGAAACAGTGGCGGCGATGAGCATTCTTACCAATGAACTCAATAAGACCGGGATCAAAGAAGACCAATACAAAGATTATTTTGTATTCTGCACCGATCCCGTCAAAGGGGATCTGAGAAAAATTGGGGCAGCATGGAATGTGCAAACACTTTCAGTTCCTTCTAATATCGGTGGGCGTTTTTCTGTCCTTACTCCAGTTGGATTTCTTCCTATGTTATTTGCTGGCATTGATCCTGATCAGGTTTTAGCAGGGGCTGCTGCCATTCAGACTAAATTATCTAGCAAGTTGGAATGTGAAGACTTTTTTAAACTCGCCTCATGGTTAAAAGACCTTCATGATAAAGGAATCCGCCAGACAGTCATGATGCCTTATTCCTCATTACTTAAAGAGTATTCTGCGTGGTTTGTTCAGTTGTGGGGGGAAAGCTTAGGCAAAGATGGCAAAGGTCTAACTCCAATTCCGGCCTATGGTGCGACAGACCAGCACTCCCAGATGCAACTCTTTATGGAAGGTCCATCAGATAAAACTTTATTTCTGCTAGAAGTAGAAAAATTTCAGCATAACTTTGAATTGAAAAACTCTATTCCAAGCGAGTCTTTCAAATCCCTTTCCTCATTTAGTTTAGCAACTTTAATGAAGGCCGAATTTGAAGGAACTCTGACTGCCCTAAGCGAAAATAAGCGGCATGTTGTTCATCTAAAGATACCCACCCTAAATGAAGAGAGCCTCGGACAATTAGTACTATTTGCAGAATGCCTGACCGTCTTAGTCGGTAAATTATTAAAAGTTGACCCCTTTAACCAGCCGGGAGTAGAGGCAGGAAAAATATATGCTTACGATTGGCTAAAATCT
This sequence comes from Bacteriovorax stolpii, assembly GCA_945905815.1. Taxonomy (GTDB): domain Bacteria; phylum Bdellovibrionota; class Bacteriovoracia; order Bacteriovoracales; family Bacteriovoracaceae; genus Peredibacter. The sequence continues at coordinate 23,208 of CAMDQH010000017.1, read as the reverse complement.
CATTCATAAGTGCCGATAAGTTTCCCAGCACGTCTTGCTGAAGATGGCGCAAGAGATTACAATGAATGCTAATTAAGAGCTAGATATTTTTGGAGAAGTCATGAGCGATGAGAATAACGCCACGGTAGTCATAACCGACATTAGAAAGGCACTTGCTGCTGCAGAAGATGAAGCTAAGCAGAAACCTGCCTGTTTATTAGTGGTTGGTGGTGAGTTGAATGGTTCAATTTTTAATTTAGTTCCTGGCGAAAATGTTATTGGCCGTAATCCAGATTGTACAATTTCCTTAGATTTCCATGGCGTTTCTCGTAAGCACTTCACCATTACAGTCATTGAACATGAAGTGGTAGTGACTGACCTTGGCTCGGCCAACGGAACATATCTAAATAATCAAAAACTAGAAACACCGACCATTTTAAAACGTGCTGATACAATCAAGATTGGCTCTATATCAATGAAGTTTCTTCCTTCAGGCGATCCAGAGAGGCTTACCTACGACAAACTCCATGAGGACGCAAACACTGATGGCCTCACCAAGTGTTATAACAAAACTTACTTCAATAATGCTCTCGAAACTGAAGTGAAGAAATCGAAACTTACTGGTAAACCATTAACCCTCATTATTTTTGACCTAGATCATTTCAAAAAACTAAATGATAACTATGGTCACGATGCGGGTGATTATGTTTTGAAAGAGAAGGCTCGCCTGATTCGTGATAACGGAATACGACAGGGTGATGTTTTTGCCCGTTATGGCGGTGAAGAATTCTGTATTCTTCTTCCAAATACAAACCTTAAGCAAGCCTTTGAAATAGCTGAACGTCTAAGAAAGCTCATTGAAAAGCATGAATTCATCTACGACGCTAAACGTCTTCCGGTAGCCGCTTCAATCGGTGTGGCAGATTATCGTCAAGGTGTTAGCAATGGAACCGATCTTTTCAAGCGTGCCGACCAAGCTGTTTATAAATCGAAAGACGGCGGCAGAAATCAGGTCAATTTCTTCAAGGGATAAATGCTCTCTTCCCTACCGAAGATTGAACTTCTACCCGAACACCTGATTGATCAAATCAAAGCAGGCGAGGTAATTGAACGTCCTGGTAATCTCATAAAAGAAATTCTTGAAAACTCTATTGATGCCGGCTCAAAGCGCATTGAATTAACTATTAAAAATAACGGTCTTGATCTTATTAATTTAAAAGATGATGGACATGGAATATCCTCAACAGATCTTCCTATGGCATTTTCCCGTCATGCCACTTCTAAAATACATCGATTTGAAGATCTTTATCAACTTAACTCATTTGGTTTCAGAGGAGAGGCACTCGCCTCAATTTCCTCTATATCAAAACTTCAATGTCTCACTTTTAACGATTTTGAAGAAGAAGGTTCGGAAATCAGAATTGAGGGTGGGCTCACAACCTATATTGGAAAGCGGTTAAAGAATTCCAGGCAAACGGGAACTGAGATTAATATTCAGGATCTTTTCTTTAATACGCCCGCTCGATTAAAATTTATTCAGTCTCAGCAGTCAGAGAAAAATTTTCTTAAAAAAATTATATTCTCATTTATATTTGCTCACCCTCATGTTGAATTTTCTTTTAAGCTGGATGAAGACGAAAAGGAAATTTATCCGGCACGTGAGACGCTAAAAGAAAGAATTCTGGATATTGTGCCAAAAAGTCGTGATCATATTCTGCATACAAAAAAATCCTATGAGGACAATGATCTTGAAATCTATATCATCCCAGGAAATCTGCGTTCTCCGGTCAAATTTCAATATCCCTATATCAATCAGCGCTTTGTTTTGGATAAGCAGCTTTTAAGAGTAATTAACAATGCTCTTTTAAGTAGTTTTGGTACTGATGACTTTCACTTCCTGGCCTTTGTAACACTGCCAACTGATCACATCGACGTAAATGTTCACCCCAATAAGACCATCATAAAATTATTTGAAACTTCAAAGGTTTTAAGTCTGGTCACTGCCTCAATTAAAGAACTTGCAAACTCCGATAAGACTTCACGAGCTGATACAATCCCACCTCGACTTGAGCAACAAGGAGCTTTTGGAAGTCTTGGGACATCTCAGTCTTCGCTGGGTCAGGAGAGACATGAGTACAACATGGAGGGATTTTTCTCTCCCCATCAACTTTCTCATGAAACTCAAAATAATTTCATCTGGATGGGGAATACTTTTCTTTATTATAACCAGGAAAGGTGGGAGGCGATTTCGGCAACGAAGCTTCTGACTCATTATATTCATGAGAAAAGTAAAACAATTCCGGTCCAAATTATCCCATTGCTTGTCAGTGAACCTTTTAAAATTAACCCCGAATCCATCAAAGTAAAAGAACTTGTTGAGTATGGACTTGAGTTGGAAAAACTTTCAAGTGACACCATTGTTTTACGAGGAATTCCTGATTGGATGAATGGATTCCCTTTGAAAGACATCGTTGGATCATTACTGCGTGGAGAATCTCTGGAAAAAATCCTTATCGATCCTAGAGAATGGTCTCAAAGTACATGGGAAGAAATGATGGCCACTTCAGGAATAAGTTCACTCAGGGATAAAAAAATAAGTCTTGATTTAAGACAGCTCCTTGAAGAAAAGCTTAAGTGAAAGTCATAATTGTTTCAGGACCTACAGCAAGCGGAAAAACGGATATCAGCATTGAACTGGCCAGAAAGTTTGGCGGCGAAATTATTAATTTCGACTCTCTTCTTCTTTATAAAGAAATCAATATTGGAACTGCTAAACCAACACTTACTGAGCGAGGAGAAATTCCTCACCATATGATTGATGTCGCCAGTATTTCTCATCCGATGAATGCAGCCGCTTATGCCAAAATGGCCTTGCCGATCATTAATGATCTTCATTCTAAAAATAAATTAGTTTATTTAGTAGGTGGAAGCGGCTTTTATCTGCAGGCCTTGGTGAAAGGAATGTACGACTCCCCCACAACTCCAAAAGAAATTTCAGAGCAATCAGAAACATTATATCTAGAACAAGGCATTCTGCCTTTTCTAGAGATTTTACAAAAAGAAGATCCTACGACCTTTGCCCTCTACCACGAAAATGATCACTACCGCGTACGTCGGGCAGTTGAGCACTTCTGGCATACCGGAATACCTCTTTCTTTTGAGCGCGCACGCAAAGACAAAGAAAATGAATTACGCGAGCAATCCAACGTTCATGGCTGGGACATTCTTCATTTGCATCTGGATCTTCCTAAAGAAGAACATATCGAAATCATCAAAAACCGAACGGAAAAGATGATGAAGCTTGGACTTATCCAGGAAGTAAAAGAGCTTCTTTTGCAGGGTTTTACAGGCCTTGAAAAACCTCTTCAAAGTATTGGCTACAAAGAAGTTATCGATCTGCAACATGGTCTTTTAAAAAACGAAGTTGATTGCATTGACCGCATCATTATATCTACCCGCCAATTGGCCAAATCACAGAGGACCTGGTTTAACCGGATTTCTGGCAAACAGACCTTTCATCCCATTGAAGACAAAAATTTAATACTGGAAGAAGTTCGTAGATTCAAAGGGTTATAATCTCAAGTTAATGCCGGCCTATTCCGATACAGTAGAAATGAAACTACACTACTCTCTTTTTTTAAGTGCTTTCATTTCGTTCCCACTTTGGGCCCAGCTAGATCAATCAATTGTTCAAACAACTAAAGATGTCACAGATATTGTTACAAACAGTAGCATGCAATCAAATACCACTATCGCTAAAGAAGCTTCCAAGTTGGAAGATTTAATTGATAAAAATGAATGCTCTAATGAAATTGAAACCCATGAAAGTTGTCAGGGTTTCGCAAATTCTCTGGTGCCTCAAGGCCTTAAGGAGAAAGGATGGAAAACACTTTTAGAAATTAAGTACAGACCGATTGATCCAAGAAAAAGAAGTTCCACTTCATCAGCAAATTATAGAAACTATAATTTTGCTGGCTATCGAGTTAATACTGGGGATCAGGCGACAAACCTTATCACGAGTTCTGATCTCGACGCTGAAACCAAAAATATTCAGGATTGGTATCAGTCTCGATATGGTTCTTTCCCCGAAGTATTTGATATTCGTACACAACTGATCATTGATCAGTTGACCAATCCCGCATTCACTACAAACGATGCAGATATGATGAGTAAAATCAAAAATTATTCTGGATCGATGAGTGATCAGGAATTTACTCGTTTTGTCTCTGCAATCGCAGGATATGTAGACTACAACGATGGACGTGCGGCCTTTCAACAAACACCTGAAACTGGTCAAGGAATAGTGACGCCGTTTCAACAAATGATGGGAACCAAATCTGGTATCTGCGGGGACATCCACAGTATGGCCGCCAAAATGGCCGAACAACGTGGCTGGGAGGCATTCACTGTTGGTTATGGCCTTGAACAATCGCAACATGTAGTCACTGCAATGGTGAATCCAAATGAACCCAATAAACTTATGATCGTAAACTACGGGCAATATGAAGAACATGCCTTAAATGATGGAAATTCAGTCAACCCAACCCCAACGACACCTGGTTGGGAAGATGTTGGAACCCAGATGAGAATTTTTAAGAATGATAAGACCGGAGATGGTCTCGGCAAAATGCAACAAATAGCCACGGTTCCTACTGCCTTAGGTAGTTTTATGACGGACCTATTTAAAAAAGAATACCAAATATCAAAGGCCATGCCGAGTAATGAGAATTTTAGAAAAGAACAAGTTTCTGGACAAAAAACAAGGCAAGTAACGAAGCTTGAAAATGAAGGAAACAAGATCACAGATAAATTCGTGACTGAAGGCCTCATTATTTACGAAGGTCAAACAGACAATGCTCAAATCTATGGAGTTGCTGTTTCCCATGATGTTTATAAAGATATTTATCGTTGGGATCCCAAAGAAAATAAGTGTGTCCTGAAAAAAAACAAGTACTTCTCTGTTGGACTTGCAGGTTCCTTGGTGGATCTAAGCCAAGCCGGATTTGACAATACTTTTTATGCATATCTAAATATGAAAGGTGGTCAGATTTTTCATGTGTATCAATCTGAGCATTTTCAGTTCAAGGGAATCATTGGGTATGAATTCGATGGCTTCGTGGCCACTTACGACCAGGGTCTTCTTATAGGTGATGCAAATTTTGCGACTCTGTTAGGCGTAGTTGCCGATTATAATAAAAATGGAACATCAGTACACTTAGGGGCAACTTACGAGGCGAACATTGCTCTCCGAAACCAGAACCTTATGACTGATTTAAGTTCAATTCCAACCAACGTCAACCCACTTGCATTCAATGCCTTTTCATTTGATGCCAATCTCACTAAAAAAATTAACTCCAACACCAGTTTCGTAAGTAACAATAATCTGACAATGACTAGAGTTGGTGGGCGAGTATTTCTTTCAACCGGAATTATTCATAAGAATACGAGCATTATGGCCTCATACCAAGGTGGCGTGAAACCGGTTGCAATTGGTAACACTCTTCAGAACGTAAACCTTCTTCAAAACTTTAATAATATGGATGGATTTCGTCTAAGTGCCTCTCAAGGCTTTTCCAATAAGAAAGAGAATTTTTCAGGTACTGTTTCAGCCTATGGAGGCTTCAGTACTTCCACAATAAAACCCATTCCTATGGCCGGCGCTAGTTTGAAATTAAATATTGGCGGCACGAAACGTAAACCTTCCGGCCGCCCATAAAAGAAACTAAGGCCCTATCTGTTTCCTGGCCTATTCATTCACGTTTGTAAGTAGGGCAATAACCAACAATATTTTTCTTAGATGCATTTGGCCTCCAGGTCAGTTAAAATTAATTTTATATGATTCAAGCCCATGACAAACTGAAAGTTATAGTAATTTCCGATGGTACTGGAGAAACAGCATCAGCTATTACCCGTGCTGCTATGGCCCAGTTTCAAGAAAAAGAAATATTTTTTACTCGATACAAAAATATCCGTAGCCGCGAACAAATTGACGCCATATTTCAAGAAGCAGCTATTCATCATGACATTGTTGTTTACACCATTGTGTCAGTTGAACTCCGTTTGTATATTTCTGAACTCTCCAAACGTGATCACGTGCGGTCAGTAGATGTTATGGGACCACTATTGTCTGCCTTTTCTAATTTCTTTGAATCAGAACCTGATTATCAACCAGGAATTCTTCATGCAGTTAATGATCAATATTTTAAGCGTGTTGCTGCGATAGAATTTACCCTTAATCATGATGATGGAAGAAATATAAGCTCCTTAGATGAGGCAGATGTTGTTTTAGTTGGGATTTCCCGAACTTCTAAAACTCCCCTCTCCATGTACCTTTCACTTGAAGGAATCAAAGTCGTCAACGTTCCAATTGTAATGGGGGTGGATGTACCAGAGAAACTCTTTCAAATTGATCAGCGAAAAATTTTTGGGCTGACAATTGACTCCGATGCTCTTTTTCAGATTCGCAAAAATCGACTCAATCGCTTAGGACTAACTAACGACGAGGGTGACTATGCTGACATGTCAAAGGTGACAGAGGAAATTGAATGGGCTAATAGGATTTTTGCTGTAAATAAGCGCTGGCCTATTTTTAACGTAACAGGCAAGGCCCTTGAAGAAACTGCTGCTGAAATCATTAAACTTCTTAATATGAGAAAAGTTAATCGATTCAAACAGTCAAAGCGCTTCGATGAGAATGATAATAAAGAATAATTATTCTAGAAAAAACTTTTTATTTTCTTCAATATGAAAATCAACTTTCTTTTCTGTCCCTAAAATCGGATTCACAATTTTAGCATGATAACTACCTTCGGGAATTTGCAGATCCCTAATCGGAAGTCCTCTTTCTACCATGACACCACTTTCCTCATATACAAGTACCGAGCCGGCAGTATAGTTCAAAGATGTAGTCAAGAGTCCATTTCTTGCACGTTCAAGTTCAGGAACGTTTATAACTGATGAGTCTTTTTCCTTAGTCAAATTAACAGTACTCGTGAAAGGCTGAAATCCAGGTTTTTTAATTAGTACGACTACATCTTTATCCATAGGTACTTTAAGCCCAGATCCAACATAATCAAATTTTGTTCCATCAATATAGACTTCCATGGTGACATCTACACCACTAAGCACGACTTTTCCTTCAAACTGCGCAACAACTTTCGGAACCTCTACATCAGCTTCCTGCGGTTTTTTATTTGTAGGCAAAGAAGAAATTCCGCGAGTGACTTCTTCTCCATGAATCATTTTGTAAACATTTATCCCCATAATGCTTTCAACCATATCAGACTGAATGTAGGCAATCGCTGCGAGAGAGGCTGCAATAATCACTATAATGATAGGTTGTGAATTCGATTTTTTCGCTTCAGCTGCTGCTTGTTTTTTCGAGATAACTCTACTCGGGTTCGTTTTATCTTTTTCATTCTTTTTCGCAACAGTAGATGATGGTGCTTGTTTTACACTTTTAGTAATTGATGTGGCTGCCGCTGGACCTGCGGAACGGCCAGCCTTACGGGTTCCAGTCTTCTCTGTCCCTTTCAATTCAATTTCCAGACCAATGACTTGACTGGATTCTTCGGAAAAATCAATTTCACGAATTTTAAGTCTTTCTTCAGCTTGAACTTTGATACCTACTTCTTTTTTAGATATTTTCCCTGTCTTACTATCTTCTTTCTTCATGTCCTCAATATAGACATTTGTGTCTATATTACCGTATTCAACAAACTTTGCTTTATCACTTTGAATTTCTGTCTTGAACAGATCTTCTGAAAAAGTACTTAAATCAGATGCATTAAAATCAGGATATTGAGAATAAAGGAAACGTACCAAAGCACGATTTAGCTGATCAAGATTATCATAACGGTTGGCACGATCTTTAGATAATGCCTTCATGACGATTGCATCCAGCTCTTTTGGTACTGATGGATTGATTTGTGAAGGTGGTACAATTTTACAGGCTTGAATTTGTTTAAGGACAGCAAGATCATTACTGGCCTGAAAAAGCTTACGCGAACATAGCAATTCCCAAAGGGTAATTCCTACAGCAAATTCATCGTAGCGGGCATCAAGTTCAAGTCCATCCAGGTATTCCGGAGCAAGATAAGATAGCTTACCTTTAATCGTTCCTGCCTGAGTGGCTTCTGAGTTTGTGTTTGCTTTCGCAATACCAAAGTCAATTACCTTAACTGCACCATCATAAGTAAGCATGATATTGTGAGGAGAAATGTCTCTGTGTACGATATTGTATGGCTTGCCAGTTAGTTTATCAGTAAATGTATGAGCATAATGAAGTCCCAAGCAAACCTGGGAAATGATATAACTAGATATCTCAACGGGAAAAACAACTTTCTTCTCTTTTAAGCGATCTAGATATTGTTTTAAATTCGCTCCATGGATATATTCCATGGCCGTATAAAGTTGACCATTTGTTTTACCATAATCGTAAACTTGCATGATGTTTGGGTGAAGCATACCGAAAGTAATATTCAATTCATCCTGAAACATGCGAACAAAAGCTTCATCATTTGAGAATTGTGGTTGAACCATCTTGACCACAACCATTTTATTGGCCTGTTCACCAAGAAAGCGGGCACGACAAATCTTGGCCATACCACCATCTACCAGATGGTCCAAAATTAAATATTTTCCGAATCGTTGAAATTTCTTATCAGTCATAATGCCTCAGATACATATCGGTCAGCCTTGATATTTCTTAAGCACTTTGAACCTTTTTAAATTCTTTAAAGCTTGACTTCCAAGTAGCTGAAACTTGGGAAGTTGATACCTATGCTTTCAGTACCTAAGTGTGAAGGGGATCGTTTGCAGTAACCCATAACCTTATATGTCATTGTCCGCCATTCCTGAGAAGAAGGGTGAGTCTTTAGGTAGGACGCAAAGTTATTTAAAACAACATCATCGTATCCATTTAACTTCATTTGTTCCCGAAAGTTCACATGCGAAATTTTTGTCGCATCAGAACTGTATGCAACTGTAACTAAAAGGTTTTCACATTTAGTAAAAAACTCTTTTTCACTTTCTGAAAACCATTTTGAAAATGGTGATCCTGAATCTGCACGATATATGAGAGCATCAAAGTATAAGGTCATTCCGTAGTACCAGCTCATTCGCTTAAATATTAATGGATCCTTCCAAGATTCTTTTTGATAAATTCCACCTCTTAAAACAACTTTTCCAGTTGTCGTCTGGTTATAACTTTTATAACTCGCACACCCAGCTAAAAATAGTAAAAGGAAGGGAATTGCCTTCATACGTTCTCCTTAAGAGTCTTATCTATCCACTTCTTCATTGTTTCAAATATTTCAAAGCGGTCAATCTCATTCCATAGTTCATGGTAATGCTTCGGGTAATGGATGGTCTTAGTCAGTTTCTTCTCTATTCCGTGTGCAAAGAGTGCGGTACTTTCCGGATCCACAACTTTGTCTTCTCCGGCAATTAAAAACAAACTGGGCACTCTTAGATAATAAGATAAGCCGCGAATGCGATGACTTGCCTCAACCACTTCTTTGGCCATCCTGACAGTAATGAAACGTGGAATTAAGGCATCACTATCGAAATCATTCGCACGCTCAGGATCACGAGTTAAATCTTTGCCCGTGTATATGATTGGTAAATGGAGTTTTCCAGATAACTTGTTAAGGTTATCCAAAACAGGTTTAGAAGAAGCCCCAAAAGCCAGCCTCGGCTTGATACATGGGCTTGATAAAATGATTCCATGTAGAGGATATGCCCAACCATAAGTAGTATCTAGGATACGGATTAAAGCAATTAATCCACCCATACTATGTGCGAGAATAATTGATTTCGTTTCTGGCCCATTCATTTTATTAACGAACTCGCCCACCAAATTCATATCTTCAACATACACTTTGAAACTTGGTACATAAACCCTTGCTCCACCGCTACGCCCATGACCGACATGGTCCCAAGTTGTAATGGCAACATCTTGCCCAAAATTTCGAAGGACAAAATGGATAAGATCAACGTGCCGGGCCGAATACTCCAGGGCACCATGGATAAGAAGAAAATGCAGTTTCGGTTTTGTTGAACCGTAATGGCGAACAAATACTTGCGACTCTCCATCACTGGAAAGTAGCGAAAGTAGCGAATGATCTCTAGATGAAAAAATATTTAAAGCGGGTCTTGCCATTAATTTTCTTGAATGTATTTTTCTATTGAACGTTTAGCTTCATCATTCAATTCTTGAAACCTAAAAGAAAAACCGGAATTTCCTTCAAGTACTCGGACAACTAGACCAGCTGCTGTAAAGTGGTACTCACTGTTTTCAGGGTGAACATTGATCGAAATCTTGTCTCCGGCCAGTCCTTTAAAATCATTTACTAAGACCTGCATGCCGCCAATCGAAATATCACGGCATATGCCCTCAAAAAGTTTTTTGTTGTTTTGGACAAAAAGTCTCGCAATAAAAGGCTTTCTAGCAGCGGTACGACGGTCAGTATCTTTAATTGGTGGAGGAAGTTCCTGGAATAAATCCTGATACTCAGGAAGGTCTCCCATGACTTTCCACTCTTTCATCCCTGTCGTAAAAATAAATGTTTTACCGTTGATTCGATTTTCCTTATAAAGCTGTTTTAATTGCTTCAAAGAAAAAGGGCCATAATCAGAGGAGGCCGATTCACGATCGTTGCCTATTCGAATAAAAATACAAGGTTCAGCTTCGTTCATATTCGTGAAACTGAATTCCTTTTTCTCCTCATTCATAACCGGAGCCGATGGAAATGTTTGAACTTCAGGAGCTGATTGAAGTTCCGTAACTTCTTTAATTTTTTTCCAATTATCAAATCCCTTCTTCCAAACAAAATCGGAAGAAGTTAGTTCTTGTTTTGAAATCATTGTCAAAATAACGTCCTGATCGACTGGACCCTGACGATTGCCTTTTTGAACGTAATACCAATTTTCGGCCATAAAATCCTCAACCTATTGAATTAATTGTTAATACTATCTTACCCCAGCTCCTTTTATAATGAGGGGAAAAGGCAATATTTTCCCGGCCTTAAGGCAATCCCTGACTCAACTACTGCCACTACTTCGCTAAAGTTTGGAAGGGTTTAAACCGAACTGGTCACTAGGAAACTCTTAAGGTGATATTTATGAAAATTTATTGGTCAGCTTTTCTCTCGTTATTCCTTCTCTTGGCGCTTGCCGGATGTGGGGCCGAACAGTTTGGGACTACTCCACAATCGACTTCGAATCAATCGAATCCACTGCAGGTTTATCAACAATCATCTTGCTCAGGTCATACCCTAATTAAGCCAGCAGTTGATATCCTTTATGTTGTAGATAATTCACAAAGTAATTATTGGATTTCTAGCGATGTTAAAACTGGTATTCAAAAAACGATCGCAAGCATTTCTAGTCAGTTCGATTATAGAGTGATTGGAACTCCACTTCTAGAAACAACTGGTGGAAATAGCGACTATCAGGTTCTGGCAAAAGATCCATCTAGTTTACCAATAACAATTCCCTCAACTCAGGTTCTAACATCTTCTTCACAATTCACATTTTTTACCAATATTGTTTCTGGCCAACCTGAGGCAGGTATTAGAAGAGTTCAAGAATTTATTACTGCCCATCAATCAGATGGTCTATTTAGACAGAGTGCTTATCTCTTTGTGGTCTTAGTTTCTAACGGGCGAGATACAGAAGTTGAATACCCTCAAAATACACAGACAGCTCAGAATGCTGCTGTCTTCAATACTAGAAAAGCAAGTCTCTTAACTCTTAAAACTTATTTGCAATCTCAACAGCTGCGTCTTTTCTCAGTAACTGCAAATACTAAATGTAATCCGGTTAGAACAGGATACATTGCTTCTCCTCTGTCATATGGGGCCATGTCCCAAGCGCTCTATGATAGTCATTCGGGATTTACTCCTAAAGCATCTGCCGATCATTATGACCTCTGTTCAAAAACTAATGTAAGTTCCGTTTTTGCAGATGTGAATAGCAGCATCCAACAAATCATTGTTCCTCATACTTATAAGTATTGGCCGATTACTTCTACTGACGGTGTGATTGATACTCAACCAGGAAAGATCAAAGTCTTTAAGAGTTCTCCCAGCTCTGCTCCGGTGGAAATGACTTCTGGCTGGACTTATTTGCCAAATCCTGGAAACCAAAATACTAGAATCCTACCCACTGTTGGTGAGCCAACAACCAGAGCACATTTAGTTGAGTTTGATGCCAGCCATTACGTCACATATCCAGACTGTATTTCAATTTCTACCAGTTCAAACCTGGAGTACTTTGGCTACGTGAATATTCCTAAAATTCCGAAACTCGAATCAGTCGTGATTAAAATTAATGGTGCTGAAATTCCGGCTTCTGGTTGGTCTTTTATGGCAGCCGAAGGTCAACAAAATATCAATATTAAAGTGGCCCACAACGGCTACCCTAATACCCCACCTGTTATGCGACAGGGGTATATGTTAAAACTGACATCAAATTATTATTATAAATCAGGCGATAACGTTGAAGTGTTCTACGTCCCAGCAAGTAACTAATTGCCGGGCGTAGTTATTCCTTCTGCTTCTCAACATTCGACTTCTTCACAGCATTCATAAAACGAATAATCGGATACATTTTCTGAACTTTTGGCATGTCTGCTTCAATAAAAATTTTCCCATCTTCCATCATCAACTCACCAAAGATCCCAATACTCTTTCCATCATCCAGATGATCTGGGTTCAGAGGAATACTCTTCAATTTAAAATCATCGATTACGGGATTTAGAATATAATACTTGGTAAATTTAGCAGGTTCATCTGCTGAATTTCTCAAGTTCGGAATATCTATGACAGGATTGGAAGGAAGCTTCTCCAGCATTTTAGAAATGATCAATTCACATTTGTCAGAAATACGCATCTTTTTATTATCTACCAAATGTCTTTCAGTATTGTAAAAAATAAAAATTTGTTTAATCAGTTCGACATTTTTCAAAAGAAGTAAGTTTGGAACTTTATCTTCGTCATCTACAATTTCCATCAAATTTAGAGACACAAGTAAATTCAAGATGGATTCTAACTTTACCTCCATGATCTGATACATATCGGCCGTGTATAAAGTAAGAGTTCTTCGGTTTACGGCAAGTGCCTGACCTTTAACATCTCCGTGGGCCTTAAAAACTAAAAATAAAGTACCCAGAATTCTCATGACCTCAATGGGCTTCATAAACTCATAAGTGCCGGCATTTTTCCCATACGAAGCCGTTGCATTGTCTTCCAATTCTTTAATTCGAGAATTTGCCTTACGCAGACGAGCAGCAAGAGTATTAATGATGGTTTTAAACCAAGGATTAAGCGACAACATAGTTTTACCGAAAGCTAAAAACGAAATCTCAACAATATCAACTCCGGAAATAGCAGAAGCAGAACAAGAACGCTTCTTACCCGAGCCGTCATCATCAAAAAATGCCATCTCACCAATAACTTCACCTGTGCGAAGAACAGCAAGCTCAATAAACCCCTTACCTTTCGGTTTAAATAAACGGATCTGACCTTTCTGAATAATAAAAAGGGATTCAGCATTGTCTCCATCATTAAATAGAATCTCTCCAGTCTTCAGACTTCGTATTCCCGATTTAACCTGAGCTGTGGTTTGTGTTCCGGTAGTCATTACTTAATTCTCTCAATAATTAAACTGAGGGCTTCACCACCACCGATACAAATAGCAGTACAACCATATTTAGCTTTTTTCTTTTTCATGGCATTCATTAGAGTCACAAGAATTCTCGTTCCTGAAGCACCTATTGGATGGCCCATGGCCACTGCTCCACCAAAGACGTTCACTTTACTGTGTGAAATTTTAAATTCTTTCATGGCCGCCATCGTAACAGCGGCAAAGGCTTCATTAATTTCAAATAAATCAATTTGATCAATCGTAAGATTAGCTTTCTTTAAAGATTTGTTTATTGCTTCGACAGGAGCCGTAGTAAACCATGTAGGATTCTGGGCATGAGAGGCATAACCAAGAATTTTGAATTCAGCTTGGGAAGCATAAGCATCACCCGCCAAAACAACTGCAGCTGCACCATCATTAATGGTTGAGGCATTGGCGGCAGTAATCGTTCCATCTTTTTCAAAAGCAGGTTTTAACCCTGGCATTTTTTCAAAATTTGCCTTGAAAGGACCTTCATCCTCCACAACGTCATTTGTTCCACCTTTGGCCGGAACTTTTACGGGAACGATTTCATCTTTAAAGATTCCCTCTTTAACAGATGCTTGCGCACGCTTAAAAGATTCAATCGCAAAAGCATCTTGCTCTTCACGAGTCATGTTAAATTTTTTAGTACACTCTTCAGCACAATTTCCCATCGCACGGTTTGAGTAGACGTCCCACAAACCATCCCATTGCAGAGAATCTTTCATTTCAGTCGGGCCAAACTTAGCACCCGAACGAGAATTCATAAGCAAGTGTGGAGCGAGAGACATATTTTCCATTCCACCGGCGACCACAACTTGATTGTCACCAGTCATGATTGAGCGTGCGCCTAAAATCACGGCCTGAAGTCCAGACCCACAAACCTTGCCAACAGTCGTTGCAGGAACAGATTCCGGAAGGCCTGCAAATAATAAGGCCTGACGAGCAGGTGCTTGACCTACGCCCGCAGAAAGCACGTTACCCATAAAAACTTCGTCTACTTTATTTTTTTCAATATTAGCTTTTTGAAGCGCACCTTCAATCGCTGCTGCCCCTAATTTGGGAGCTGGCACTTGTGAGAGTGTTCCCATGAACGAACCAATGGCCGTACGGGCACCACTTAAAATATAAACGGTCATAATATGATTCCTTGAAGAGAGAAAGATTGTCTTTCTTGTAAGATTATTTTAATGAAGTGATAGATAAATTGCTACTAAATCTTAAATTGAGGCAGGTCGTCATGTTCGCTCGAAAAGTAGACTCTAAGAATGGAAAAAGTATACCGGAAGACTGGCTTCTAAGTTTATCGATCCTACTCAACGAAACTTATCAGGATGAATGTGAGAAAAAACAGCGTACTTTTGATGTTTATGGTCAGATTTACAAAGAGGAACTTCTTTTGGTTGTTTCATGGCTTTCCGAAAAAGATGAGTATATTGCTCCGATAACCTGCTTTTTATCTTGCGGGCCCGAGCAAATGAATGATGAAAAGAAAGTAAAGAGCACACAGTTGAATTTTATCGATGTTGTGGGAATTTTCTTTGATCAAGTTTTTGCCTCTGATGACTGGAGTGAATTTGAACCGAATTGGCAGGAGGTAAATTACAAAGATGAGAATTACTTTTTTAAACTCTCTAGAGAAAATGTTAATTTGACTCTTGAGGCAAATAAACTTTTGGGTGAAGATTTTGATGAAGATGAAGGGATGGGTGAGGTAGAAGAAGTTTTGGACCCAGAAGACACAGAATATAATCAGTAAAAAAAAAGCCCTCTTACGAGGGCTTTTTTTTATTTATTCGTCTTCGTATCTCAAACTTGAAGAGATCGTTTCAATTCCGATATCTCCGTCATCATCATCATCATCCGAAGCATTCTCTAATTCATCTTCTTCGAAATCAAATTCAGAAGTGATATTAAGCTCGTTAAGAACTTTGTAGAACTCTTTATCATCAGAAAGATCAGACAATAGAGATTCAATATATTTAACAGGATATTTAGAAATAAGCTCTTCGATATATTCCTGAAGTTTATTTTCTTTCAAGATCTCGCGCTTTTTCTGAAGTGTTTTTTGGTTACGAATGTAGTGAAGACGGCAGTAACTCTGAGTTGTACGGATGTTATCGCAACCTTTTTCGATACATTCATCATTTTTGGCATTAATGAAAAAATCCATTGTCCCAATTGATTCAGCAATATCTTTCCAGTTAAAATGCTCTCTTAACTCTGCAATCTCATCGGCAATTTTACCTTCAAGATCTGAAAGAATAGCATTCTGATATTTCTTAGACATCTTTGGAGTAAAGGCTTCAACAGCTCCGTCATCTTCTTCGTAAGCTTTTTTACCAGATTTTTTAACTGTTTTAGATTTTTTATAATCCTCTTCAAATTCATCAACATCATCGTCTTCACTTGACTTACGTGCTGAGCGCTCTTCACCGAATTCCGGTTCATCATCGGGTCCAAGATCGATATCCCCTTCTTCATCCTCATCATCGCTGAATTTGCTTTTGGAAGGCTTACCTTTCTTTCCAATATTTTTGGCATCTTCTTTATCTTGTTTGGCCTGAAGCTTGGCATTCTCTTTATCTTTTTGCGCCTGAATCTTAGCTTTTTCTTTATCTTTCTTTTCTTGTTCTTTAGCTTTTTTCTTATCGGCTTCGGCTTTTACTTTATCTTTTGCAGCGAGGGCCTTCTCTTTAGTTTCAATGGCCTTCTTTTCTTTTAACTCTTTGTCTTTTTGTTTTTTGATCTGCTCTTTAGTAAGGCCCTTAGGCATAACTTTAGCAACTAGCTTTCCGGCACTTTTAAGAAATGAACTCTTAATAGATTTTGCAGGAGCCTTAACTACTTTCTTTTCAACCTTTTTAGGGGCCACTTTTTTTGCAGGAGCTGCTTTTTTAGCAGGAGCTTTTTTGGCCATTTTTTTAACTTCTTTTTTAGGAGCAGCTTTAACTGGCTTCTTGACCGTAGTTTTTGCTAATTGTTTCTTTGCTGGCATCTTAGCAGCAGGCTTCTTTTTCGCCATGATTTTCTCCCTAAAAAATAATAACCGACCACGGTAATCGCGTATAAAACAAATTTAGTAGAAACTCTAACAAAGTGCGGGTCTCTTTGACGAGAGATTTTTACTGAATTGCTCTCAATTCAGAGTTTGCAATTACCATGCGTTGAACTTCGGAAGTACCTTCGTAAATCTCGGTAATCTTGGCGTCACGGAAGAAACGCTCAACAGGGTATTCCTTAGTATAGCCATTGCCTCCGCAGAGCTGAATTGCTTTAGTGGTAACCCACATAGCTGATTCTGAAGCAAAAAGTTTCGCCTGGGCAGACTCTTTAGAATATGGCTGCCCTGCATCTTTAAGCGCTGATGCGTGGTAGATTAGGAGTCTTGACGCACCAATTTTTGTGCTCATATCTGCCAGCATAAACTGAATTCCTTGCAGATCAGAAAGTGGCGCACCGAATTGAACTCTCTGTTTCGTATAACGTATTGCGTAATCAAAAGCTCCTTGTGCAATTCCTAATGCCTGTGAAGCAATTCCGATTCTACCACCGTCAAGAGTTGCCATCGCTACACGGAAACCTTTTTCAGCTTCACCAAGTAATGCGTCTTTTGGAACTTTTACTTTATCAAAGGCCAGCTGACAGGTTGATGATCCTCTGATTCCAAGTTTGTCCTCTTCTTTAATGATTGAGAAACCAGGATTAGACGTTTCAACAATAAATACCGATATCCCTTTATAGTCCGGAGTTTTTTTCGTCTTTGCAAAAACAAGACAAATAGAAGCTTCTTTTCCGTTGGTGATCCAATTTTTTACACCATTAATTTCCCAATGATCACCTTTGTCTTCTGCGAAAGTTGTAAGAGATCCCGCGTCTGACCCTGCATTCGGTTCAGATAAACAGAAGCAACCTATCCATTCACCAGAAGCCATCTTAGGAAGATATTTTTTCTTCTGAGCCTCTGTTCCAAAATTTAAAATAGGCCAAGCCGTAAGTGAAGTGTGCGCTGAAATAAAAACACCCGTAGATGCACAGTTTCGTGAAATTTCTTCAACCAATAGTGCGTAAGACAAGTAGTCCATACCTGCTCCGCCGTATTCTTCTGGTATATAAGATCCTAGAAAACCATTTTCAGAAATCTTAGCAATTAACTCTTTTGGAATGTGCCCTTCGTGATCAATTTTCATTGCTAAAGGTGCGACATCTGAATCAGAAAACTTTTTTACCATATCTCGAATTTCTTTGTACTTTTCATCTAAAATCATAAAATCTTTCCTGTGAATTGTGCTTTTCTCTTTTCAATAAACGCCGCAGTTCCTTCGATCATATTTTCTGTTTGGAAAATATTTCCAAAGGCTTTTCTTTCTTCAACTAAACCTTTGCCAAGGACTTGTTTTGCTTCGTAAATGGCGCAAGAAGAATTCTTAAGTACCATTTTGAACCAACTTTGAGTTTCAGCTAAAAGTTGTGCCTTATCCGCATAAACTTCAAGTGCAATACCCAGAAGTTTGGCTTCTTCACTGGCGATATTTCGGCCAGAGAATATAATTTCTTTTGCTCGTCTTTCGCCAACAATTTTTAAAAGGCGCTGAGTTCCACCGAAACCCGGAATAAGCCCCAGTTTTACTTCAGGTAAACCAAAGACCGCATTTTTTGTGGCAAAAATAAAATCACAAGCAAGTGCCATTTCAAATCCACCACCAAGAGCAAATCCATTTACGCAAGCGACACACGGATAAGGAAGTGCTTCAAACGCCAGAGTTACCAATTGGCCAAGCTCCGAAAAAGCCAAAGCTTCACCTTGCTCCATTGGTTTCATCTCAGCAATATCTGCACCAGCGATAAACGCTTTCTCGCCTTCTCCAGTTAGAATCAAGCCGCGAATGGGAGCTGCCTTGAGTTCAGTCAAAGCTCCTTTAAGTTCACGAAGTACCTGAATATTGAGAGCATTAAGTTTATCAGGGCGATTAATTGTCAATATCCCGATTTCATCACTGACGCTAAAACTGAGTGTTTCAAAGTTACTTATCATAGACATGGAATCCCTTTCCGTTTTTGCGCCCAAATCTTCCAGCAGCAACATACTGACGAAGAAGGGGGCATGGACGGTATTTTGTATCTGCAAGTCCATCGTGAAGGACGTTCATAATTGCTAAACACGTATCAAGACCAATGAAGTCTGCTAACTCCAAGGGACCCATTGGTTGATTCGTTCCTAACTTCATAGCTGTATCAATATCTTTAGCGGTTGCCACACCTTCGTACAGAGCATAAACAGCTTCGTTAATCATCGGCATAAGAATTCGATTCACAGCAAACCCAGGGTAGTCCTGAGCACGAACGAAAGTTTTCCCCATTTTTTCCGAAACAGAAGCGACAGTATTAAAAGTTTCATCAGAGGTTTCAAGACCACGAATACCTTCAACTAATTTCATAATAGGAACTGGATTCATAAAGTGCATACCGGCCACTTTATCAGGACGTTTTGTAGTCGCAGCTATTTCAGTAATCGAAATAGAAGAAGTATTGGTCGCAAGTATGGCGCCAGATTTAACAATTTCATCCAGCTTTTTAAAAATATCAAACTTAAGTTCTTTTTTTTCTGTTGCTGCTTCAATTACCAAATCGCAGTTTTTTAGATCAGACATCTCGGAAGTTGTTTTGACTCGAGAAAAGGCTTGGGCGGCTTCATCAGCACTCCATTTTCCTTTTTCAGTACCTTTGTCCAACTGCGTCTTAATAAATGCATGACCGAAATCAAGCGAATTTTTAAAAGCATCAAAGAGAATTACCTCATAACCTGTCTGGGCAGCAACCTGTGCAATCCCACGTCCCATCTGACCAGCACCAACAATTCCAATTAGTTGAATGTTTCCCATGACAAAAAATCCTTGTTTCAATTTCAAAATAAAGTGATCCAAAAGTACCCTATCCCTCGTCTTTTGCCAAAAGGTATGCGGCTGATTTTTTGAGAATTTAAACCACAACTCTTGCCATAAAGGTCATAAGTGTTCTATAACATCGCAATATTTTGACAGAACGACCATTAGGAGAACGCAGTGGCCAATCACAAATCATCAGTAAAAAGAGCAAAACAAGAAAAAACTCGTCGTATGACGAACAAAGTTAAAACAGCGAAGTCTCGTACTGCTGTTAAAGCTTTAAAAGACGCTATTGCTAAAGGTGACAAAGTCACAGCAAAAACTCTTCTTCAAAAATGCCAGTCACTTCTTGCAAAACTTGCGAAGTCACCAGCTATGAAAAAGCAGACTGCTTCTCGTAAGACTAGTCGTCTTACTAAGCAAGTTGCGACAATTAAATAAATTGCCATAGACCCTTGATTAAATCAGAATTGAGCCCAAAGTATGAATAATACTTTGGGCTTTTTTATTTTAGGAGATTTCATGAAATCTACTTTCGCTGTTCTATTAATATCACTTTTTCTCGTCTCTTGCGGGCTTCAATCAATCCCAACAGCAAACAATGCAGTTGAAGGAAGTTGGGCCGAAGTACAAAACCAATATAAGAGACGCTCGGACTTGATTCCGAATTTGGTAAATGTCGTAAAGGGCTACGCTACTCACGAAAAAGAGACGCTTGAAGGAGTGATTGCTGCTCGTTCAAAAGCAACTTCCATCAATGTTGATGCTAAAGACTTAAATCCAGAAACGATGAAAAAATTCCAGGCAGCTCAGGGAGAACTTTCTCAAGCTCTTGGTCGATTGATGATGGTTTCTGAAAGATACCCGGATCTTAAAGCGAATCAAAACTTCCAGGGTTTACAGGTTCAGCTTGAAGGCACAGAAAACCGTATTGCTATTGCTCGCCGTCGTTATATTGAAACAGTTCAGGAGTTCAATAATCTTGTGACCGTTTTTCCTTCAAGTTTAACCAATTCGATGATTCATCATTTCGAAAAGAAACCTCAGTTCACAGCGACTGAAGCAGAACAGAAGACTCCAGAAGTTAAATTCTAATGCGGTATCTTTTTTCTTTAATTCTTATTTTATCACTAAATGTATGGGGAGCTGAAATTCAGATCCCCGTACTTAATTCACCCGTTATGGATGAGGCAGGTTTTTTAACTTCTGAACAGAAGCAGGATTTAAGTCAACTGGCCTATGAGATTAATACTCATCAGGGCCCACAAATTACCATTCTGACTGTCCCGGATCTTCAGGAATATGCGATAGAAGATTTTTCTATTCGTGTCGCTGAAAAATGGCAACTCGGAACGAAAGCAAAAGACAATGGTCTGCTCATAGTTATCGCCAAAGCCGAACATAAAATGCGAATTGAAGTAGGAAACGGTATTGAAGGTGAAATTACTGATTATGAATCCAATCAATACATCAATAATATTTTAACTCCTGCTTTTAAGGCAGGGGACTTTCACGGTGGACTGAAAGCGGTCATGCTAGATGTCGCCCAAAAATTTAATCTAAAATTAAGCGAAGGCAATCGTTACGTACGTCGCGCTCCTCAATCTAGCTCTATACCTGGTCCTTTAAAAGTTGCTTTCCCATTTTTAATCGGGATCTTGATTCTTGGGCAGATTATCCTAGGTAAAAAACCTGTTGCTCGCGGAATCTTTACCGGTGCAGGAATGGCGGGAGTAGGATTTTTTGTTGGAGCTGCCGGATTGGCCATGATTGGTTTTATGTTTTTGATGGGCCTTTTAATTGGTCTCATTGGTCTTCAAAATCTACTTTTTGCACTTGCAGCTGGCTCTAGTCATCGCGGCGGCGGTGGATTCAGTGGAGGAAGTGGCGGAGGCAGTTGGGGCGGTGGTGGTGGTGGTTTTTCAGGCGGCGGTTCTTCGGGGAGTTGGTAATGAGAAATATTCTAATTCAAGATGATGTAGCGCTAGTAGAAGATAGACTTAAGCAATTTGAATCTAAGACAGGGTGTGAGTTACTGCTCGTAATCACAAATGCTTCTGATCCCTATCCAGGGGCTTCATGGCGCTTTGGTCTGATTGGTGGATTTATTATTTCTTTGATTTTTAGTTATTATCTGGAATTTCATTATAGCTGGATGTGGCCTGTAAGTTTTCTACTGATTTCACTCTGTATGACTTGGATTGGACATTTTAGCTGGGCCAAGCGCTTGGGACTAAGTGATTGGGAAATACAAAGAGAGTGCAGGGAAAAAGCTGTTGAGTATTTTCATACTCTGGGAACTTCAAAAGTCTCTCATAAGTTTACTGCCATGATTATGGTTTCAACCCTAGAAAAAAACATTCAACTCTTAATCGATGAAACTCTTAAAACTGAAATAACCCAAGCTGAGTTGGATGAGTTAATTGAAATTATGAGAATTCATTTCAAAGTCGGCAACGTAGGGCTAGGGCTTATTAACAGCATTGAGAGGCTTGAAACTAAAATCCTGGCCGATTTTGGGGGTAAAGCGAGTGATTCTCATGTATCTGAACTTTCGGACACCATCCATTTCTTGCATAACTAGCTATTTTTCTAAGATGGAAGCTACGCAGAATTAGATATCTTATAGAATAAATGGCCAAGTCGTAAATTGGGCGACATAATTTGTACACTTTATTTATTTTTTATTGAAAAGGATTTCAATGAAAGCGTTAACTTTACTTCTTTTACTAAGCACCACGCTTCATGCCGCAATGGACACCCTAACTTACAAAATCCAGCCAGGAAAATATCATCAAGGTGGTATACTGGAAGTTTCTGCAGCTAAAATCGATGTGGCGAATGAAATGATAGAAGTACTTATTAAGTACGATGTAATTAAAAAGCCTTTGGTTCCGGTATCAGCTGAGCTCTTAAAAAGTTCGATGGTATTAGAGCTTCCACTCGAATTTCAAGATGAGCGAGGCTATCTCAATCTTGAAATAACCAAATTCAGAGATTCAGACAAAGCTACAATTCATCATGCCGGTCGAGTTGATATTGGTAATCTTAAAAATGCTCATCATATTCGCATTCTTAATAAGCGCGGAAAATATGAGTGTGATCTTTACTACCACCCATCAGTTCCAGAATTAGGATGGCCTCAAGTTAGGCTTTTAATGAATATGGCTTTTTTGAAAAATTACGAAGTGATGGCTGCTTTAAAATAAGATTCGATCAATTCTCCCAGAGAAGAATCAAATTCATTTTTTAAATACCAATCTGCTGCTTCACCATATTTAAACTTCAGGCCTAGATACGTTTTCAACGCTTCATAGATTTTGAATAAATTTATTTTTTGTTCGCTATCAAGTGCTGAACCTGAAAGGTTATTCATCACTTTTTGATTCAAAAGTTGGTCCTCCCTTACAGATGAGTCTATATCAACAAATCGAGAAGTTGTTTTAGTAAGAAAACCTTCTAATTCCTTGAGCTGTAACAATATTGTATTGAGGTTAACATTCTCACCTTCAAGCTCTCTACAAATTTCTTCACATAGCTCTTCCAACTAAGACCCTGCTTTGTGCTCATTAACTAACGCCTCAACTACGTTTGGGTCAGCAAGTGTCGAAATGTCTCCTAAACCACTGTACTCAGTGGCCGCAATTTTTCTCAGAATTCTGCGCATAACTTTTCC
>CAMDQH010000016.1 GCA_945905815.1 Bacteriovorax stolpii | reverse complement strand
ATGGGCGAAATCTCTGCTGATGATTTTGAAACCGGAACAGCTGCTGGTGTTGCTGGTGGAACGACAACAATTATTGATTTTGTTATCCCTTCTCGTAATCAACCGCTTTTAGATGGTCTTAAATCTTGGCAAGAAAAGGCCAAGAAATCCGTCGCTGACTATGCCTTTCATATGGCCGTGACTTGGTTTGGTGATAACACCGCCAAAGAAATGGAACATTGTGTACGTAAAGAAGGAATAACATCTTTTAAAACGTTCATGGCATACCGTGGAGCAATCGGTGTGGATGACACTGAGATGATCAAGGTTATGGAGACTGCGAAGAATCTGAACGCGCTGGTGACTGCTCACTGTGAAAACGGTGAGATGGTTGTCGCACTTCAGGAAAAGCTTTTTAAAGAAGGCAAGATCGATCCTAAATATCACGCACAATCTCGTCCAGCTCCTCTTGAAGGCGAAGCTACAGGTCGCGCCATCATGCTCGCACGTATGACAGGCGTGCCACTTTATATCGTACACGTTACGGCAAAAGAAGCTGTGGAGGCCATAGATGAGGCCCGCAAACGTGGACAAGTTGTGTTTGGTGAAACATGTCCTCAGTATCTTCTTCTTGATGATTCTGTTTATGATAAACCAAATTTTGAAGGTGCTGCATACGTGATGAGTCCTCCGATTCGTCCCCTTGGTCACCAGGCACCTTTATGGGCCGCTTTAAAATCAGGGATTATTCAAACGGTAGCAACTGATCATTGTCCATTTCATCAGGGCAAACAAAAAATTCTTGGCAAAAACGACTTCAGAAAAATTCCTAACGGCGCAGCTGGAATACAAAATCGTCTCTCACTTATGTACACTTATGGTGTGCTTGAAAATAGAATTGATCTGCATCAGTTTGTTGAAGTGAACTGTACTCGTCCGGCGAAAATCTTTGGCATGTACCCTCGTAAAGGTGCGGTCATGGTAGGATCAGATGCTGATCTCGTGATCTGGGACCCTGAAAAAGAAGATGTGATCTCGGCCAAAACTCATTTACATAAATGCGATAGAAATATTTTTGAAGGTTATAAAACGAAAGGTGCTCCGACGTGGGTAATTGTTAACGGTAAGGTTCAGTTCGACGAGGGGAAACTCAATGTTGAACGTGGTGCCGGCCGCTATATTCCACGCACGGGTATGTAATAGGAGAATCATTATGAGCAAAGATTTGTCGATCGTTGTTAACGGTTTAAAATTTGAGAACCCATTCGTTATTGGTTCAGGTCCTCCTGGTACTAACAAAGCAACTATTCTTAAAGCTTTTAGAGAAGGCTGGGGCGGAGTGGTAGCAAAGACTTGTTCTTTAGATGCGTCTAAAGTTCACAACGTTGCTCCTAGATATGGAAAACTTTATTCCCGAGTTAATAAAGAAGTAATTGGTTTTCAAAATATTGAGCTGATCTCAGACATGTCAATTGAAGACTGGATCAGAGATTTCAAAGAAATCAAGGCGGAATTTCCGAAAGGTATTTTGATCGCATCGATCATGGAAGAATACGACAAGGCCGCTTGGCAGAAACTTGTAATCATGTGCCAGGATGCCGGTGTTGACGCTTTCGAGTTAAACTTTTCTTGTCCTCACGGACTCCCAGAAAGAAAAATGGGCGCAGCGATGGGTGAGAATCCTGATATCGTTGCCGAAGTTACTAAATGGGTAACTGACGTTGCTACGATACCTGTTTGGGCCAAGATGACTCCCAACGTGACCGACGTAAACGTTCCTTCATTCAAAGCAATTGAGGCCGGTGCTCACGGGATTTCTTTGATCAATACTATTCTTGCAGTTATCGGAGTTGATCTTGATACGCTAAGGCCACTTCCAACTGTTAAAGGTTATTCAACTTACGGTGGTTACTCTTCCCAGGCCGTAAGACCTATTGCTTTAAGACATGCTTCGAAACTTGCGAAGGCCCTCAAAGATGCCAAGATGAATAATATTTCAATTAGTGGTATGGGTGGAGTTGAGAAATCAAGTGATGCAATTGAATTCATGCTACTTGGATCACATACTGTTCAAAGTTGTACGGGGCCAATGCTTCAGGGATACAAGATGGTACATGAGTTAAAAGCAGGCCTAGAGGCTTTCATGGTCAAACATAATTTCAATAAACTTGAAGATTTTATTGGTCATTCACTCCAATATTTCACTACCCATGCGCATTTAAATGAATTGAAACAAGGCAAGTTTGAAGCGAAAGAAATCTCTAAAGATTCACAGTGGTCTGGGGACAATATCGACAAGCAAACTAATGATCTTGCTACGAATTAAATTTTAAGGAGTTTCTTGTGAGCGAATATCAAGACATCGTAGATAAAAATAAGAAATATACATACTTTTCTTGGTCTCCTCAAGAAGCCGCAAATCCTATAGCTATTGAAAAAGCAAAAGGGATTTATTTCTGGGACTATAATGGAAAACAGTACGCAGATTTTTCTTCCCAGCTAATTTGCACTAACATTGGCCATGGTGATGAGCGCGTAAATAAAGCGATCATTGATCAGATTAGCAAAATTCATTATGTTCAGCCATCAAACGTAACTAAAGTTCGTGGAGAGTTAGGGGAGGCAATAGCTTCTGTTACCCCTGGAGACCTGAATAAAACTCTTTTCACAATTGGTGGTTCTGAGGCCGTAGAGAATGCTATGAAAATGGCCAGACTCTATACTGGACGTCAGAAAATAATCACTCGTTACCGCTCATATCACGGTGGAACTTTTGCTGCCGCTTCTGCTGGAGGCGACCCAAGACGAGTTGCAATTGAACCAGGTGTCGGTTGGATTGTAAAAATGCATGATCCTTATAGCTACCGTTCCCCAATATATAGACACTGTACTCCTGAACAAGGAGACATGATTATGTGTGACCTTCTTGAGGAGACAATTCTCTTAGAAGGTGCAGGTACTATTGCTGGAGTCCTCCTGGAAGGATACTCAGGTTCAAGTGGTGTTATTGCCCCTTCAACAGCTGCCTATTGGACTCGCACTAAAGAAATCTGTGAAAAATACGGCGTAGTTCTCATTGCTGATGAAGTGATGAGTGGATTTGGTCGAACTGGTAAATGGTTTGGTATTGATCATGCAAATGTTGTTCCTGACATCATGGTCATGGCCAAAGGTTTAACCTCTGCTTATCTGCCTCTTGGGGCAGTAGTCACTAATGATAAAATTGCAAAATACTTTGATAAGAACATGCTTGCTTGCGGACTAACTTATAGCGGCCACGCTGTTTCTTGCGCAGCTGGTATCGCTACTATTAATGTTTATAAAGAAGATAAACTGGTTGAGAATGCAGCTGCTCTTGGTGCGAAGCTAGAGAAAAAACTTCAAGTCCTTGCCGATAAACATCCTTCCATCGGTGAAGCGCGCGGGAAAGGTCTTCATTGGTGTATTGAGATGGTTAAGAACCGCAAAACTCGTCAAGAAATGAGTGAGTGGAACAAGCCCATGTCACAACCGATGATGGATCTTGCGGCATCTCTTAAAAATAACGGGATTTCTACGTTTGTGAGATGGAATCAGGTTTATATCTGTCCTCCTCTTTGTGTTAATGAGAAACAGATTGATGATGCATTAGAAATTTATTCTAAAGCGTTTGAGATTACGGATAAAGCAGTCGTATGAAATTTTTAATCGTTTCTGGCATGTTTGTGTCTTTTTCAGTGATGGCGGTTTGTCCTGACCTCGCTGGGGATTATACATCATGCCGATCTCAGTCTGGCGAAGTGACTTCTGGTTCAACGATTTCTCAAAAAATAACTAATGGTGTAACCACATATACTGTTGTTTCCACTGATAATGATTCGGGTTCAGAAGTGACGGAAACTTTCATTACTGATGGTGTTTTGCGGGCGGACATTTTTCCTGATCCAAGTGGGGAAATTACTATTGCCTCTTTGGCGAGCTGCCAAGGAAATGCTTTGATTCTGGATCTTAAGGTCTATTCCGAGTTTCAGGAATTTACCAATTTGCATTTTCAAATTAACAAGATAGGAAATCAAATCACCATTTTAACAACTGGCACGACCTCAAGTGGGCAGATCAATGATACTGAAGTGTGCTTATAAGTTTTTGCTGAAATCATCCCAAACAACATCCAAAAGCTTCGTATGAAATTGCCCATAGAGAGTTAATTGTCTCGAAATTTTGATGAGCTCTTATAGCGAGTTTCATGAACGATATTGATGTTCTCACCGTCTTGATGAAAACTAATTCTCTGGCCGCCCTGTGATTTGTTTTTTTTCAAATAACTAAAAGTTATCGTTCTTTTGCTGTGATTTAACTCGATAACTTCAAAAGCGACCGGGATCTGCATACCCATAGTAATATCTAATTCAAGAAAGAAAACCTGTCCCACCCGAACTTCCGGTAGCTCCTGATCTTTTCCCAGGAAAAGATTGGATTCAGGATCATATTCCATTTCAAAACGGGAAGTGTTTTTCCATATTTTTTTGGTCCGATTGAGCATTTCCTATAAAGGTATAGGTCTTTGAGTGATAGTTCATATCTCTACAAGCATCAAATGTTTCACAGCTTGCAGTTAGAAGCGACATATCAGTGCCGTTAATATTAATGAATTCCTGAACCGTTGCCGAAACCGTAGGGATAATCAAGTCTTGCGCCCAACTCGGTGAGGTTAATATGACTGTTAATAGGCCTAATATTTTGATGATTATTTGATCTCCAACGGATAGAGAGATTTTGCCACATGGAATGCTTTGATTGGACGGAGGACGCAATGTTTACCCTCGTTGTCTAATTTTTACACTTTTAATGGGAAAATAACTCCACTCCTTAGCTAAAATGACCCGCTGTTTTAAGTTCAGATTCAGATTTCCGATAATTTGTCATCTCGTACAGATTTCAATTTGGAGGAAATCATGGATAGATTATTTGTATCGGCCTTTGCCATCCTTCTCACTTTTTCACTTCACTCCTCAAGTGCCCACGCTAAAAGAATCCTTTTTGCCTCCCAGTTCAGCCTTATACCCGTTAGTCAGGCCCACCTAACCATAGGGTCTGCTGAAGGCGGAGAACTTGATCCCAAGTCGATAAAGGTACTAGCTTGGAATATCAAAAAAGGTCAGGAGAGAGGACTTGATATTGATTTACCAAGACTTGCTCGCGACCGTGACCTGGTTCTTATTTCTGAGGGTTATTTGAAGCCAGATTTAATCAAACTCTTTGAATCTTTTAAGGGGTTCGTTTGGGAGTTTGGAGTAAGTTTTCTCTACAAAAAAGATCACAACTACGAAACTGGAACTATGATTGGATCAAATGTGAATCCTTCAAATGTTGTCGTTACTCATACAGTTGACATGGAGCCCATCATTAAGACGCCTAAAGCGCTAACGATGGCCAAATATCCAATTAAAGGTTATCAGCAGGATATGCTTGTCATCTCCGTACATGGGATCAACATGGCCTCGCACGCTGCCTTTGTTCGTCACATGGATCAGGCGTTTTATGAAATTGATCGTCACGATGGCCCCGTTTTATTTGCAGGTGACTTTAATACCCGAACCAAAAAAAGAACGACTCATTTGTTTCAAGAAACATTGAAACGTGGATTTCAGTCTGTTGACTTTATTGATGGAAATAAAAGATCAAAAGGGCTTGGCGGAAATTTTCTTGATTGGTCTTTTGTAAGGGGCGTTCATGTCAAGAATCCCCATATTTATTCAGTTAAGTCTTCAGATCATCAGCCGATGCATTTTGAAATGGCGCTCGATTAGTTTTGGTAGACATGCGGTCTTTAGGGGCCGGCGAGTCTTAAAGTATGTGTATCTAGTCCAGTCCTCGGCACCATTCAAAAATCCCTTTTAACATTTACAACTTACGAAGCATCGATTGAACTTGGCGCTAAATAGGCGCTAAATTCTCATTTTCCATTTTATGAGTGGGCGTATCAGCTCCAGATGGAAAGGATTAATTTTTAAAAGCACATCACTATCTTGCATTGGCCTCCCTTGGTTGCAACTTTTGGGATCTTAGTAGTCAAAAAGGAGGCCAAAACAATTTTTGTAATAGTGATATAGAAAACAAAGGCTTACTTACGCTTGAACTTTTGAGTGGTATGGAATGGATAACAGGGGTGTTATCGAATTGATAACAAAATTATTTAGTGGAGATCTTTCAAGGAAAGGATCATTTTGTTGGTGTCTTTGATTTTTTGAAATCCATACTTGTCATAAAAAGCTTCTGCTTCAGCATCAATGGTGTCAACGACGATGGCCTGAATACCACTCATCTCGTTAATCGCAAGTGCCTTTTCAAATGCAAATACCAGAAGCTTCTCACCTAATCTTTGCCCGCGATAATTTATATCAACAGCAAGTCTTCCGATCAGTAGAGCGGGAATAGGGTTAACCGTCGTTTTGATCAAGCCTGCTGCTGCTTGTTTTTCCAGACTGGTATTAGCAAGGCTCACGTATCCAGCAATTTTCTTATTCTCTTGATCAAGGGCCACAAAAGTTCGTGCGGTATTGTGCTCGTCCGCTTGTCGGGCGTATTGCTTCAGGAAATTGTTTAATGAAGATTTACCGCAGTCAAATGAGTCTCTGAGACCGTGGTCTAATGAAATCGATTTTTCCCATTCAAGGCAGGAAGAGAGCTTAATGATATCCATGATTCAGTTACTTTTTTCTATGGCGCTTAAACGCTTCAGAGAGTTTCGAGTTAATTTTGGCAGGAGCTTCAACTACAGACTGGGCAAAGTCAAATTGGTCGTTAGATAAAAGAATCTTGTTGGCCTGATCATATTTTATAATGTCATCAGCTGCGGCTTCTTTCGCCTTTGCGATAATGTAGGCAGAAAGATCAAGGCCTGCTAAAGAAGCAGCTCTTTTAAGAAAATCTTTCGTCTCTTTATCTACTCTTGTGTTGATGACTTCATCTTTTGAGAGTCTCTGTTCCATGCTAAACCTCGTTTTGGGTAGTGTATCACAAAATCCGGAGGACGTGTACCTTTTGTATACCTATCGGATACACGTATGGATCACTTTAATTATGCTATCTTATTGAAATTAATCAACAAGACCATTCAGAATCTTAGTATATTTCTTAGATGATTTCTTCATCATTTTATCCCATTCAGCTTCATCAACTGGCTGGAGTTCAATGGTGTGGGGCTTGCTGATGAATTCCTTCACAGCTAGATTTACGAGCTTATTAAAATTTATGTCATTCTTTTCAATGAATCGATCCACGGCAGGATCAACATCATCTTCGAATCGTACAGTTCTAGCTTTACCCATATAACACCCCTCTAAATTCAGTTACACATCAAAATGATTCTTTTTGCATCTATTTGATAAACGCAGAATTAAACGTAATTTCAAAAGGATGCAGGTGTTACTTAGGCAGGTAACAGTTTGTTACTTTCAGGTTACACAACGTTACTCCATCTTGGTAGAACATCATTCATGGAAGCTCAGACACCTTATTACGTTCAAAAGTTGAAAGAAGATTTTTCGCAAAGGCAGCGCAGATCTCCTAGATACTCACTGCGAGCATACGCTCGCGACATGGGGCTTCATGCTGCAACTTTGAGCATGATGTTTAAAGGTAAGCGAGGTCTCCCATTAAATAAATCCATTCAAATTGCTGATAAACTTTCGCTTGGCCCAAAAGAGCGGACACTATTTTTACATGTAACAAGAGTAATAACTTTTAGTATGCATTTCTCATTGATAAAAATATTATAATGTTGAATCTCCTTGGTACAGCACCTACAAAGTTTGCTGTACCAAGAGTTTGACAAAGTCTCGCTGGGTCCTGATGTACTATGGAAAACGATTCTCTGGCGCTATTTTGGCGCTAACTTCCCCGGAAATAGACAAATAAAGACGAAAACGGACAACAACAAACAAAGACTCAAAGTTAAATAACGTTTCGTAATCACAAATCAATTAGTTGATATTACGAAAAACAGGCATGTGCCTCATCTCGGCTCCAGTCCTGGGCACCATTAAAAAATATCTATTATTTTATTTTAAATTCTGACTCAGCCTGGACTTTATTCTTAAAAACCGAACGCGAAAATTCATAATTATTTTGACGTGTTTTAAGCGGAATTAATCGATCATCTTTTACAGTAAAAATAACCGCCCTACAGAGTTCCATTGCATGACCTCCATGCCAGACGGCTATTGCTATTTCAGGGTAAGAGTCGCCATTTAAATCGCTTGAGAATTCTTCTTTGTACAAAGGATGAAAATGAGCATCGGCCCAAAGTGTATCGAATTCTCCATTATATGTTACATCCCAAAGGACGACTCCCTTTTTTCGTAAGAATACCCTCATATGCATGCTTGGCCCTATTTCGTTATATAGTCGAACCAAAACAATTTCTTTTCCATCAGGAAGTTTAAGATATTTTTTATCATGAAGCTTTTCAACAATTGGATCGATTTCTTTAGCGAAAGCTTGAAGGTTTATTGTGCTTAGAAAGATTGTAAAGGTTAAGAACTTTATGAGCATAGTGGTCGCCCTTCTTTTTATCGTAATAATATTTGATAGTGTTGAATAAATCTTTTTTGACGCCCTTGCCGATGGATGCATATTTGTAACTTATCCAGCGAATACCCATTGCGATATTAATGACTGGATCTTCGAGATCCTTTCTTTCAAGATCGAGTATCCCATCATTAATATTTTTGACATCTCTGCGAGTGGTGTCAGTTATTTGCATTAGACCATATGCGGAGCTTCCCTTCGTTCCAATTTTTGGGCGGAAACTGGATTCAATTGCAATCATGGTTTTGATAACCATCGGGTCCAGACCTTTGGGGAATGGTAATCCGAATTCTTGCCAATAGTTTAACCAAAAATAAATGACAGCATCTAGTTCAGGAAATTTGGGAAATCCTTTGACGGCACCAATCGTTGGATATTCACGGTCCCCATGCCAAAAGAGGTAGAGTCGATTTTCAGGTAGAAGAACAATCTTCTTGCCTCGGTTTCTACGTACATGGGCCTTCACAAAGTATCTAATACCATTTTTAGAAATACGGGCCTGTCTGGCCACGACATGGGATCCATGAGGAGCCATTTTAAGAGTAGGTGGACGTTTAATTAAGCTCATTTCAAGCAGATCTAGATTTCATGGCCTGACTTAAATCCCAAGTTGCTTGTAAATTCATCCATAGTTTAGGTGATGTACCAAGTGCATCAGACAAATCAAGAGCAGTGTTTGCAGTGATTCCGCGCTTACCTTTAATCAGTTCATTGAGTTTTGCTTTCGTCCAACTGAGTTTTTCTGCCAATGCCACTTGGGTCATGCCCATTGGTTCAAGGAATTCCTCAAGCAAAATTTCGCCAGGGTGAAATGGGTTTTTAGGCTGTTTCATAAAATCTCCACGTGATAATCTTCAATTGAAACATCAAAGGCATTACTATCTTTCCATCGGAAGATAAGTCTCCATTGATCGTTGATACGAATTGAATGAAAACCGGCCCGGTCATCTTTTAAGGCTTCCAGCTTATTCCCTGGTGGGACTTTCATATCGTTTAAGTCTCCGGCATCATGTAAGTAGAGGAGTTTCATTCTCGCCTTACGATACAACTCAGGCGGGAAGCCTCTAACTTCTTTTGATCTTCGATCTTCAAATAAATTTTCGGCCAGTTTATTGGCAAAATTCACTATCACAACAAGATATTATCATATTACGATAATTGAGTAAATATGGTTTAAAGAATTGTTATTTATTGCGCTATTTTGGCACTAATTTGCCCGACAAGGGACAAACAAAGACTCAAAGTTAAATTAACTCTCTGTAATCATTAATCAACATTCCTTTGTATTTTATTTTAAAAAAACAAATAGTTGAACTATCGTCAGCCAAAAATAATGGCACATTACATTCCCCTTATTGAATCTTTGTTTGTGGTTTTCAGCTTAAGTCTAGAACATTATGGAAATTGGATATTTCTTGATGTTGAAAGGCTGTATTACCATCAAACTGTTCTAACCAAAGTAATAAAAAAACTTTGATAAGCTGAAAGTTGAACGTCTGTTATCTAAGCTTAAACTTCATTTTTGAAAGGATCAAATATGAAAAAGACTTTAACTGTTTTCTCAGTTGGTTTTTCAATGACTTTAATTTTAGCAGGATGCAATGGTTCTTCGTCATCACCTGTGTCTTCAGGTTGAGTCAGTACCGGCATGGCAATAACTGGCTCGGGTCAAAATGCAGTGGCCCAAACAAATTCTCAAAAGTTTTTCTCACTATTTCTTCCTTCCGCGATTGCGTTAAGTCCGCCCTTATTGGTTGATTCAACCAGCTTGAGTGTAAGTCTCAGTGAGGCATGGATTGTTATAAAAGAAATTGAATTTGAGTCTCAAGAGGTGTCCGATGGCGCGGAGGTTGATGGAGACGAGGTTGAGCTGCAAGGACCATTTTATGTAGACTTGCTTTCAAATGCTCCAATTAGTTTTGGAAATGTTTCCGTTCCAGAGACCGGGATCAGAAGAATAAAGATGAAACTGCATGAGGCAGACTCGTTGCCTGCTTCTGCGCCAGTAGGATTAACGAGCAAGAGCTTGTATTTCAGTGGGACTGTAAATGGAGTTGCTTTCACGTATGCAGCAGATGATTCAACTGAGCTTGAAATCGCAGGCCCTAATCCAATTGTTCCTTCATCGGCCCAAGACATGTTAGTAGTTATCCGAATGGCTGATTTGTTTAAGAAAATAGACTTGTCTTCAATTCTAGTTTCAACCGATATTCATTCTGGTAATAGGGTTAGTGCAGTTGGAGCATGTCCTCTCATTGATGCTTCGGCAAATGATCTTTATACTTGTTTTAGAAAGGGCCTTGAGACTGAAGGTAATTTTGGTAACGACGATGGTGATATGGATCTAGACTCTAGTGATGAGACTGTTGATTAAAATATTTTTTTCTGATTTTTATAGGGTTGGCACCTAAACGGTGCCAACCTTTCATGATCATATGTTGGTTTTAAAAGACATTTAGTGAAAATTTCGCTCCAAATTTCTACGATCCCATCCACCAAGTCGAGCACTTTCTTCATAGGTACTTTCAAAAAAATCTAAAACCATTTGATCTGGGTTCTCGGCTTTGCGAACGTCTTCGTATCTCAAGATAAATCCCTTGGTTGCCTCGTTGTAGAAAGCTTTGTCAGGTTTGATGTCCTTACTTGTAGAATAGCCTTTCGGTTCTGGGGCAGCATAAGCATAAAATGCAGCTTCAAGAATATTTCCGCTGCCTGGCCAGAAGCCAACACTCATTACTTCATGTGAATAAGCTTCTTTAGTAACTATATCGGTTGCTTCTGTAGGTTTGGCCTCTCTTCCTGAAAAACGAGACACTGCAAGATCAAAGCTTCCCCAGAAGAAATGCACGGGTGATGTTTTGCCAATAAAACCACCAGAAAATTTTTTCATCAGGCGATCTGCCTGAAGAAGGATTTTATGAAAATTTCTTACCTGCTGGCGATTATAGGTGTGATTAGTCTTATTTTTTGGAAAGGGGATTGGGTTGGGTACTTCTTGTGGGAGCGTATTAATTTTAGCACTGATGCCTAGTTCCGAGATAAGCTTCATGAGTTCAAAGTAAAATTCTGAAACTGACAGGGATTCAAGAGACATACTTTTTCGCCCCCCATCTGAGGTAGCAATTTTCAGTTGGTGCTCTTGAAAGCTAAACTCCAAAGTAAAACAACGGTAGTTATAATATATAGGATACGAAATTAGTCCAGTAGGGGTCACCAGCAGTGCTGTCTCCCACCAGTGATTAGTAAGTGGGTTAAGTTCTAATTCTATTTTACCTACAATCTGAGTCCACATGTGAAGAGTGGCGTAGCTTTCCTTCCATGCCGTGTATGAAAGCTCAGGCCATATGTCTTCATTTCTCTTTATACTACTGGATTCTTCCAACATAAGGACCTCCGCTTTACCTCATTCTCCTTTTGACTCGTTCAACACTACATCTAAATTATTTCTAAAATGGATCGCGTCCAATTGCACAAATCCATTTCTTCCACCTAACTTGTGGAAATCCCCTGTTTCATTTAAGACATGGAGGTCCACTTACTGGTTCAGAGTTGAAGCGTCCTCTAATTAATTCTGTTTGATAAACAGAATTGTGTATTTCGGACTTGTTTGGGCAATTTGAAATTATTGAAATGACTGAAAATTATTATCCTCAGTTGTCTGCGAACAATTAAATATTTTAATGATTTAGTCTAATATTCTTTTGTTTGCCTCCAATTTCTTTGTACGTATGAACTGTTAAAATTGAGAACTACAGGAGGTGGCATGATACAGCGCTCTTGGTTCTATCGAAATGGACTCTTTTATACCATCCTCGTGCTGGTCATCTTTCTTCACATAATTTTTATGGCATTAAAGATTTATAGTGATCTAAGGGTCGTTGATTCTCAAGTGCCAAAGACATTAAATCTTAAAATTGTTTCAGATCTTAGGGCGAATTTAAAAAAGCAAATCGTTCAATCTGAACATCCTGAGAAAAACAATAAACCAATCGATAAAAGCTTTCTGAGTGACAAGGACCGGCAGTTTGATCGCCAGTCTATTGCACGGAAAATTGATCTTTTTAAATCTTCCGGAAAAGGCATTCCTACCAAAGAATCAATTTCACTTTCAGATCTTGGTGCTTTTAAAAAAGGACATAACCCTCTTACAGAGACCTCCAAGAGCACTCGTATTGGAACTAAATCCGGAGATGTTCAAAAGAGTGGAATTAGCTCCACTAATGATTTTATTGAGGATGTTCCACTTGGAGATTTAACTTATCTCAACACAGTTGAGTACAAATACTATGGATTCTTTTTTCGCATTCGTCAGAAGTTAGAACAATTCTGGGGAAGAAGTATCCAAGAAAAAGCCAATTCCATTTTGAAGGAAGGAAGAAGAGTTGCCTCTAATGATAATCTTATCACGTCTCTTGAGGTCACTTTGAATAAACTGGGACAAATTGTCAGTGTGGTAATAAATGGTAGTAGTGGAGTGCAAGAGCTCGACGATGCCGCAATTGAATCCTTTAATCAAGCGGGTCCTTTTCCAAACCCACCTAAGGGATTAATAAAAAATGGCGTAGTTAAAATTGAATGGGGATTTGTCGTCAAAACGTAACTGATTATTTCATCTCAGTCATGCGGAGTATAATGGCTTCAATAATGCTCTCTTTAACCCACACTGACTCCGGCCTTTTCTGCAATCTCAATCTACAGTACTTTTATCGCTTATTTCAACATCTTGCATTCCTGAGTAAACGACTTGCATTTAAATACGAGTTTCACTAATTATAAAAATGCCTGATAATTGTACCTGCAATGGAGGCAACTACAATGGAACTGCTTGCAAATCTTTCGTTAACAGAACTAGTAACTTATCAATGGATCAATAACGTGTCCCGCTACCTATTAATTGCTGGTTTATCATATTTGATATTGTGGAAATGGGGGTTTGCATATTTTAAGAATCGCTTCCTCTATTCAGAACTACCAAAGAAAAACGATCTTCAGCGGGAATTTATATATTCAGTTCTTTCAACCACTATTTTTCTTATACCAACTGTCATCATTGTGTCCGCCAAGGAGCTTCATCTCTTCCAAGTTTATTTAAAAATTGGTGACAGGGGTTTAAGCTGGTACCTACTTAGTTTTGTTCTGGTATTTTTCATTCATGATACTTATTTTTATTGGACCCATCGTTTAATGCATCATCAAAGATTGTATAAGTATTTTCATAAGATCCATCATCTATCAGTTAACCCTTCTCCCTTTGCCGCATTTGCTTTTCATCCACTCGAGGCCATGGTGGAAGCTGGGGTCTTTCTACTAATTCCTTTAATTTTACCCGTTCATTGGTCAGTAGTGTTTTTATTTTCTTTGTTTTCACTTTTTATGAACGTCTATGCCCACCTAGGATTCGGCCTATTTAAACCAGAAAGAATCAGACGCTTCCCGCTGAACCTTGCAAGTCATTCAACACACCACAGCTGGCACCATCGGTTTCAAAAAGGCAATTATGGGTTTTATCTCCAATTCTGGGACCGAGCCATGGGAACTTGGAAGGGTGAGTTACCCAAAGCCGCGCCGAGTCATTCTCATTTAGATTGTTAATCCGTTTTCCTTGGTTTCTAATTAAAGTCACTTTCTAAGCTTTAATATCCAAGGATAGGATCATGAACAAAATTGGCCTCGCAAGCTTGCTCCTCGTTTGTCTTATTCTTTCTTCAGCAGCTCCTAAGCAAGTACTCTATCAAGTCATGAGTTCACATCCTCATGATGTAAAAGAATTTACTCCTTATATCCAGACGGTGAAACAACAAGGCCGTCTCTGGCTTGTACATTTGAAAGGCAATGTTCCACCTAAGGTCATGAAAAATTTTAGAAGAACAAACGGCCAAGATGTAAAACACTATAGTGCACCAGTTTTAAAAGCAGCTTTCGCGGCTCCGTTAATTAAAGATTTTATTTCTCGCATTGATGTACCTTCAATTAAAAGTGATGTTGAAACACTCTCAAACTACAAAACACGTCTTGCAGGAACTCCAGATAATCAAAAGGCGACCGCCCAGGTTAAGGGAATTTTTGCAGGTCTTGGGTACAGCATTTCTGAGTACTGCTACCGTGATGGTGCCTGCAGTATAGTTGCTGATAAGGCCGGAGACGGATCTTCAAGTGATGTGATCATGATTATGGGTCACCTGGACTCAGTTGGAAAAAACTTCGCAGGTGCTGATGATAATGCCAGTGGAACAGCGGTTTTAATGGAAATTGCGCGCGTACTTAAAGATTACGGAAATAAAAAAACTCTTCGCTTCTTTGCGACGAATGGTGAAGAGGGTGGACTCTATGGCGCTGAACACTACGCT
Source organism: Bacteriovorax stolpii (assembly GCA_945905815.1). GTDB lineage: Bacteria > Bdellovibrionota > Bacteriovoracia > Bacteriovoracales > Bacteriovoracaceae > Peredibacter. The sequence goes on along the minus strand of CAMDQH010000016.1, from coordinate 36,555 downwards.
AAGCTCTTAACAAAATCTGGTGCTATTAAGAAAGTAGTTTTAGCGATCAATATGGACATGGTTGGATACAATTCGAATGGCATGGTAGAACTCGAAACTGATTCTCAGTATGAAGGATTGGCCAATTGGTTTGCAGGTCTGGCCACTACTTATACGAAACTTAGATCAAAAATCACGATTGGTGCTTGGGGAAGCGATCATGTTCCTTTCATTCAGGCCGGAGTGCCAACACTCCTTACAATTGAGGATTGGAGTACAAAAACTCCTTGTTATCACCAAGAATGTGATAAACCTTCAACTGTAAACTATGAGTATGCTGGTGAAATTGCCAAACTAAACCTTGCAGCAATTATGACTAAAGACGCGGAGTAATTAACTCTCAGTTTGCCAGTTAATTTGTCCGAGGAAATCAGCTTTACCTAATTCCAAACCAATGCTGCGAAGAATATTATAGGCCGTAGAGATATGGAAGTAGAAGTTAGGCAGAGCAAACTGAATGAGATAATCTTTCCCATTAAGTTCTTTTCCAGGCTTCCATGGGAACTTAATCTTTCTTGCATCAAAATCTTTAAAGTCATTTGCTGTTAATGAATTAAGATACTCAATTGTTTTGTCAATTCTGTGTAAAAGCTCATCAAATGATTCATCTTTATCTTCAAATTTTGGAGCACTGACCTGGCTTAATCGTGAGGCACAAAATTTGGCAGCGTCACAGGCAGTTTGGATTTGTTGACCAAGGGCAAACATGTCTGGAAACAATCTCGTGTATAGCAAGAGTTCTGTACTAAAGTTTTTACCTTTTGAATAAGTTTCCGCCTTCTTTAAAATATTTTTAATATTTTGTAAGGATAGCACAAACTGATGCACTGAAACTTCATAAACAGAGACATTCATATAAGACCTCTTTATAATATCTTAAAGCATGAATACAACTAAGACCATCCTCATAATTGAAGACAACCCTGATTCCCTTAATCTCTACGGAGAGATTCTTCGTTCTGAGGGTTTTAATGTGATAGGGACCGCCCATGGTAAAGCCGCTCTAAAATGTTTAGAGGAAACGCAAGTTGTTCCCGACTTAATTCTCATGGACCTAACTTTTCCTTTTATGACCGCCGAGGAATTTGTTTCTGGTCTAAGATCGATACAAGGCTGCAAAAAAATACCAATCATAGTGATATCTGGTCAAATTGATGTTGAGAATAGGACGAATGCACTGAAGGCAAATGATTTTATTGAAAAACCCTTTGATCTAGAACTCTTTCTGTCTAAGGTTTTAGGCATTGTTTCCATGTAATCTTATGGTTAAGTAAAGCTTGGTAGGATTGTTTTGATATACAAGAATGCGAGACGCTGATAAATATTGGGCCATGCAAAATCTTAAAAGATCTGATCTCCAAACAGAGGGTCTCAACCTTGAGACTTTAATGGAGGCCTTGTTTTACCGCGATGAGTTTTTATCCATTGCAAGCCATGAACTTAAAACTCCTCTAACGACGATGAGACTTCATACACAAGTATTCAAAAGATATTCAACTAAGGATCAAAGTCTTCCTTATTCAAAGGATAAAGTTGATCGCCTCGTTAATCAGATTGATGCTCAAACATCACGTTTAATAAAACTAGTGGAGGACATGCTGGATATTTCTCGCATTAGGTCTGGTCAACTCTGTATGACGAAAGATGATTTCAATGTTAGTGATCTTCTTCATGATGTAGTACTAAAGTTTAGTTTAAATCAGATAAATCGGATTTCATTAAAGGTAGATACAAATATTTTTCTTTGGGGAGATTGTGAAAGAGTTGCTCAGGTTTTTCATAATATCATCAATAATGCTTTGAAATTTAGTAAGGATTTACCAATTGAGGTCACATTAATTAAAAAGAAAACTAAAATTTCTTTTTCTGTTAAAGATCAGGGTCATGGTATTTCCCAAGAAAATCAAAAAAGAATATTTCATCGTTTTCAGCGTGGGATATCGGCATCTGAAGTTAGTGGCCTTGGACTTGGTTTGTATATTGCTAGAGAAATAGTTGAATCCCATAATGGTAAAATTTCTGTAAAGAGTTGCCCTGAAAAAGGCTCTACTTTTACAGTTGATTTCATTTCTAAGGATCTTTTATGAATCACCCTATATGCATCATCGATGATGATGAGGATATCCGTGGAGTCATTGAATATGCTCTGGAATTCGAAAATATTAAGACTATTTCTTTTGAAAGTGCCAAGCTGGCCGAAGAGCATCTGTCCCAGCTCTCGCCTGATGATCTTCCGAGTCTCATCATTGTTGATTATATGATGCCAACTATGAATGGTGTCGAATTCATTTCCTTATTGGATGAGAAATATTCTGAAACACTTGGAAAGATTCCCTTGGCCTTAAGTACTGGTTTTTTGTCAGATCAGATCAAAATACCCAAGTATGTCATTAAACTTGATAAACCAATTAATCTCCAAGATCTTTTAGAACTAGTTAAAAAGTATTATTTTGATTCAGATTATGTTTTGGATGAAAAAAGTAGAACATTATAAAAAACACTTACCTTCGCCGCGATAGGTACTTACTGTCTCAGTAATTCTGTTACCTTCAATAATATGTATTTGATTAAAGCGTTCGCAAATTTCACCCGCTTTGGCATGTCTCAAAATGATTAGATCACCAATTCCTAGCTTAAGAGGTCCATTGTATTTAAGCGGAGTCTGAACTTCTCCTGCGCCTTCATTTTTGATAAGTGCAAGGCCGATTGGAAGCCACGCCTGTGGTTGTTTTATTTCATCAGTTTGACCAGAAGCTATATATCCACCGCCTAAGATCGTGAATATGTTTTTTGCCGGTTGCCTGACTATAGGAGAACTAAAAAAAAGTGCGGGTGATAGTTTAAAGTCTTGGTAGTGGTCAAAAAGTACCGGGGCAAAGAAGGCAGAACCGATTGTTATCTCATTTACGACTTCTTCTTTGTTTGTATGCTTTAAGCTGCCTGTGCCACCACCATTAATTAGTTTAAGTGTATGCCCTGCTGCTTGAATGATCTGTATCATCTTTAGACGACGGTTTTTAATTTGTGTCAAAGATAGCTGTTTAAGAACTTGCATGAGTGTCGAGTTTTCATCCATAACTCCTGCAATTTGGGCCTCATAGCCCATGGCCCCAACCAATTGAATGTGTGGGCATTTTTTTAAATGAAATAAAAAATTTCTTAAATGCTTTTCCTCATGGAGATTTGAACGATAAACACCAAAACGAACGCCAGGTAAATCCATTGAAAGATCAAGGTCAACACACACTTCAAATACAGTCTTTTTAGCTGATGCAATCTCTTCTAAAAGGTCTAGGTGCTCGATGCGATCAACCATTAATACAATTTCTCTAGGGTCTTCTGCCAGTTTGTTTAAAGAGGCAAGATCAGTTGTTGGGTAGCCTATTAAGAGATCTTTTAAGCCGAGTGACCTTAGCCAAAGAGATTCTTCTAAGGTGTATGTCATGAACCCCTGAAAAACGGGATTAGAGGCATGGATCTTTTTGAGAATTTCTACTGAACGAATAGACTTTGTAGCTATGCGTATATTTTTGTTACCAGAGTTTAAAATTACCCAATTTAGATTTTTGTAAAAAGCTTCCTGGTCTAGGAAGAGCGAAGGACTGGGAGCATCTTTTAATGCGTGAAGAAAATTTTTGTATTGATCCATCATAGTTTGATAAGCGCTTCAACGGCATAATGATCTGACAATGGACACTCACCCGATTTAAGCTTGCCCAAAATTGGAAGTACTGTTTTAGAGGTAATGGTGGTTTCGGTGCCATTTGCATTTAGCCATAGATGGTCCAACCATTCACCTTCTTGAGTTCCGCCTGGATTTTTAAAACATCCTGCTGTTGAAAATCCATTTGTAGCAGTGAGAGGCCCATCTAATGGAGTGGAAGTCAGTCCCATGAGTGAAATTGATTCTGAATATTCAGGTTCTATTTTTCCATCAATATTCAGATCACCGACCAAGACCTGAGGGATTCCTGGTTTATTATGTGCCGCCATCATTTCTCTGATTTGAATGAGTTGTTTTTTTCGTACAGCGAATGTGTTGGGTTCATTCCATGCCTGCAAATGAGTGTTAATCATTTGAATTTTTTTATTATTAGGCAGAGTTATCTCTACTATGATCGCACTCTTTGAGGCCATGCAATCAGACTTTGCACAATCTCTGAAAATAACCTGATCTAAAACTTCCATCGGAAACTTACTTGCTATCAAAAGTCCGGAATCCTGAATCTGAGATAACTTTCTTCCTGGTGTGGGTATTGCGATATAGGGAAGTTTTGTTTTCAGCGAATTGATTATAAGCTTTCGTTTTTTATTATAGAATGCTTCTTGAAAAAACATGATGTCGTGTCCAAGTGTCGGCAGCTTTTCTGCCATGATTTTGGCACGTTCTTTTTGTTTTGTTATGTTCCATGGCGGGGGAATAAGGAAAGTATTCCAAGTAAGAACTTTGAGTTCCTGTGCCATTGCTGACAGGGGTAGAATGAGCAGGAGAACAAATAATTTCATTTTTACCATCCTAAGGATTAACTATGATTCATATCGGTTTTTTAAGGAATTTTATGATCGCAAGATAACCCGAGCTTTATCGTACAGTTCTGCGTTCTAGTTCTTCTTTTGGGAAATGGAAGGGGTCCTTAATTTTTAGAGGGTTAACCTTCTTATCTTTAAACTCCTCTACAATTCCCGCGAAGCCCTTGATAATCCCTCTAAGGGTTCCACTCCCAAATATTGTATGGCCCCCTTCATAGCTTTGGGTGGCATATTCTTCAGGTGTAGTTATGTAACCCATAAAAGCGTTGGAATAAGAAGATATAATCACCCTTTCGATATTATGGTCTTGAAGTTGAGTTTGAATTGCATCTTTTAATCTTTTAGCAGAGGTTGTCGTAATTTCTCCCGGGACTGCTGCAATTAGTATCGGGCCTATAACGATAATTTGAAAAGGTAAAATGGCCGGGGCCCATGGGAGGGTATTGAGTGATTCGTTGGCAGCACATTTTCTAAAAGCTTCCACTGAAGGCTCAGGCATGGGTGGTAACTTTTTCCAAACGGATAATGGAATCCCTATAAATGATCCATTTCGATGATCAAGAAGAATATCTTTAGGGGCGTGGGCTTCATAAAATTTTTGATGTAGTTCCGGTTGTCGCAAAAGATTTTTTTTCTTTACGAATCTAGCGACGGCTTTTACTACTGTTCCCAGGGCCTTTGGTATACCTGGACCTTCTGCTGTCCCTTCAAAAAATGCCACACCGTGGGCAGCAGGTGCTACTTCAAGAGACATATCCATGAATTGGTGAAAGCATTGAATATTTCCCTTAACTTCTTTTTCTTTTCCAATTTGTTCAGATTCACGGAACTGTATCTCACCGTTGTTTTCAGTACTTTCGTATTGATCTCTGAATTTTCCGCGCATTAATTTTATACTTTTATCCCAAATGTAATTGGGAGATACATCTCCAGCAGCTTCTTGCATGAAAAATGCGGTCGTGCCGGGATGAGATTTTTCATACAGGGCAGCTGCAACGCCCTTATTGTCATGATGGATTCGGTGATTAAGGCTTGAAACACTTGTGGCATGAACGCCGAACCAATTTATGTGAGCTTTTACTTTGCCTTGATCATCAGAAAAAATTAAACCTTGCATTTCACGGTTGATTCCTAAATGCCATTCTTCTTTTTTTATCTTCAGAGAGTCTTTATTATTTAAGTATGCCCCCATTGATCGATTGAAGGCGACATCTTTCTCTTCACTGATTTTATGTTTACCCCAATGAATACTTACTGGGCCTAGGTCTTTATGGGCCGCTTTAACTGCTTCTAGGATTCCATTACAGATGGTACTGAAAACTTTTAACTGAAATCCAGGAATAGTGAAATTATAAAATGGGTAATGGCCATAACCACCGGGCGCTGAATGTGTGTGTTGGGCAGTTATCATCAAATTGGCATAACTTATATTCCAATCAGGGTAGTGGATATTTATTGTTTTGAGAACTTCTTCGGTAATCGCCATTGTGACGAACGCCTGTTCCAAGTGCACTAAAATAAAAATCTTTTTATCTTCATCTTGCATGAACATGGCGCGCGCAAAAAGGGGAGTGCCCACTTCTTTGACTGTGTTGCTGGTTTGACCCCAACCCATCATTCCAATACCTGGTATAAAGCATGTGGTCTCATGCTTTCCGAATCCTGCTTTTAATTTCATGGAAGGATTATCTAAAAAGAACGAGCGTCTTTCAAGCATTTATCATCGAACATAATAATAGTTCCGTTTGACGCGGCTTCTTGGGCAAATTGCATAAGATTGCTCGTGCCCTCATTTGACCAATACATCACACATTTATAATTCGTACAGTGAGATCCATGAACTTTGTCCTGATGATTGACTTGCATTGGAACACCATTGTTAACTAAACCTAAGGCGTGACCCATTTCGTGTACTAATGTTGATTGTTCTACATATTTCGGGACTAGCTGAAGTGGGTCGAGAGTACCGGTTGAACGAACGACATCTTTAAAAATAGCGATAATCTTAGTTCTATCGATATGAAAACCAATAATGCCCGGATTCTCTGCAGCGTGACCATTTAAAAAATAAATCTCGAAGGTGGTTGCACTTGAGCTTGTGGCAGTCTTATTGGAGAGTTTGAGGACATCATCAATGCTCCAACTCACATCACCTGAAGCAGGAATTAAGCTCATCTCTTGCAATGATTTTGGGACTCTAATTTGTGGCTCAATCTTTCTTCCAGCGAAGAGTGCCTTAAGATTTTGCTCGAGGATGGTCCAATATTCTAAAAGTGGATTATCTGAGATGTAGGGCTCGGCCCCAACCTCGTAATAAACTTTTACTCGAATTTCCTGTGCCTGGTAAAGAGCTGAGACGTTTTGTTTGGTAGTTGAAGACTTCTTAAGCGATTGTTTACCGCAGCTTAGGAGAATCAATAACAGTATATAACCTACAGCTTTCATTTTGGTCTTATCGGCGGCAAATCACAGAATAATCAGAAGTAAAATACTCAGGCTTGATCTTTTTTGCCTTCTGAAGCTACTTTTACGGATTCGAGCTAAACTATAAAAGTGAAAACTGACCTAACAACCTATGGATCTATGCTTCAGTCTCAGAATCGGGCCAATCCGGCCAAGGCAGCTGCTGTAGCAAAAACAGATCCTAAAATAATTGATCCTAAACTTTTGCAAACTAAGCCTGCACCAGATTATAAAGTTGAGTTAAGTAAGCCTGCCTCAGCTCCAACAGTAAGTTTACCGAGTGTGCCGACGCCTTCGATTCCAACTCCTGATTTACCTAAACTTCCCGAAACAAAACCTGATAAACCGGAATTTAAAAAACCAGATATTAAAAAAACTCCTGACATCGATCTTCCTGTTAAAGAATATTCGCTCAAAAAACCAGCGATTATTTTTATCAAGGGCCTTGATTTGTTTAGTTCACCTTCAACATCTGAGCGTGGTTATGCGGGGGTAGGAAAAATAGCAGATGCAGTTGAGGGGTCAAAAACTTTTAACTGGAATGAGCACGAAGATATTATAGAAGAAATTAAAAAAGTGAAACAGGACCAGCCTGTGATATTAGTAGGGCATAGTTTTGGTGGTGATACGGCCCTTGAAGTTGCTGAAGAACTTGATTCATTAGAGCATGGATTTAGAAAGGTTGATTTACTGGTCATGATAGATGCGGTTGGTGCAGATAATGATATCGTTCCTCAAAATGTAAAAAATCATCTAAATGTTTTTGGTGAAAATAACTTTCTTTTAAACGATGGACCCCATGTGGCCCGCCGACATGAAATGACTTCGGTTAAAAATATTCTTTCTCCTCGCGATCATACTGAATTAGATGACGACAAAGAAATCCAATTTGAAGTTGTTAATCTCATTAAAGAGACTCTTACAAAAAAAGCTTAGACATTCTGCTTGTTTTTGGAAAAAAAAAGCCCCGCTTTCGCAGGGCCCTCAGATACTTTATGTTTAAAAAACTAAATTGTATCAACAGTCAGCTTACCAGTGTTAGCAGAATCAAGAAATTTCTTGAAATTAGCTTCTTTGTATGAAGTATGAAAACGTCCGTAGTAATCTGAAAGATCATTTCCACAAGCAGCTCCGCCGCCGTGAAGTTGACCGATTACACGGTGATTAGAATCAAACAATGGAGAGCCTGAAGAACCTGGTTCAGTTGTTCCTTTATCCCAATCAACTATTCTTACGTGAGTAGAATCTCCCGGAGAACTATCGCCACCGTATGAAGCAAGAACTGTCGCTTCATTTTCAAATGAAATTGATTTTTCATCAACATTTGGATGGTGGATACCAACTGCTGCAGTTCCGATAGCTGTAGTTGCATCCCAACCTGCAAAGTTTACATTCCAAGCAGCTTTAGGAGCTGTGTTCATTTTTACCAGAGTTGCATCTGACTTACTATTTGTCGCAAGGTGAACTGAACCTGATTGGAAATCAGTCATTCTGCCATCTCGTGAACCGCCGCACTTAGAAGCCTGGTAATTCCAGTAAACAACTAAAGTAGGAGCAGTTTGAGCAGTGATACGACAGTGAGCTGCAGTCATGAAGAATGGAGTCTTGTCATTGTTTGTATTGTTAATCATGAAACCTGTACAGAACGAAGAGCCTCCAGTTGAAATAACACCTACTGAATTAACTTCTGCTTCCCAACCTTTAGAATCGTCGCAAGCAACGTCAATATTACATGAACCAGATTTTGCAGTTGATTGACCGAAAGTTCTGAAACCTTGACCGACTTGAGTTAGTTCAAGTTTAACTGAGTCAACAGCGTTAGCTGGAACAGTAAGCTCGATGATAACGTCATCAGACATAATAACTGGTGTCCAAAGCTGGCCGTTAACATTGTTATCAGCTGCAGTGAAAGGACGGATAAATTGAGTGCGGTCAGCTGAATAAATGTTTAATTCAGCTCCTTCTGGAAGTTCAAAGCTAGAAAAACCGAAGTTCAATGAAACTGCGTTTGGAGTTGTTACTCTGTGGGTCCAAGTATAACCCTGTGCAGATTTTTCCCAGTTTTGAGATTTCATCGGACTTATAGATACTGAATGAGGAATTGCAAAGCGAGGTGCTTCACCTTTTTTCTCGTTAGCTTTTTCTTGATCGTGGATGCTTTTAACATCTAAAGTTGCGAAGTATGTTGAATCGATAGCAGCAAATGCTTGGAACGAAAGACCCATAGTGACTACGAGTGCTAAATTTTTCATATCTCCTCCTTGAGAAACGTTTTATAGATAAACTTTATGCCTAACTTTTAAAAATGCACCTTACATTTACTCTCACTTTTTCCTGACAAATTCACATGGTTTTTGTCTTATCCCTGCTTTGCTCATAAAAACAATTCCGATTAAGACTATCGGTCATTAATTATCTATTTTTAGACCTTTCGCAATCAACGTGGTGTTCAGGCGATTAGTAAATATTAAAAGCATACTTGTTTCAAATTAGTTATTGTTATTGCACATCTTAAAGAGAAAAGTTGAAGAGGTTTCAAAATGTATTCATTGTTACTTTTATTATCAATTTCATTTGTTGCTAACGCGACGACCTTAAAAGAATCTTTTGAGGCCGCGCGCCTTAACATGGAATCCATTAAGCGTGCCGATCAAGGTATCGTTCAGAGAGAGGAGCAGAAGGGTCGTGCTAAAGCAGCGATTCTGCCAACCATTAGTGGATTTGCGACCTACACTCGCATTGATCCGCCAGCAGTTAGCGGTCTAAGTGCTTTTACCCTGCAAAAGCAATACTCAGTTGGTGTCCGTCTGACTCAGCCATTAATTCGTGGAGGAGTTTTAGGTGCCTTGAATGTAGCGAACGAAAACATTCTTTTGGCGAAGTTCCAAAAAGATGCCACTGAATTAAATCTCTATCAGCTTGTCATTGATGCTTATTACAATTTACAAATTTTACAAACTGATTTGAAAAATATTGTTAGCTACCTTGCCCTCAGTAAAGACCGCGTAGCCGAAATTCGAGCACGAACAAAAATTGGTCGTTCTAGAAAAGGTGAGCTGGTTGAAGCCGAAGCCCAATACTTTATTGTGGAATCTGAATATCAGAAGCGGCTGATTGAACTTACTCAGATTGAAAAGAATTTTGAATTTCTCACTGGGATGATTCCTCAGGAAGTGCAGCCTCTAACCGAAGTTCCTAACGTAAATGGTTCGCTTGAAGCCTATTTAAGTAAACTTAGTGCACGACCTGATATTTTGGCCGCTCAACAACAGGTTAAGGCAGCTGATTATCAAGTTACAGTCGCAAAAGGTGGGCATTATCCGAATCTTGATTTGGTAGGGAATTACTACGTTGATCGGACGGGTATTCTTGCGACTTCGGAATGGGATGCAGGAATTGTTCTTTCAGTTCCTTTTTATCAAGGGGGCTCTGTATTGGCCGCGACCCGTGAAGCCGTTGCTCTTAAAAGGATTTCTGAACTAACCGCGCGTGAAACAGTAAGAACTGCGGAAAGAGAGCTTTCTATTGTCTTTCAGAACTTTCTACAGATTCAGGAACAACTTAAATCACAAAAAAATGCGATGCTTAAAAGTGAAGAGGCCTATAAGCTGAACATGAAAGATTATCAATTTGGACTTGTACCCAATCTTGATGTCCTCCAAACTCTTAACGTTTATATTCAGAATAAACGTTCTTACGATACGCTCTATGCGATGGCACACATGACCTACAAAAACCTTGAAGCAGCAACGGGGGTTCTCCCATGAGTTTATCCGATATTTCAATCAGAAAACCGGTTTTTGCCTGGATGCTAATGGCAGCAATGATTATCTTTGGTTATCTCGCCATGAAAAGAATGGGTGTTTCACAATTACCTGACGTTGATTTTCCCATGGTTAATATTTCAGTAACATATCAAGGTGCTGCTCCCGAAGTAATGGAGCTTGATGTAATTGACCCAATAGAGTCTGCTGTTCTTTCTGTTGAGGGCGTAAAAAGTATAACTTCACAGGCACGTTTAAGTTCTGCCAATATTTCAGTTGAGTTTAATTTAGATAAAGATATCAACGTCGCTGTAGCAGAAGTTGAGGCCAGAATTAATCAGGCCAAGCGTTTACTTCCTAAAGATATTGATCCCCCAACTATTTCTAAAGTTAATCCGGATGATCGGCCGATTATGTGGCTATCAGTTACTTCTGATACGATGAAATCGAAAGAATTAATGAGCTATGTCAGAGATCATTTAAAAGATAGCTTCCAGACAGTTTCTGGGGTGGCAGACGTTTTTCTTGGTGGCTATGTTGAGCCTAACTTAAGAGTATGGGTTGATAATGATCATTTAAATAAATATCAGCTCTCCGTAACAGATGTCGTTGGGGCCATTCAATCTGAGCACAAAGAGTCTCCATCTGGTTTCATTGAAGATGCCATGAAAGAAAGAAATGTAAGAACTTTGGGTGAAGCATCCACGGTGGATGAATTTTCTAGATTACCAATTATTAAAAGGGGTGGGGCCACGAACTATGTGCCACTTTTTTTGGGTGACGTTGTAAGCGTAGAGGAAGGATTGGCGGATGTAAGAAGAATCTCACGTGTTGTTGGAAAAACTGCTGTAGGTCTTGGAGTAAGAAAGCAGCGTGGATCAAATGCGGTTGATGTTGCCCTGGGTGTAAAAAAGAAAATGGAGGAATTAAATAAAAACCTTCCTCAAGGTCTTCAGATTGGTGTGAATTTCGATTCAACGACATTTATTGAAGATTCAATTCATGAGTTATCTTTCACGATGGGATTATCTGCGGTTCTTACTGCTCTAGTCTGTTGGATCTTTCTTGGTTCTTTTGCTGCAACTCTAAATGTGATTCTTGCTATTCCTACTTCGATTTTAGGCTCTTTCATATTTCTCAAATATATGGGTTTTACCCTCAATACTTTCACACTTCTTGGACTCTCTCTTTCTATCGGGATTGTTGTGGATGACGCGATTATGGTTCTTGAGAATATTTTCCGACATCATGAAGGTGGTAAAGATAAAGTTCAAGCTTCTTTAGATGGAGCTAATGAGATTACATTTGCGGCCCTTGCTGCAACTGTAGCAATTATGGCGATTTTTCTTCCCGTGGCGATGATGGATGGACTGATTGGGAAATATTTTTTCCAATTCGGTATAACGATTTCCGTAGCAGTTGGTTTGTCTTATCTTGAGGCGATTACGCTTACTCCTATGCGTACTTCTAAATTCATTGATGATACGACTAAACGCTCTAAGCTAGGTAAATCCGTTGATAATTTATTTGAAAAGCAGGTCCTTTTATATGAAAAGGCGCTTAATTATACCTTGAATAATCGCTGGAAGGTTCTCATCTTTTCTTTTTTGTTCTTTGCAGGAACATTTGTGTTGGTTAAATGGATTCCAAAAGAATTTGTTCCCGCTCAGGATATTTCATCATTTATGATAAGACTAAAGACTGCCGATGGTTCATCTTTAAGTTTTACTGATGAAGCAACTAAGGAAGTTGAGGCATACTTCAATACGAGAAAAGAAATTAAGCGATTTTATGTCTCCATTGGCGGCTTTGGTGGTCAGGGTGGCAGTGAATCAAACATTTCCAACATGTTTGTTACTCTTCACAGGCCAAAAGACCGACCTAAAGACAAATTGCTTGGACGATCCAAGAAACAGTTTGAACTTTTAGAAGAATATCGAAATTATTTTAAAAAGAATTTTAAAAAAGGTATGGTCTTTGTTCAGGATACATCGCAGGGGGGATTCTCTGCTTCTGGGCGTGGTTTTCCCGTGGAATTCACACTTATGGGTGGTAACTGGGTAACTCTAATTAAGGCCGCTAAAGATACCATGAAAGAGATGAAGGACTCCGGTACCTATACCGATGTAGATACAGATTACAAAGAGTCTGTTCTTGAAATTAAAATTTTCCCTGATCGTGATCGCGCCAAACTTTATGGTGTTAGTGTGCAGGAAATAGGAACCACTATTAACGCTCTTATTGGTGGGGTCGTGGTTGGCAAATATTCTAAAGATGGTCACCGAAACGACATCAGAGTTAAAATGATTAATGCTTCTAAAAATAGCTTAGAAGATTTGAAAAAAATATTCGTGCGAAATTCTAGGGGAGAGTTAATTAAACTCCTAGATGTTGTTGTGGTTAAAGAGCTCCCAGGGGTTCAAACCATAAGTCGTCGTCAACGTCAGAGGGCCATTACTATTTTTGCTGGTATCGCTCCCGGTAAATCTCAGGGTGAGGCCTTAGATGAAGTGAAAATAATTGCTAAGAAGCATTTACCCCCTGGATATGCATTGGTCGAGTCGGGTTCATCAGAAAGTTTTAAAGAAACATTTAAGAGTCTACTTGTTGCTCTGGCCTTGGGAATTCTCATCGCCTATATGATTCTTGGTGCTCAGTTTAATAGTTTTATTGATCCAGTCACTGTTTTGGTGGCACTACCTTTTAGTTTCTCAGGTGCCTTCCTTGGGCTTTGGTTAACAGGTCAGACGATTAATATGTATTCGATGATTGGACTCATTCTTCTCATGGGAATTGTTAAGAAAAATTCTATTCTCCTAGTGGATTTTACGAATCAAAGAAGAGAAGAGGGTTTGTCAGTACAGGATGCTTTAAAAGATGCCTGCCCAAAACGGCTTCGACCTATTCTTATGACAACTTTTTCAACAGTTGCTGGCGCTGTACCCCTGGCCTTGTCGCTTGGGCCAGGATCAGAATCACTAAAGCCAATGGCCATTGCGATTATAGGTGGATCACTTGTTTCGACAGTTCTGACTTTAGTTGTAGTCCCTGCAATGTATTCACTTTTTGCTTACAAGAAAGGTCACAATAAAATAGTTTAAATTTGCTTAGATAGAAGGATTTAGAGTTGGCGCCATATTTTTATGATAATACTCTAGTCCTTCTTCTACTCCCCCGAAAAAGCCAAGCTTCCCTTTATTCATCACAAGAACAACATCGCAAACTTCTCGCACTTGATCTGCACTGTGAGAAACAAAAATTGTTGCTCCTGTTGATTTAATAAAGTTTTTCATGCGAACAGAAAGTTTTTGTTGAAAAAAATAATCAGCCCCATCCAATACTTCATCCAAAATCAATATGTCTGTTGGTTGCGAGGAAACCAAGGAAAGCATCAGTCGCGCCTGCATTCCCTTTGAATACTGCCTAAAAGGTATATCTAGAAAATGGCCAAGTTCAGAAAACTCTAAAGATTCATTTACGAGAGGTCTAAGATCTTTCATCTCTGGGAAAAAAAGTCGAGCAAGAAGAAAAGCATTCTCTCTGCCTGTTAAGTCAGGCATTATTCCGGTTCCGATATCAAAAATTGCTCGCACTTGTGCTTCAGTTTTAATGCTCCCTTTTTGAGGGACCATCATACCGGCGAGGCACCTGCATAATGTCGTTTTACCGCTTCCGTTAACTCCTAATAGACCAAGGCGCATGCCCCTTTTTATATCAAAGGAGACATCGTCGATTACATGTAAGAGTTCCGGTTTTTTTATAAAATATTCGATAGGACTGGTAATCGCTGAAATGAATACTTCGCGTAAATTATTGTTCTGGTAGTGTTCTAATTCAAAATGAACTTTCAGATTCTTTACAGAAAGAAGAATTTCAGAGCTTGTGGTAGAAGTCATTTCTTTTCCTTTTCCAAACTCCAAGTGCAACACACATAAGCAAGATCGAAATCCCTAGAGCTTTTATCAGATCAATCCAAAATGCGTTTCCTTCAAAATAGATGACTGATCTAAAAGGATTAAGTAGATAAACGGCCGGATTAATATCTACAAGCCATTGCCACTTTACTGGAATATATGATTTTGGATAAAAGACCGGAGTAATATAAAAAAGTAAGTTTAAGATAAAACTCATGACAAAATTTGTATCTCTAAAAAAAACGTTGATCGTGCTTAAAGTGATACCAAGTGAGATAGTCCCTATTAATAATGGTACGAGTGCAAAAGGAAGTAGCAGAAGTGCAGATAGACTTCTGTCGCTTGAAATATAAAATGGTAAGAGGATTAACAGAAAACTGGCAATAAAGTTTATGAAGTTATCAATAACTTGAGACGTAAGGATGACCATAGGATTAATTTTAAATGACCGTAGAAGATATGATTGGGTTACAAAAAGAGGAGTTGTCATTTGGATAGTAGAGGAAAAAAAAATCCACGGTAGAAGTCCACCAAGTAAAAAAAGATTATAATCAGGTACCTGAATTCGCATAAATGTTTTAAAAACTAAACTTTGAACACCAAACATCATGAGAGGATTTAAAACAACCCAGATAAAGCCTGCAAAAGTCTTACGATATCGGGATTTCAAGGATGCAACGGTAAGGTCTCTCACTTGGGCCCAAAAGAATTTCAATTCCATAAGATGATGTTAACATTAATGTATGGAATCATGGTCAAAAATTCATCTCAAGGGAACAGTACTCCAGCTTTATATTCAACCGGGAGCTTCAAGTAATAAGCTGTCGGGGACTTATGGAGAACGGCTAAAGGTAAAAATAAAATCACCACCTAGAGATGGTGAAGCGAATGCAGGATTAATTGAGTTTTTTGCGGAGCTTCTCAAAGTGTCAAAGTCTAAAATATTTTTAATTCGTGGTGAGAGCTCCCGCCAGAAGGATCTTCTGGTGGAGCTTTCTATTGATGAAGTACTTATTTTGTTGCGAGAGCTTTTGTAATTTGAGCGTTAATTTTTTCAATACGTAGTACAACTTCTCCATGGGCAATAGTTCCAGACTCAGTGCCGGCCGAGCAGTTCTTTGCCGACTCATCACAAATATTCGCAACCTGACAGCTCTCTGGATTTGATAAAAGACTTGGTCGGTAATCATTTTTACCCATAATCAAAATCCCTTCCACTTGGCCAGTTGTTGCATCGAAGACAGCAGAACCAGAGTTACCGTGAAAAGTATCAAGAGTCGTAGAAAAACGAGTTAATTCAGAGTTAAACGTGACTTTTCCATTGGCAGAGATCTTAGTTGGAAGGCCAGTTGGGTGACCAATAACTACTAGTGAAGCAGAGTCGGCCAGCTTACCAGTGTTTCTAAACTTAAGTGGAGTGCGACCTACCACCTTACGATCCAGTTTGATGATGGCAAAATCAAATAAGTTGTCACGTTGAACTGAAGATACACTTTTGCAGTTATAAATGTTTGCAATTGAAATTTTCTTAGTCGGATCATGAGAAGCAGACTTCATGTCATAGTCAAATACCCAGGCAAAATCTCGACAGACATTTTCTGGCCTATCAAAAGTGTTATAGCAGTGTCCGGCGGTGACCAGTGTATCAGGTCCAATCAGAAAACCTGAGCAGATAGGCGCTAATGGTTGTTGTGAGAATTTTTCCGTTGTACATACGTTCTCTGCTCGTTCAAGACTAACAGTCTCTTTTAAATCAAAGGC
This sequence comes from Bacteriovorax stolpii, assembly GCA_945905815.1. Lineage (GTDB taxonomy): Bacteria > Bdellovibrionota > Bacteriovoracia > Bacteriovoracales > Bacteriovoracaceae > Peredibacter. The sequence goes on along the minus strand of CAMDQH010000016.1, from coordinate 20,084 downwards.
ATTGGCCGTTAAGCTATTGATAAACATGGATTTTTTAATCATTCCCGCTGAAGATTTGGCCAATGATAAATGCATAGCGTTAGTCGTTTGATAGACATCTTTTCTGTCATCCTTTCCATAAATAACATTTGGCCCAGCATAAGCTGAAATTGTCATAACAAGAATGGTGATAAAAGTGACTATCTTCATTACTGGGCTCCTAAAGAAAAGTGATTTTCCTGGGCCCTTTATTCCAAAGTAAGAATCGATTGGAAACTAACATTTTCTGACAACATTAGTTTTAAATAAACGAGGGGTTGGATATGTAAATAAGGCCCTCTATTAAGAGCCTTATTTACTTTGAATTAAACTATTTTTTAACTATATTTTTTGCCCACATATTACAATAAGCAGCGTCTAGTACAATAAACGGTGCTACAGCTGGCTTCATCGCCGACTTCATAGCTGGAAGAACGCATTCGCCCGCAGCTTCTCCAGCTTCTTTATTCGCCTTATAATGCTTGCAAGTACTACATTGTTTCCCATTCTTTGCCTGCGGAGAGACTAGTTTGTAACCAAGTTTGCCTACAGCTACAGAAGATCCAGCTGCTAGTGCCTGGTTAAATAGTCCAGAGGCTTTACCTAGAACTGTTGAAACAGCTGCTAATAGGAGAGTGCTTTTAAGAAAATCGCGTCTTTTCATCTTGTAGCCTTTGTTAAATAAGTAAAAAAATTAATATGAAATAGTTATGATTATTTTCTCATATTTTTTGTGAATTTGTGAGTGAAAAAAGTTAAACAAATCGAGTTTCATATATCAAACATTTGTTAGTGTTTTCTATAGACACTGTTTGGTCGAGAATTTACAATCTTAGTAAGATCTTTTTACCTTAAATTCGAGTTGGCATGAAAAACAAAACTTCACTTTCTTTTATTGATCTCTTTAGTGGGTGCGGAGGAATGTCCCATGGTTTAGAGATGGCCGGTCATCGCTGTTTATTAGGTGTGGATTTTAACAAAGAAGCAATTCAGACATTTGCTGCTAATCACCATGAGGCGGCAGTTTATTTGGGAGATATCAAACAACTCAAAGAGAAGAAGCTTATCGAACTTTTGAAAGGTCAGAAAGTTGATATGGTTGTGGGAGGACCACCTTGCCAGGGTTTTTCCACTGTTGGCCGAGGTGAAGTTGAAGATGATCGAAACCAATTGTTTAAGCAGTTTGTTAGAATTGTAAAAGTGACACAACCCAAAGTTATTATTTTTGAAAATGTCACAGGACTTGTGGCAAAAAAAAATCAGGCAATTTTAAAACAGATCTTTAAGTATTTCGAAAGTCTTGGTTACAATATGGATGCAAGAGTCCTTTCTGCTGAAGAATTTGGGGTCCCAGAGAAAAGACGCAGAACCATTATCATGGGTGTTAAAGATGGAGAGTGCCTCTTTCCTATTGCCACTCATGGAACGCGTGCGAGTAAAAAAACTCTAACAGTCAAAGAAGCGTTAAGAAATTTAAAATCTAAAGATGGACGCATTTATAATCACGACACTCTTTTGGCCGAAGTCAAAAAGAAAGAGGATCGTGAGCGGTTGAAACTTATTCCGCCTGGTCGAGGCATTCGATATCAAGAAGATGAAAAAGAATTTCTACCTAAGAAATTGTGGTTTGGAGTAGACTGGAAAAAATTACGTGAAAATCGTTTTCGTCAAACTCGTCTTCAGCGCTTACCATTAAATGAACCCTCTCCAACAATACTCACAGCTCGTACCAGTTACTATCATCCTGTAGAGCCGAGATATTTGACCCCAAGAGAAGCAGCTGCTTGTCAGAGTTTCCCTAACGATTTTATTTTTCACGGATCACAAACAGCGGTTTTTCGCCAGATCGGAAATGCCGTTCCTCCTTTACTTGCTCGCGCCCTTGGAGAAACAATTAAAGAGCTTACTTTTAAAAAGGGTAAGAATAAGAAAAAAGAAATAAACTCTCTTGTTGGCAAAAATGCCTTTCATTACCATGAAGCCACTTATCTCTAGGACATTATGGATATCGTAAAGAAGATTTTTAGTTTCAGAATGCTGACAATGCTTATGATGGGGTATTGCTCTGGATTACCACTTCTTTTGACGGGTGGAACACTTCAGGCATGGATGACAGACGAAAAAATTGATCTGACTGCGATAGGAATGGTTTCTTTGATCGGTATGCCTTATGTACTGAAATTCCTTTGGGCCCCTTTTCTGGACCGTTATCAAATCCCCTTCCTCGGCAGACGTAAGGGGTGGATGATTATTTTCCAGGTCCTTATTTTAGTTTCTATCTTCGGTCTTTCTCTGAGCAATCCAACTACAAATTTAATGGCAGTTCTTGGATGGGCCTTTTGTATAGCGCTTTTTTCTGCTTCTCAGGACGTTGTGGTGGATGCTTACCGCCGGGAAATTATGCCTGATGAAGAATTAGGTCTGGGCTCTTCATTGTATGTAAATGGTTACCGATTGGCGATGATCGTCTCTGGATCTTTAGCTCTTAATATGGCCGATAATATGCCATTTACGAATGTTTATAAAATTATGGCCCTTTGTATGATTCCAGCTATCTTTTTTACCTTAATCGCTCCTAAGGAAAATCATCACATTAAAATTCCTTCCAATATGAAGGAAGCAGTCTTTGGTCCGTTGCAAGAATTCTTCACCCGTAAAGGAGCATTCATCGTTTTGCTTTTTATTCTCTTATATAAAGTTGGCGATAGTATGGCCGCTAACATGACGACTCCATTTATCTTACAATTGGGTTATACCAAATCTGATTTGGGGAATGTGGCGAAGTTATTTGGATTAGTTTCGACCATCATTGGCGGTCTTATTGGTGGTGTGATGATGCTACGATATAACATGAAGTGGTCCTTGATCTTTTTTGGTATACTACAAGCAGTTTCTACAATTGGTTTTGCTATTCTTCCATCAATGCCAATTACTCTTAGCTCCCTTGCCATAGTTGTCGCCTTTGAAAATCTTGCCTCTGGTATGGGAACGGCCGCTTATGCTGCCTACATGGCTTCGTTAACCAATAAACAGTTCACAGCGACCCAGTATGCTCTTTTAACGGCCCTTATGGGTGTTCCTCGTGTGATTCTTTCCTCACCAACAGGTAAAATGGCCGAAGTCATGGGCTGGGAAATGTTCTTTGTGTTTTGTACGGTGGTTGCAATACCCGGACTCTTGCTTCTTATCCCGGTATTTAAACTAGAAAGGCCAAAGGCTGCAGCCTAATATGGCCTTAATATCCGAATTGGATTTTTTAGTTTCTGAAGTGGTGCTTAATGCTGTCATTTCTCGTGCCACATCGCAGGCCCGCATGACCCTCTTTCTTCCCGCTTCATAGTAATTGTATTTTTGGATAGCATTCTTTTCAATTAACATTTTAACGATATTTTGGTTGTTACGTTTGATCGCCCAAATTAGAGCCGAATTACCTTTATCGTCAATGATATTTGGATTTACATTTTCATTTAACAATAGGTTTACGAAATCTTCAAAATCACGTTTTACAACTTCGATCAGCGCTGTAGTGTCTGATCCGGCGTGACCGTCTAGGTTAGCACCATATCCCATCATAAGATGAGTCATACTTAGTGCCTTGTCATGTTCATGAGATGAAATAATGAGAACATAAAAATCCAGGTCTCTATATTCGTAGACAACAACTGGGTACTTAATGAAAAGCTGATTTAAACTTTCAACGTCCCCAAGACTAATTAGATTTCGCACGTCAATTTTATTGGGGAGACCAACACTTGATTGGGTCAAGCTTCTGAGTAAATCGACAACTTTTTTTAAATTTATAATTTCCGCCAGCTTAAGTGCTGTTTGATTATCATTGTTGGTGATATCAATATTCGCTCTGCTATTAATTAAAAAGAGTGCAATAGTATCATGGGAATTGATGATCGCTATATGTAGCGCCGTATTGCCGTTAACATCTTTGGCATCTGTCTTTGAACCTAATGAGATCAGGAGTCTTACCACGTTTTCATGACCAAGACCCGCGGCAATAATTAATGGAGTCTCACTTTTTATATTGGTTCTAAATAGACTGGCCTTATTTGCGATAAGAAGTTCTACGATTTGATAGAGATCTTTTTTAACCGCCAAGGTCATCAGAGTTTCGCCATTTTCCAAGATTTTATCTAAGTTTACTTGAGATTTTTTTTCTAAAAGTGATTGGACTTTAACAATGTCATTAATCAGAATTGCTTCAAATAGTTCTTTATGCGTTTCCTCAATGATGGCGGATTCTGCATTTGTCGATTTATCTTGAGGCTCATTTGCGTTTTTATCTTTTGCCTTCTTTCCACAAGACGTAAGTCCAATGGACATCATGAGAGGTAAGATAAAGAGGACCAATTTCAGCTTCATTGACCGATTATGGGTTGAGTGGGGTGATATGGGTGATAAAAGGCCAGTTTTGGGAAAAATTTACAAATGTTAATCAAAATTTGGGGCGCGTAAGGGCCCCAAATTATTCAAACTAGTACAAGATGTGAGGATTCTGCTTTGAAAGCCTGAGGAGCTTTTGGAACTCTTTAGTCTTCAATTGCTGTAGTCTTAAGAAAAGAATAAACCCGGCCCCATGACCTTGGTCATTTGAAGACACTGCTCCAAGTAAACCAATATTTTTATCATTAATCACTACATTCCAGTACCCACCGAAACCATTTGTATTCCAACCAAGAGGAATATAGAAGCCAAAAAGACTTTTATGGAAGTAAAAAGACATATCAAGAAGTTCAGTATCAACTCTAAGTGAATCAGTGAGTGTTCCACCAGGAATTCCTGGAATAGCTCTACCGTCAGGCAAAGTATTCCCATCACCAACGCCAATATTCATATCTTTCAAATCTTCAATATCGAGAGAGAAAACAACCAGTGTTCCACCATCTTCTAGATTTGGAGAGACTTCAAAGGATGAAGCTTTGGTTTTAGGTATCGGAACTCTTGCACCAACATTCAAATTTGCTCTAAGTAATTTTACAGTGACCAAGACTTTTCCGTCTAAAAGATTGAAGACTGGTCCTTTAACTCCAGGAATCTCGGGTAGTTTAGGTGAATTTCCGCAACTTGTAGCAACAAGAAGTGCCAAAGTTAGGATCATCATCTTTAAACTGCGAAACTCTTTCTTCATATAACCATCCTTTTTGGTAAGCCAAACTAATAAACTTTAACATGATTGTATTTGAGTTTTTAGTTTAAGCAATAATGGAACATTTTTCTAAGACATATGCAGCATTTTTATGGATAATTCTCCCATGAAATTCTCAGGCAGATTATCTAAGATGGTTTCTTACCCAGACTTACCTATTAAGTATCAGTTGATGCTTGGCGAGGTGCAGTTTGACCTCAATAACCTCATTGGTTCAGAGGTTACCCTTAGTTATTTGGGAAAAATATTTTGTGGCAATTGTGGGAAATCTACAAAGAAATCCTATAATCAAGGATATTGTTTTCCTTGTACGATTAAGCTGGCCGCGTGTGATCTTTGTATTTTGAAGCCTGAACTTTGTCACTATGAAAAAGGAACCTGTCGCGAACCGTTCTGGGGAGAAGAGCATTGTTTGAAACCCCATGTAGTATATCTCGCAAATTCTTCTGGATTAAAAGTAGGCATCACAAGACGAACCCAGGTTCCAACTCGTTGGATTGATCAAGGGGCGACTCAGGCCCTGCCAATTATTGAAGTTAAGAAAAGACTCACTTCAGGGCTCATAGAGGTAATTTTTAAAAAGCATATCGCTGATAAAACTGATTGGCGAAAAATGCTCAGAGGCGCTTCAGAAGAGGTTAATCTTCTTGAGTGGAAGGAAAAACTACTTACGCTCGTGAAGGATGATTTGAAAGGGCATGAATTCACAGTATTGAATGAACCGGAGTATAAGTTTAATTATCCTGTGGATCTTTATCCTGAAAAAGTTACGTCCATTAATCTTGAAAAAGTACCTGTCGTAAAATCAAAACTTCTTGGTATTAAAGGTCAGTATTTGATCTTTGAGGCCGGCGTATTTAATGTCAGATCACATAGTGGATTTGAAGTCACAATTGAGGGAGAGCATGCAAGTAGCAAAACCTAAGACGATTCATTTAAAAGATTATCAACCTTCAAATTTTTTAATTGATACCATAAGTCTATCCGTTGATATCTTTGAGGACAATACACAAGTAACTTCGACGATGAAGATCTTTAAGTCTAATTTGTTGAAAGGAAGGCAAGGGGATCTGGAATTTAATGGCGAGAACGTCCTATTAAAATCTCTAAAATTGAATGGTGTTCAGCTCGCCCCTGATAAATATCAGCTTACTTCTGATAAACTGATTATTCCGAATATAACTACGGACCAGTTCATTATTGAAATTCAAAATGAAATTAACCCAGCTACAAATAAAGCTTGCGAAGGTTTTTATCAGTCCGGTGATCAGTTTTGCACTCAATGTGAACCCGAGGGTTTTAGAAAAATAACCTATTTCATTGATCGACCAGACGTAATGGCCAAATTCAAAACTCGCATGACAGGCGACAAGAGTAGATTTCCTTTTCTTCTTTCAAATGGAAACAAGACTGTGTCAGGAGATCTACCAAATGGCAGGCATTTTGTTGAGTGGGAAGATCCATTTAGAAAGCCTAGCTATCTTTTTGCCATGGTAGCTGGGGATTTCGACGTTGCCCAAGATTCATATGTCACAATGACAGGTCGAAAAATTGAACTTGAAATTTTTGTGGATAAAGGAAATTTAAGGAAAACATCGCATGCAATGAATTCACTTAAAACCTCGATGAAATGGGACGAAGAAACATTCGGCCTAGAGTATGACTTAGATATCTATATGATCGTTGCCGTCGATTCATTCAATATGGGTGCGATGGAAAATAAAGGGTTAAATATTTTTAACTCTACGTATACTCTAGCAGATGAAAAAAGTGCTACGGATCACGATTTCCAAAATATCGAAGGTGTTATTGGGCATGAGTACTTCCATAACTGGACAGGAAATCGTGTGACTTGCCGTGACTGGTTTCAATTAACATTGAAAGAGGGACTTACAGTTTATCGTGATCAAGAGTTTTCATCAGATCTTTTATCGCGTGCAGTAAAAAGGATTGAAGATGTTCGTGCCCTTAAGGAACTTCAGTTTGCTGAAGATGCAGGACCTTTAAGCCATCCTATAAGGCCTTCAAGTTATATTGAAATTAATAATTTTTATACTCGCACTATTTATGAAAAAGGTGCAGAAATTATTCGAATGATAGAAACTTTTATCGGAAAGGACAAATTCCGAATAGGTATGGACAAATATTTTGAGCTATTTGATGGGAAGGCCGTCACGACAGAAGATTTCGTTCAGGCGATGGAGCTTGCATCAGGTAAAGATTTTACTCAATTCAAAAATTGGTATTCCCGTCCAGGAACGCCGACTTTGAAAATTCGCTCTGAATTTTTAAACGGTCAATTGAAGCTTCAGGTTGATCAGATATATCCAGCTACATCATTGCAGATTCCAGCCACTGATGTTCTTCAGATGCCTCTCAAGATTGCTTTCCTTGGTAGAGAAGGACAATTGTCGGAACAATTCTTAGAGATAAAAAATCTTAGTGAGACGTTTAATTTTAATATGGATTCAAACCCCATTATATCGCTAAATCGTAATTTTACGGCACCAGTTATTATTGATTATCCATATGAGTTTTCTGATCTTTTACATATCATGACTTATGAATCTGATGCCTATTGCAAATACGAGGCAACTCAACAAGTTTATTCTGGCATCCTAAAGAATGACCTTAAAATTTACCTTCGATCGGGTATACTTAATGCTGATTTAGGTTCAGATTTTAAATCTTCCTTACAGAAACTTCTCAATGATGCATCGATTGATAACTCATTCAAATCATATCTTTTGACTCTTCCAACTGAAAACTCTCTGGCGCAGGAATTATTTAATCCAGACTTTGATGCCATTAGTTTAGTTAGAAACAATCTTAAAAAGAAGCTCGGTTTAAGTTTTCAGGATTGGTTTTTAAATAAGCATGAACAACTTTCTATCCCAAGTAGTTTTGAACTAACTCCAATTGCCTACGGTTTACGTTCGCTTAAAAATCAGTGTTTGATTTATTTGGCAGCTTCTATGACACCTGCTGGGCTTGAAAGATTAGATTCTCACTATAAAACAGCATCGAACATGACTGAAGAAATCCAGGCCTTGACTGAATACATTAGAATTGGTGTTGGTCTCGATCATGATGCCATAGTTGGATTCTATGATAAGTGGAAGAATGATTCTCTTGTGATGCTTAAATGGTTTGGTGCTATTGCTAGTTATTCTCCAAAAGACGTAGTTTTAAAACGAATGCAAACCTTAGAGCTTGATCCAATGTTTTTAAAAGATGTTCCAAATTATTTAAGAGCGCTCTATTTAAATTTTGCAAAATCTAATCTTGTGGCTTTTCACGCTAAAGATGGCAGTGGATATACTTTTGTGGGTGAGCGTATTAAAATGATTGACGGTTTTAATCCACAAGTTGCTGCTAGAGCGGCAACGGCATTTTCACTTGTTAATCATGTGGATATTTCGAGGCGTGAAGGGATGAAAAAGGCACTTAATAAGATAATGGAAGGAACACCTTCTCGGGATACTTTTGAAGTGGTGTCGAAATACTTGGCTTAGTGGCTACGACGCTTGTTCATAGCTACAGGCCGATAAATCATACTTCTTTCGCGCATGCTCAAAGCTGAGTAGCAAGCGATGACAAATGTGGTAGCAATAATTAGGTAATGCATGGGATTCTCCTCCCTTAATGGGTAACCCTCTATCGGTAACCCTCTAGAATTAATTATGCCTTAGAATAGGAAAGCGTTCGATTTTTTCTCCTCAAAGTTCAAAAAATGTTCTACACTCATTAGTGAACTGAACAAAATCAAGTCCTTAAGGATCAGGCGTGAACATGCTAGAAGCTCTTTCACTGAGACAGAAAGCTCTCAAAATTAATCTTGCGAAACGTTTTTATGGCACATTTGCTGAGATTGGTGCTGGCCAAGAAGTTGCCCGCTATTTTTTTCAGGCCGGCGGAGCAAGTGGTGCAATTGCAAAAACTATTTCTGCATATGATATGACGTTTTCAGATCATATTTACGGTAAAGAAGAAACGGGTCGTTATGTCTGCGAGTCCCGTCTTTTAAAAATGCTTGAAAAAGAAATGCATCTTTTACAAGAGCGCTTATCTGATACTCGTGGACTTGATCATCAGTTTTTTACTTTCTCAAATACTGTTGCAGCTCTCAATTTTAATCGAACCAATGAGGCCCACGGCTGGATGGGTGTTAGTTTTCAGCACGCTCCAGGAAGTGAAGTTTCTGAAGTTGTTATTCACGTACGTATGCTTGACCCGCAAAATGTACTTCAACAGGATGCGATTGGAATAATTGGTGTAAATCTTTTGTATGCAGCATTCTTTTTGCAGCATGATCCGGAAGCATTTATTGATTCTCTAATGGATCATCTTGATTTGACTCGAATTGAAATTAACTTTATTCGTTTTGGTGGGAAAGTATTTGAAAAAGTAGATAATCGCCTGATGAATTTACATCTCTTGAAACAAGGGATGACTCACGCGATAATGTTTGATGAACAGGGACAAGTTGTTCTTCCAGCAGATCATCTTCACCATAAGAATGTTCTTGTTGTCCGTGGATCATTCAGACCACCGACTCTTGTAAGTCTTGATATGATTAAGTCAGGTCTCGCAAATTTTGCAAAAGATATCGGAGAAAAAGAAGAAGAGATTGTCGCAATTTCTGAGATTACCATTTCTACGCTCAAAGCTGAAGCAGGAGACGTCACTAAAGAAGATTTTCTTGCACGTGTGGATTTGATATGTGTTTTAGGACGAAAGACACTCTTTACCAATTATCCTCAGTATTACAAACTTGCTAATTACTTCGCTCGTATGAGTGTGCCAAACCTTGGGCTCGTCCTTGGAATTTATAACTTTCGCCAAGTTTTTACAGACACTGATTACTCTAAAGTAGAGGGAGGGATCCTTTCTGCTCTTGGACAACTTTTTCGAGATAAAGTGAAACTTTATATTTATCCATACAAGGATGATAAAGGGGTAATTGAGTCTTTGGAGAATTTGAAAGTTTCTGACAAGTTTGAGCATATATTTTCTTTCATAAAACAATCCAAGCAAATTGTTGACGTTGAAAATCCTAATAAAGATTTGTTGCATATCTATTCTTCTAAAGTTCTTCAAATGATTACTTCTAAAGAGCCCGGTTGGGAAAAGATGGTACCGACCGCAGTTGCTAAAGAGATTAATAAAAAAGGTCTTTTTGGGCATCCTTGCTTTATTTCAAAGGAAAAACCATGAAATTTCTTTTACTTTTTATTCTTATAAGTTGTTCTATGACAGAGGGTACTTACAAGAAAAAGTTTCACCTTCAAGATTTGAAAAGTAAGCTTGCGCCTTCTGTCGTTCATCGCATGTTGGTTGATAAGATGACCAAGTGTTATCCTCAATCTGATTATCCTGTTTATGAAAAAACCGTATCAGTTTTTGACGAGGCAAAACAATTTGGAACAATTGCCTATGAGATAGATAACCAGTCTACGGGTCCCAAACCTTTAGTTTTTGTCGAAGTGGTCAAAGATGAAATGGGTTCAATGGTTAAAGTCTATTCAAAAGGTGATCTTTTTAGACCACCGGGTGTCTACTCTCATCAGATTCAAAAATGGGTGGATGGTAAGAAAGTTGATTGTCACAGTCACGGCAAAATTTAAGCGTCGTTAAGTTTTATGCTGACTACGTTTCCAGCTTCAAACTCCACTTCAATGGAATAGTGAGGATCGATACAAGATTCGCCTTCTTCATCTAGATGATAGAATTGGACCGTCACAGGCCCAGATCCTGGTTTGAAGCTTGCATTCACACAAACATCACTAATAATCTGACTTTCTGATGCGGCCAATTTCTTTGCAGCTGAATAGGCCTTGGCCTCATTGATCGTTAATGGAAACTTTTCTAAGTCTCTAATAGGTTCAGAGGCCTGAGCAAATGAAATAGATACTATAAGTGCGATCATTAATTTTTTCATATGAACTCTGTTGTCTATTTGTAGTATTTCGTTAAAAGATCATCCACGATTATTTTAAATCCGCTACCGAGATTAACTTTTTTAATCAACTGGTAATTGACTTCAAGTTTCATGTCGGTGTTTTTATATTCATAAATTGATTTACGCCAGCCTGTCTCAAGTCCAAAAATGAGTGAGTCAGGATGTTTATTAACCGATTCGCCAATCCATTTAGAAGATTTAACAGAATTTATCTTCTTGTCCCAGCTTTTTGGAACTGTTAGTTCAAAACTAATTGTTCGACTTAAAAGATCCGGGCGTGCAGTATTTGTCGTAAATACTTCATCGGTATTCACTTCATCATTTGCATAATTAATGATCATGGTTCCTAAGACCTTGCCAGCTTTTGGGGCATCAAGCTTAACCGAATATCCATAAACTGGGTGATTCCATACCCCTTCAGTTGGATCCATGTCGGCCACAATGATTTTTTTATCTGTTTTTATGTGTTTTTCAAACGCGACGATTAAGTCATGCGGGAGCGGATCTGCTTTAATCTCTGGAGTGTTATCAGGAGCATAATTACGAAAAGCATTTCCTAATACCATTTCGTTAGGAACAAAGAATTGAGCACCATTGTATATGGCCGCTAAAATTCCTTTAATATCTGCTGGAGTAAAAGTGATTCCATCAATAGTCTTGGTCGTCGTTGGTTCTGAATAATCCATATTCGAAAGAGACCAACCAGTACACTTTCCAGCAAATCCACTGGCCTCATAATGGCGATGCTCGGGGCCAGTTATGTAATGAATTTTTAGTTCATTATTTGTTGCTCTTGAATACATACTCACGGCACTTCCTTCAGCATAGACTGCATCTACTTGCTTCTTAACCCAAAGATCAAACTTCATCATTGGTGATAGTGCGACTCCATTGTTTTTAATATGAGACTGTATGAGCTTTTTGCAGGCAGCTGTGGCGGCAGAAATACAAGCATCAAATTGATTCGCCTGAGCTACAGAATAATTCTTTCTTGATTTTAAATCGTCCCAACCAAGAGCTAGTTCACCATTTCGCATGGTCCACCAATGCCCGCCCCAGCTCACCGAACTTGCCTTGCCTGAAAGCGTAGTCTGCGAAAAAGCAGAAGGGATAAAAAGTGATGTAATAAAGAGTGCTGTAAGTGTTTTCATGGACTGGACACTACTTGAATCAATGAAACTAATCCAGTGCGTCAAGTATTTATTACAAAGGCATAAGGTATTGTTATTGTGGGCTTTTGTTAGAAATTGAAAAATTTTCAAATATCAGCACCTTGAAAGATCTTTAAACTAATATAGGTTTATGAAAAACAAAATAATACTCGGTCTTATGACAATTTCACTTCTATCTACATTGAGCTGCGGGAAGGCCGTAAACAGTGTTGTGAAGAAAGTTGGAAAAGATATGGGCGAAAAGCTTGAATGTGGTGTTTCAGACCTGGGGGCACAAATAGAGAGCGACTTCGCTCAAGATTACGATGTTAAGTTATACAAAAGCACCGTCGACAAAGTGTTAGCTGATCTTAGGGTTGTTAAATATTTAGATCCTAAAGACTTTTGGGCGTTTCTGTCTGATGAGACACGGAACATTTTAAATTATGAATTAAATATTATTCTACTAAAAAATAAACTAGAGACACCATCTCGTGTTTACCAGTCTACCGCTTATTTTTTTACTGCTGTTCGAGATTTATTTCAGGACGGAACTGATTATAAATTAAAAGATACAAATAATACCCTCTATAGTTTTAGCGTGCGCGGTTTAAAATCAACTAGAAAAGTTCTTGTTAATACAAAGTGCGGTAAATTCCAAGAAACCGACCTGTCATTGATAACAATTAGTGATGTTATTATTAAATCCAATGAAGTTCAGGATGTTTTGGAATGTCGTTCGAAGGACAAATCATTTGTTATTATGGAAGGAAAGGATGCCATTTATTTGCAGGGTAATAAAAAAACCTCCAACGTCAGTGCACGTTTTTATAAAAAAGAAATCAAGAAAAGATTTGTTAACTTATCTTATGAATCAAGAGACATTTCATTCAAAATTAAAATTATTAAGTCTCGAGAAGAAATCGTTGGTGATTTTGTTGGTAGAAAAGCAAGGATTGAATTCAAGTCTGCAGATCTCGCTTACGATGAAGACGGGGCCTGTAATTCAATGAAAGGTACTCTCGAGCTCTAAAAGCTTTTTCTTCATTGCGATTCCATGAGCAAAGCCACCCAGATCGTTTGATCCAACAACTCGGTGGCACGGATAAATCAATAAGAATGGATTTTTGCCACATGCCGTCCCAATTGCCTGATAGCCTTTAGAATTCATACTGACTGCAAGATCTTTATAAGAAGCGACGCTGCCATACGGAATTTTCTTCATTTCATCCATGACTTTTGTTTGAAATTTCGTCAGATGACTAAGATCCAGTTCGATATCAAGCTCATGAGACGAACCATTTAAATAATTTTGGATTTCCTTAAAACAATGCTCGAACATACTGTTTCGTTCGGTCGCTTTCTGTTTTTTTACCACTGTGATTGATGAAAGGGTCTTACCGTCATAACTGGTGAGTTTTAAGGTCCCAACGATGGGTAGGCGGGGAAGAATCGCAAATTGTTCTTTCATGCGTTTAAGCCTATCATCAAGATACATGAATGTCTTTGTGTCCCCATTCAATAATCCCTTTATCAATCTCGCCTTGGAAGACCATTTCCTCAGGGGTGGGGCCGACTTACCTGTGGCCTTCTTTTACATCAACCGGCCATCTGTAATTTTGGGGCGTTTTCAGAATCCCTGGCTTGAATGCAACCTTCCTTATCTAGTTAAAAATGATATCTGGATGGTTCGTCGACAAAGTGGCGGCGGTTGTGTTTTTCATGATGAAGGAAATTTAAATTATTGTTTTATTTATCCAGAGGGCATGATTAATCGGAGTCGGGGAGTTGAGCTTATCAAGAGTGCTTTTGTAAAAGCTGACATCCATCTTGATATTTCTCCTCGTCATGATTTATGGCTAGATGGGAAAAAGATTTCTGGGTCAGCTTTTAAACAAACCAAAGACGCTTCTTTTCATCATGGAACTTTTCTCATTTCATCGGATATGGAGAAATTAGCAGAAAGCTTAAAACATACACTTATACCAAAAGAATCTAAATCCATTCCTTCAGTTCGTTCTCAGGTAACCAAACTACAGGATAAATATTCGGATGTGACTATTCAGGATGTAATTGATCTCATTGCCCATGAATTAAAAACAACTCCCAGATCTTTTGACGAATCAATTCTTTCTCTTTATGAAGTTCAACAAAGTTTCAAACAGCTCACAAGTTGGGATTGGCTTTGGGGTGAAACCCCAGCATTTGAAATGAGTAATGGAATAAAAGTTCGTAAAGGTATCGTAGAGGAACCTATCCAAGGTCGATTCGAAAAAGAATTCATGAGAAATTTAATTGATGCAAATGAACTAGAGAAAATCTTTGCTGATTTTACTGAACAAAATAAAGCGCGCGAAGAAGTTTTTTAGTGAGCAGCACAGGTTGAACAGCCAGTTTTAGCTGCAGTCTGATCTTCGAAAGTCCAATCACCGTAATTTGCATTCAAAAACATGCAGGCATCGGCCAAAGAATTGAATTTTTCCTGAAAAGATTCGTGAATTTCATGCTCAAGAACGGTGACGTAATATTCAAGGCAATCTTCCTTAACCGACTCTGGATCAGCTCCAAATGTGATTAGGGCCATGAAATCCCCTTTTTGGTAGCGGGTATAGGTCCAATTCTTTAAATTTACGCCTTGCATATAACTCTATCCATTAATAAAATTGTTGTCTTATCCAGAGCATGAGTCTATAGTCTGTCCACTTTTATGTAAATGCAATTTCCACAGAGAGGATTTTATGGCCAAGGGTCCACGAGTTATCGTTACGTTAGAATGTACAGAAGCTAGAAAAGAGGGTGGTTCACCTTCTCGTTATACGACTTCTAAAAACAAGAAGACGACTCCAGAAAGATTGGAAAAGATGAAGTACAACAACAATCTTCGTCGTCACACTCTTCACAAAGAAATTAAGTAATCTGATTTTTTTAATTGGTTAATTATAAAAAAGGGACACTAAAAGTGTCCCTTTTTTGTTTCTATCGAATTAAGCAAAGGTTAAGATTCTATTTTAGCTCACTGCTTTTCAGAGTAAACGCACGAAGTTGTTCTTTTTCTATCAGAACGAAGGATTTTTTCTCCTCAGAACTCAGTGCGAAAAAATTGCTTTGGGCGAGGCTCATTCCAGGAATGCCATTTTTGATTTCACTTACATAATACGAACGCACACCTTGTGCCGAGATGAGTTTAAGCGTGTAAATAGGAGTCGCCAATGCTGCTTCCATAAACGCTTGTTGGGGCACGGTTAGCTTGTCTAAGATGGTAAAGCTTTTTAGGTCTTCAAGTTTTTCAAAATATTTTTTAACTTTATTGGTCTCGAGTGAAACTCCATTCTGATCCACCCATAGTTCTTCTTTTTTAAGAAGTTTCACTTCAAGACCAGTTGGTGTGTAGATTTCTAAAGATACTAAAGACTCAGTGTTGAGGGCGAGAACTCTTGATTCAACCAATTGAGAAATATCGTAACTTTCAAGCGTAATTTCTATCGGATCAATTTGATAAATCTGATTTTGAGAAGAGAGACTTAGATAAGCAGAGTTATCGATGGGATTGATGAGTCCCATTTTTACCTCGTAGGACTTATCCAGAAAAGTTTTAAAGGTTAGGGTTAATGTTGGATTATCAAGTGAGAAACTTGCGATGTTAATGGGTTCAAGTAAATGAAAATTACGAACTCGAATAACATTTAAAGCGTCCACGATTTTAGGGATCACGTCGTCTTTAACTTTTAAGGCCTGGGGTTCAACCATTTGCCAAGGACCCTCAAGTTTTCCTTCGGGATGAGTATTCTCTAGTAGAAAGTTACCCTGCTTATTAGTCATTCGCAGAGACTTTAGGTGTTGTAGTTCAATAACAGGAATTGGGTTGGCATAGATCTGTGCCAGATCAACTTCAGGCGTATGGGATTCAAAAACCTCCGCAAATAATCCTAAAAAGAGCAGGATTAAAGCAAATGTGATCACTAAAATTGATGAGAATGTTGGTCTAAGTAAAGCCTTCATGAACTATAGGTTACACTGAATCTAGATTCCTAGGGAATCATCTTCAGCATCTTTAACAACCTTTTTTTTGCCGGGAGAAAGATCTGGTTCGATAGACTTTAAAAACTTACGAAGTGTGTCCCTTTCACCCAAAATAGAGAACGAGAAAAAACACTGAAGCCGATAATCGGGCTTAGTGGATGAGATAATACGGCTTCTGAGAGCATAGAAATGACAATAAGTTACAGTTGCGGTCATCATAAAACTTTGCGGAATTAAAAATTCCACCACCACTGACTGACCCTGGAGGAATTTATCTTTAGTGAAGCTAAGGATACTTTCCATATTGATGTCAGAGAGTAGAGTAAAGCCGTAAGATATTTTATCCAAATCTGGCGGCTGGCGCTTATAAGGACGCTCTAATATTGGATTTGGTTTTTTAGTTTCAAGACCTTGTTTATTTTGTTCCGCTATCAGTTGCTCTGCTTGATCGAAAGTTTTACTGTCTACCGCTGCGACTGGTTCCCCCTCGATAGGAGGAGCTGCAATTACTTCAGGTGCAGGTTCATCTTTTATAGACTCCATCAAATTGGCCATGCTTTCAGCTTCATCAGTTTTGTTATGGAGCTGTAAAACATTACTTTGATCAGTTAGTGATGTCTGGAGATCTAAATTATAAAAACGTTTAATGTCATCAATGAAGAGAGGGACGCCGGCCGCTTCACATTCTTTCATGCGTCTTCCAATAGCAGCTTCAATTTCATCTCTTTGTGACCACAAGCGTACAGAGATTTTTTTCACTTCAATTGGGTGACCGCTTTTATTGTAAATCATTTAGAATTCTCCTCTTTTGTATTATCACTCAGTAAGAGAAAAGAAGAAACAATAGGCAAAAAAAGGCCGATTATTTTAGTTTCAATAACTGGCCGCGTTAGCCATTTTTACCCCGGCGAGAAAAGTTAAACAACGGCCTATGATTTAAAGATCAGATCATTATTGAAGGCGAAGGATTCGCCGCCAGCAGCTAGGAGAGCTAATGAAAAAATTGATTTTACCAGCGGTGTTGAGTCTTGGAGTTGTAGCTACCGTCCACGCCAGACCAATGTCAACTGAGGTTGCCTTTGTTCCGGGTGAGGTTGTGGTTAAGGTTAAAAAAGGCTTCATGGGCAAATTCCTCGGTAAAAAATCTCTTTTAGATGCAGAACTTAAATCGAGTATGAACTTGATAGCCGGTGATTTTGTTGTTTTAGGATCTTCTTCAAAATCGACACAGTCACTTTTGACTCAATTAAAGCATTTTCCAGAAGTTATATATGCTGAACCCAATTTCATTTATAAGGCGATAAGTAGCAACACGGCCGATCCTCTTTTTGAAAAACTTTGGGGATTGTCGAACACTGGAAATAACGAGCCAGATAGAAATGGTGGGAGTTCAGGTACTGTTGGCGTTGCCGGAGCTGATGTAAATGCTGACAAGGCATGGGCAATCACTAAGGGCTCAAAAAATGTTGTAATTGCTGTAATCGATACAGGCATTGATTATAACCATGACGACCTTAAAGGTAATATTTGGGTCAATACCAAAGAAATCGCAGGTAATAATAAAGACGATGATGGAAATGGATTCATTGATGATATCCACGGTTGGAACGCCTTTGCTAAAAACGGTAATCCAATGGATGGAAATTCACACGGAACTCACTGTTCAGGAACGATCGGTGCTAAGCACGGAAATGGTGTGGGTGTTGCGGGAGTGATGAACGACGTTTCATTGATGGCCGTAAAGTTTCTATCAGATGAAGGTTCAGGTAATCTTGCTGATGCCGTTATCGCTATTGATTACGCGACAAAAATGAATGTTGATATCATGAGTAACTCTTGGGGAGGCGGTGGCTTTTCACAAGCGCTTGAAGATTCAATCAAGGCCGCAAAAGCGAAAGGGATATTATTCGTAGCTGCTGCTGGAAACGACGGGACAAACAATGATTCAGCTCCGCATTATCCATCTAACTATCAAGTCGATAACGTCGTAAGTGTTGCGGCCCATACGAATCAAGACTCACTGGCCACATTTAGCTGTTTTGGAAAACGTACCGTACATGTAGCGGCACCAGGACATAATATTCTTTCTACGACTCCAGGAAATACTTATAAAGTTTATTCTGGAACTTCCATGGCGACTCCCCATGTTTCGGGTGTGCTTGGACTTTATATTGCTCAAAATGGCCGACAAGATGTGAAGAGCGTTCGTGATCGTTTGATGGCAACGACAGTTCCTGCTGGCGCTTATCGTAAATCAACGATCGCCGGTGGTCGCGTTGATGCTTATAATTTTTTAACTGATACTCGTATTCCTCGTCAGGGACCTGATGAAGGTGCTTGGAGAATTGAGGCCTTAAAAGAAATTTTTGAAACCACTCACCCATATGCTAACAATGCAAAAATTTCTAAAACGTATACTTTCTCTGGCGCTAAATTCGTGAAGCTCGTCATTGAAAAATACGAGACGGAAGCAAGTTATGATTTTGTTATTTTTAAAGATGCAAAAGGTGCAGTGATTGAGAGAATTTCTGGCTCTGGCACAAACTATGAAACTGATTACGCAGAGACTGAAACGATTACGGTTGAATTTACCTCTGATTCTTCTGAAGCAAGATTTGGTGCCATCATTAAAAACGCAAAAGTTATCTATTAATATTTAGCAAAAAAAAAGAGCCTCCATTCGGAGGCTCGTAAGCTTTTTATTGAAAAATTTACTACAATTATTTGTAGTATTTACGTAAGAATTTAGAAAGACCTAGTTTGTCCAAAGTCTTGATTGTTGAAGTTGCAAGCTTAAGACGGATCGTCTGGCCTGATTCAGGATCAAAAACTTTCTTAGTTTTAAGATTTGGTTGCTTAAAAACACGTGTCTTGTTGTTAGCGTGAGACACTTTATGGTTTGCCTGACGGCTTTTTCCAGTTAGATCACATTGACGTGCCATAAAAATTCCTTGTGGTGATATTCAAATTTAAGTTTCGAAACTTTATTGAAGTTAAAGCACCTTGGCAAGACTAAAGTGCTAGAATCTTGTGGATTAACCGCGCTTTTCGTTTCATACTCTTTTCATTTATTTTTCCCTCTATAGAAGGTGGTCTACATGTCACTTAAACCCCTGAATATTAAATCAAAACTTTTGCCTGCTCCTACTTCTGCACCTAAATATGCATTGGTAATTAAAGACGCAAAGCAAAATGAAATTAAATTGGCGAATCCTAAAGCGACCAGGTCTCTGATTGCTCTTATGGACCTTGCCGCGGTTAATGGTGGAGCAGCTTGCCACTGGGGTGGACCTTCGGCCATGACCGAAACCTGGACCGCTTTGCACTCCATAATGTTCAAAGAGAAGAACTGGTTTGAGAATTTTAATTTCGTAAATGATATTGGCCATGCTGAGAACGGAATTTATGCTCTAAGGGCAGTTCTAGGATACGGGGACCTAACTTTGGAAACACTTAAAGGTTTCCGTTCAATTACATCAAAACTTACTGGGCACGGAGAGTCTCATCTTTATCCTGAAGGTGTACTGCTTTCAAACGGCCCACTGGGATCTGCTTTGCCCCAGGCCCAGGGATTAGCTTTTGCAGACAAGCTTACAGGAAATAATCGGGTCACGGTTGTTTCTGTATCTGATGGTGCGGCCATGGAGGGTGAAGCCAAAGAAGCTTTCGCGGCTATTCCAGGGCTTGCTCATAAAGGAAAACTTAATCCATTCGTTATGATGGTTTCAGATAATAATACTAAGCTTGGTGGACGTATTGATAAAGATGCGTTCTC
>CAMDQH010000015.1 GCA_945905815.1 Bacteriovorax stolpii | reverse complement strand
TCAGAAAGCATGGAAGGTTTGAAAGAACTAAATTTTGATGGCTACGCGCTTGGTGGTTTGTCAGTGGGTGAGAAAAACGAAGAAATGGTTGAGTTCTGCAAAAATTTTGTTCCAACTATGCCTCAAGATAAACCTCGCTACTTAATGGGCGTAGGGAAACCGCTTGATGTCCTGAATGGAATTAAGTCCGGTCTAGATATGTTTGACTGTGTGCTTCCAACTCGTAACGCACGTAATGGGCAGTTTTTAACAACCCATGGTCCACTCAATATCAAGAAGGCCCGATTCACTGAGGATCAACTTCCGCCCGATACAGAGTGCTCATGCCGTGTATGCGCCCGATATTCACGCTCTTATATACGACATTTGTTTAATGTAGGGGAGTATCTCGCTGGTCAGCTGATTACTTACCACAATATCCATTTTTATCTGGAAATGGTGAAGAACGCTCGCCTCGCAATTTTTAACGCTTCATTTGACGAATATTACCTAAAATTTTATAACAACTACTCTTCAAACCGTTGGGAATAACAAAAGGAACTTACATGTTCGATTTCATCCTATCATCTGCACATGCTCAGGCCGCTGGTGCTCCAGCTCAGAATCCATTAATTTCATTCATTCCTTTCGTTCTCATTTTTGCTGTTATGTATTTCTTGATGATTCGTCCTCAGAAAAAACGTATGCAAGAAGAGCAGTCTTTTTTAACTAAACTTGCTCACGGAGATGAAGTTTATTTGAAGTCAGGCATCCTTGGAAAAATTACTGCTATCGCTGAAAAAGCTGTTACTGTTGAAATCGAAAATGGAGCTAAGATGAAAGTTCTTAAGTCTCACATAGGTGGATCAGCAGCTTCAATTTTTGCTGAAGATAAAAAGAAGTAATCTATGTTTGGACTTGGCATGGGCGAGTTGATTCTTATTTTTTTGATCGCTCTGATTTTCATTGGACCTAAAAAGCTCCCTGAACTTGCTAAAGGTTTAGGGAAGGGTATTCGTGATTTTCAAAATGCTGCTAAGGGTTTCTCTGACCAGGTGCAGAATCCTCAAGAAACAGCTCAAACCGATGCTCATGAGGTAGCAAAAATTGCTGACACTGCTCAGCAAACAGTAACAACTACCTCTGAAAATCCTTCTCCTAAGAACGAAGATCATCATTCATAAATAAAGGGGCGAAAGCCCCTTTGTTATCATTGCTCAAACCCCTAAAATTGTTTAACATTTTCCGAATACAATATTTCTTTTTAAGAACCCTTTAAAGATACGGAGATTGACATGGCCAGGGGATGGTGGTTTCGATTTAGTTTTTTAGCTGCTCTAACAATTGTAGCTCTTATGTCGGTAGCCCCGACTGCTTTTAACCTCACCGAAAAGAGTTCCTTTCCGATGAAAAGTAAGATCAATCTTGGACTAGATCTCCAGGGTGGTCTCTACATGGTTCTCGGGATCGACTTCAACAAAGTTTACCGCGACGAAGTTATTGGTAACGGCCGTAAAATGGTAAATCTTTTAAAAGAAGAAACTATCGAAGCTAAAATTGGTGATTTGGTTTCTTCAGATGCCAAAGACCCTAAGCAGGCGATCGTTTTAACTAAAGCAACTGATGTAGATCGGGCGAAAGATATTCTTTCAAAATATTTTGGCAATACGATTCGCTTAACTGGTGAAGATAACGGAACTCTTACTTACGGCCTGTCACGCGACTTCGTCAAAGAAGTGGAAGATACGGCCTTATCAAAGTCAATCGAAGTTATCCGTAACCGTATTGATGAATTCGGCGTAACTGAGCCAGAGATTGTTTCTCAAGGAACAGACCGTATCGTGGTTCAGCTTCCTGGTGTTAAAGATATCGACCGTGCTAAAGACCTCATTGGTAAAACAGCAAAACTAGAATTCAAAGTTATTAATGATGAGCATGCTGCTTCAATCCCTGATTGGATGGACAAAGTTAAGAAAGCAGGAATTGTCTTTAATAAGGGTGATCGTTTTTCTGATTATGTGAAAAAAATAAATGAGACTCTGGCAGCAGACCTTCCAAAAGGTTTTGAGATTGCGTTCTCTAAAGAATCAAATAAAAACACAAATGAAATTACCAATATGGAGCCTTACCTGGTTGAGACAGGTAGTTCTTTGACTGGTGATGAGCTTCAAGAAGCTTTTGTTCGTATGGACCAGGAGCAAAATCGTCCTTATGTTGCTTTAGAATTTAAGGCCAACGGGGCCAAAATTTTTGAAGAACTAACTGGTGCTAATACTGGTAAGCGTTTGGGAATTGTTCTTGATGGTAACGTTTATTCAGCGCCTATGGTTAATGGGCGTATTGCAGGTGGTTCAGCTCAGATTACTCTCGGAGCTGGTGACTATAATACTGTCATGAGTGAAGCGCGCGATCTTGCACTTGTTCTCCGTGCAGGTGCACTTCCAGTTGAATTGATCTTTGAAGAACAACGTGTTGTTGGTCCTTCTTTAGGCGCGGATGCTATTGCAAAAGCTCAGTATGCAAGTTTAGTCGGAGCTTTTCTAGTTCTTGCTTTCATGTGTTTTTACTACAAACTCTCTGGTGTTATTGCCACTGTGACTATTGTTCTTAACGTTTTATTCACGCTTTCTTGCTTAATTGCTTTGGGAGCGACGTTGTCTCTGCCTGGTATTGCGGGGATCGCTTTGACAGTAGGTATGGCCGTTGATGGAAACATTCTAATCTACGAGCGTATTCGAGAAGAATTAAGACTTGGGATTTCACCACAAGAAGCAGTTCGAATCGGTTTTGAAAAAGCTTTTTGGGCGATTGCTGATGCCAACATTACAACGGCACTTGCGGGTATTTGCCTTCTAAACTTTGGTACAGGTCCTGTTCGTGGTTTTGCCGTAACTCTCTTAATTGGTATTACGACAACAGTTTATACAGCGTACTTTGTAAGCAAAATCCTCTTTGAGGTTTATGTAAGTAAAGGTGCGAAGAAGAGCTTAAGTATTTAATCGAAGGAATGATGAGTATGAAAAATATTGATTACGTTGGTAAATTTAAAATTGCAGGTCTTTTTTCTCTGGCCCTTATAATTGGGACAGTTGTGATGTACTTCACCAAAGGACTAAACTACGGTGTCGACTTCCGTGGAGGAGTTGAAATTCAGGTTAAGTTTAAGAATTCAGTCTCATTGGGTGACTTGCGTACGGCCTTAACAGAAAAACAAGTCGCTATGTCACAGCTTCAAAGTATTGGCGATGACAATCAGAATGAGTTCTTGTTGAAACTTGAAACTGATAAAGGTGACCTTAACGCCATTTCAACTCAGGTTGGATCAGTTCTAACTGAAAAGTTTGGAGTAGGTAGTTTTGAAATTCTTAAAAATGATATTGTAGGTCCTAAGGCCGGAGCTCAACTTCGAGTTTCAGCTTTCCAAGCACTTTTCTGGGCGATCCTTGCGATTATGATCTATCTTGCACTACGCTTTGAGTATAAATTTGCTCCTGGTGCGATTGCAGCACTCATTCACGATGTGGTAATTATTCTTGGTGCCTTTATTCTTACTCAAAAAGAATTTTCACTTCAAATTGTGGCCGCCTTACTCGCCATTATTGGTTACTCAGTCAACGATACGGTTGTTATTTATGACCGAGTTCGTGAAATTGAACAGGCCAACCCAACCATGGGATCTTTTGAAATCATGAACCGCGCTTTAAATGAAACGATGTCACGAACGATCATCACTTCTTTAACTGTGCTTGGTGTTTCACTTGTGATGTTGTTCATGGGTGGAGCTGTTATTCATGACTTCTTTTTTGCTATGACGATAGGGGTAATTTTGGGTGTTTATTCAACCATCTTTATTGCCGTACCGATGACCGTTTTCACCGAGAAGTTCTTTAAAAAGAATGCCTAAGTTTTTACTTGCCCTGATTCTATTTGTGCTTTCTCTTCCTGGGTTTTCCGAGGAGGGGACAGCACAAACTCTACAACCGCTCAATCAATATACTGGTAAAGTCACCATCCAGGGTGCTCCAACCGCGCCCGCTGTGCAAGATGTTCCTCCGCCACCTCCTGCTCTAAATGAAGATGCAGCTGTTAATGAGCTTCAGCAGATTCGCGAGACCCAGATTAAGAAGGCCCAGGCGATTGAGACGGCCACAAAACCACTGGCGGCACCCGCTTTAAATCCCTTGGAAGAAATTCAGAAGCTTGGGCATAAGCAAATAACTGCGGCATTTTTATTAGACGATAAAGTTTTGGCAATTATCCAAAAGACCTTGAAAGAAGGGGTCATGCGAAATCGTCCTGCTGAAGAGATCAGAGCATTAATTCAGGAAAAGGCCAAAGGATCATTTCTAGAAGGAGTCATTCGAAGGTTTCCAAAAATCTTAGATATCTTTGTTGGAGTCATGAAGGATGAAAAAGCACTTCCTGGCCTTATTGGTATCTTGATACGAAGAGATGATCTAAAGACCTACGGATACATTTGTCTTGGTCTATTTCTCTTTGGTATGTTTGTTAAACATAGAATCATTAAACCAAAATGGAAGTTTTTCAAGCGTTTTCGCTACAGCGTGACTGTTAGTTTAATCATTTCCGCTATCACTTGTACTCTCTTTTATAATTTCTTTAAGGACGAAATCAGTCCCACTCTTGCAGTAATTTCAAAAAATTTGTAAAGAATTAAAACTTCGGAATACAGCCAATCTTTCTGTCATGTGGAGGGTAGTTGGAAGAGATTCCTGTAGAATTACTACCACCTTCAGAAACAGTTTCATTATTAAGTTCAACAGCTCCCTTCACCTGATAGATCTTCTGAGTTGAAGCTTTCACGTAAGGTGAGAGTATATTCATAGGGTAGTAAAAGAAAACGGGCACAGACGCTACGATTGAATCTGTCGGCACTGTTGGAACACCGTTCTTCATATAGAACCAAACTTTTTTAAGATCTGTTTCGCGAATGAGAATAAAGTCGTCAGGCGTTTGCAAGGGATTTCCATCTCTATCAAAAACCGTTTCCGGTGGCTTGACTCCAACGTAAATTCCTTCCATGTCAACCTGGATAACATCTCTCATGGCCTTGAATAGTGGGTTTGAACTATTGTAGTGAGTTGAGTTCAGGCAATACGAGCGGAAACTTGTTTGGTCAATCCAAGGTGACATGTAGTAACCCATAGAGGCTGCAATTGAAGCATTTCCTCCGGCCTGTTGTGTTTGACTAACTGTATTCATGACCGGAAATTTTTGAAAGAATTTTGTCGAGAGAGGAATATTTGAAGCCCCAAAGTTTTTGGCCTTCTGAATAATGATGTCATTAACGTCATCATTAGCGTTCCCGTTATTGTCAAAAAATCTAGGATCCGTATTGTCCCATAAATTAAATGTTCCTGGTATTTGCTCTAATCTTGGAAAGAGGATGTCATCAATCGCCCCATATAAAGGGTCCATGAAATTATGACAAACGATATCTGATCCTGCCGGAATTGGATCTGGCGGAACTCTTGGAAGAAAATAAAAGTGCACTCTGAAAGCTGCATCATAATAGATGTCTCCAGTAGCTTGATCTTCTGAAGGAGGTCTGTGGATACAAGTATATTGAGTGATGGCCGCATTTTTTAATGGGCCTAGAGTTGGTAATGGAATAGTGGACGAGTACTTAATAATTTGAATTGAATCTGATTTTGAGCCCGAGCTTGTTTCAAGAAGAGTCAGAACATAAGCTTTGTCTTCGAGAAGTTTATCAATGTTAATGGTTAAAGCGTTGCCATTTGATCCTGGTTCAACAATGAGATTAAAAATATTTGCATCATCATCAACAGACTTCAATACGCATTTAGGGTTAGCTGCTGCTTGATCAGGCAGAGAATTATTACACCAGCCATTAACGTTAACAAAAGAAGTATTAAGTGAGATGTCCTCTGTTACATTGAAGTCTGTGTAAAGAAGTCCCGCACCTTTGGTATCTTTCCCAACGCAAAATGAGCCACAATTACCATAGGTAATTGCCTTACCATCTTTACATCCACAAAAAGTAGTTTTGAATTTAACCGCGCCGTCTGGACGAAGGGGCGCTACATCTACACCTCCACCTCCACCAGTTGTTCCACCAGTCGTTTGTGCGGCATCATCAATAAGACTCCGCCCAGGCATAGTATCCTGGCAGCCCACAAGCAAAAGCCCCATGATGCCAAGGCAAATTACCTTCAAATTTTTGATGTTCAATCGTGAGACCATAATCCTTAATCCTCAACGACTTATCGAGTCGATTACTCTATTTCTTAAGTAATTCTAACTCCCGCACCAAATGAAAGATGTATTATCTATCAATACACAGTAGATTCAATTACTTAGACAGAGGCAAGTGACCTTTTGAGGTGGTTACTTTGCCCATAGTTTAGGGCAGGGACTAAATTTATTTTTTAGTATGCCGATAAGCTATCAAAATCATAAACATATGAAGACACCGATACAAGGAGTGGAACATGACGAAAGCTGATTTGATTGCTGTGATTGAGAAACAGGCGAACCTTCCTCACCACCAAGCTGAGAAGATCGTAAACATTTGCTTTGATAGTATGATTCAAGCGCTCTTCGATGATGAGCGAATTGAGATCAGAGGCTTTGGTTCATTTGCCAACCGTAACTACAAGGCCTACGAAGGGAGAAATCCTAAGACAGGTAAAGTTGTGAAGGTTAGTCCTAAGAAAGTTCCTTTCTTTAAAGTCGGTAAAGAACTAAAAGAAATGGTTGATGCTGGTAAAGACAAATACGTTATTCGCGAAGCTTAATTTCATTCATAAATAGCACTCCTTTGGGAGTGCTATTCTCTTCATAATTCATCCAATCTGTTGACAATTTCTAAGCGTATGCGGTCTTCTATGAGAATACAAAAAGGATTCCCATGAACAAACTCGTCCGTGGTCTCACACTAACTGATTCTATTGGCATCGTAGTTGGAACCATCATTGGTACTGGGGTTTTTTTAAAAACCGCCACCATGGCCCAAACTTTGGGAAATCCTACTTGGGTTCTAGTTGCTTGGGTTGTTGGTGGAGCTCTTTCATTAACGGGTGCACTTGCTTATGCAGAGTTAGGCTCAATCATGCCAGACGCAGGTGGTGAGTACGTCTATCTTAAAGAAGGCTACGGCGAGATGTGGGGCTTTCTTTATGGATGGATGCGTTTTTGGATTGGGTCACCGGGATCCATTGCAGCTTATGCAGTTGGTGCAGTCACATTTGCAAGTGGGATGGTCAATTTGGATTTTATCGGTGGCAAAGTTGTTGCTTCCGTTTTACTCATAGTTTTTTTCTCGCTCCTTAATTGTCTAAGCGTTGCCTTCGGCGGAAAACTGAATTCATTCATGACTGGATTAAAGTTATTTATGATTTTAGGGATTACTGTGGGTATTTTTCTTTTTGCAAAAGATGTTAGCTGGTCTCACTTTGGAGAGTCATCTCCAGGGGTGGAAGGATTTATAGGCTGGTCAGCTTTTGGTTCTGCTGTTTTGGCAGCTCTCTGGGCCTATGATGGATGGAACAACCTTTCTATGGTGGCCGGAGAAATTAAAGATCCAAAGAAAAATATCCCTCTTTCATTTACAATCGGGCTTCTGATTATCCTGCTTATTTATGGATTAACTAACGTCGCTTATTTTTATGCACTTCCTTTTTCCGAAATACTTTCTGCAAACTCAAGTGCCTTTCCGGATGCCTTACCTGTCGCAACTAAAGCTGCACTTACATTTTTGGGAACCTCTGGTTTAACCATTCTTTCTGCGGCCTTTGTTTTCTCAGCACTTGGTGCGATGAACGGATCCATTATGACTGGAGCACGAGTCCCCTATGCTATGGCCGTAGATGGACTCTTTTTCAAAAAACTAGGCTCTGTGAACAGTAAGACAATGGTACCCGTGGCATCTATTTTAACTCAGGCGTGTGTTGCTATCATGCTCGCTTTATCTGGATCTTTTGATCAGCTTACAGATTATGTTGTTTTTTCCTCATGGATTTTTTACGCGATGGTGACTGGAGTTGTCTTTAAAATGAGAAAGACTCGTCCAGATATTCAGCGTGATTATAAAACTTTTGGGTATCCAGTTCTTCCGGCCATCTTTATTATCCTGGGTGTTTTACTTTTAATTAACACCATATATACTTCTCCTCAATCAACCATGATCGGTTTAGGTTTTATCCTGGCCGGTATTCCAGTGTTTTATTACTTTAAGAAAACGAGATAGAAGAAATAACACCCTAAGGTCTTACTATTACCCCATTTGCAGGCATGTACTTCCGCCGGCGGAAGTGATTTTTAGTTTTTTCAAATGAATCCTTTTTTTCATTCAAAACAACTAACTTTTGCGCTCGCTTTCGCCAATGGATAACTGCCTTCAAAAACACTGCTGGAATGAAAAACTAACTTCAACATCTTCAATGGTGGTGATGTTTTCTTTCGACTTACATACCTCTATTGCTTTTTGCATGAGTTCGCTATGAATCTGTCCTTCAAGATTTTCGATCGTTCCATAAAAACGTTGCTGTTGCGTAGTCTAAGGTACTGATACGTGTACGTCTTCAGGAGCACCTGCAAAAACATTTAAGCTTAAGGCCAGGGTAAAAAATGTAGCAATGAATTTCATATAACCTCCAAAAAGTTGTGTTGTTCTTGGTGCCAAAATAGATCTCAGGAAGCATTAAATATAATTATATAAAATAATAATTGTTATAGTTTTAACTTATAACATTTCGAGATTCTAATGGGTTAACGACAGGGTCATTTTTTACAGTGTCAGTAGAGAGTTTTTCTGGATTGGGTTATTAATGTAATATGAAAAAAATACTAAAACTAACATCAATATGCCTACTAACTCTTTCATCTGTTTTACATGCGGAAGTTGTGACCTTAAATTTTTCCAATATGGCCGGAATTAAGGGACAACTTGCCGTGGCCGTTTTTGATAAACCAGATGCTTTTCCGGATCAAACAGTTAATGCGGTCCTGACAAAGTTTTATCCCTTGCCGACGGCTTTAAATACAACAACTGTGACTATTGATTTAAAACCTGGGCGTTATGCAATTGCGGCCTTTTTAGATCAAAATAAAAATCAAAAGCTCGACACCAATATGGTTGGGGCCCCAAAGGAGAGATTTGGTTTTTCCCAGAACCCAAGAATCACTTTCTCAGCTCCCAATTTTGCTGAGTCTGCTTTTGAAGTTGAGGCGAACAAGAAAAAAGTACTAGAGATAAGGCTTATTAAGTTATTTTAAATTCAAACTCGTTGGTGTTTTGTAAAGTTCAGGTAAAAAGCTAACCAAACTTCCTACTTCTTCTACTTGGTGTCTGATCCACTCCTGAACGACCTCAGGTGGGAATTGTTTGGTGCGAATGTAGTAGGTCAGGAGTGGACCAATAACCGGTGCATTCGATCCCAGGATGCTTTTAACTCGGTAGAGTGTTCCTCCATCTTGCGCTAAAAATGTATGCTCAATCCTTCCAAACTCTAGTGGGCCCATGACGGGAATCACCACAAAGCCATCTACCCCATAAGATTCGACTCTGCCTTTACCTTTACTTAAATGCGTTCCAAACCTTTCCTGTCGGTACATCACTGCACCAACGCCCATGCCATTTGACCCGTCAGTCGCAGGTTCTACTACGCTTGTTTGTCCGTGCTCAGTAAGGTGAAACAAATGGTAGTAATCATATTCTTTTCCTTGGACCACGGCCTTGCCAGTCGAAAGATTTCGATACCACCAAGAAAGCATTTCAGGCGTAACGCCTTTTAGTACTGGATGTTCAATTTCGATTAAAACCTTTCCGTCGTCCATTATCTCTGTTTTATATTTTGCCTCACTTAAATTTGGGTACCCCCAAAAGTGAGGTCTAGCTGCTTCGATTTCAAATTGAGGGCGTGGGAGTGAAAATAAAACAATCACACCCAAAATAGGAATAAGTAGTACGCTACCGATTAAAAACTTCATATTCTTTCTCCGGGGATTTCTTTTCTGATTTTGAGCATCCACCAAAGTCCCGCGATTCCGATTGCCGCCAAAATATGCTTTAAGGTGTGACCACTGAGTAGGTTATTGGTCCATGTAAATATCTCTTGGTCTTTAACTTCGCTCCATTTGGCAAAACCGTAAAGGAGTAGTGTTAATCCATAAAAATATTTATGAGAATAACGTGACGGAAAAAGAATAAGAATTAAAGGAATGATAATAAATGAACTGAATTGAATCCAAAAATAAAAACGTAGATCACCCGTTACGGCCCATACCAGGACGCTCGAAATACCCATAAGTAGTGCCAATGGCAAAAACTTTTCTGCTTTTACGGAGATATGTTCTGCAATCATAATCATAAATAGTGCCATAAATCCAAGGCTCATTGGTAGTCTGTCCCATATCAATGTGAAATTATCCGGCGACCAATGATAGTAAGCAGATCCCGGTGCGACCAACATGATGCTTGCAAAAAAAGCTATCCATGAGGTCATCTGTTGATTTTTTGATCTCAAAATTTCTTTTATGCCAAGAAAACCAACCAGTATAAAAAAGATATTTGAAAGCACATCCTGTGTATTAGGAATTGTTCCAAACATTCTCGTATCAATAAACTGATGATAGAGGGGATTTTGAAGAATCACTGGCATGGAAAAAAGATAGAGAAATGAGCCCATGGCAGCCAAAATTAGAAATGAGAGTTTTAATTTAAAAGTATTGATGAAAACCTGCTGGATCGTAATGTTATGCTACTTATTATAGTGAATAAGTTTAAAAACAAAAACAGAGTAGTTAAGTCAGGAGGAAATATGAAATAGAAATTGGAGGAGACGGGCGGATTTGAACCGCCGGCTTTACGGTTTTGCAAACCGTTCCCTTGGACCACTCGGGCACGTCTCCATTGAGAGAATTAAGTTTCGATGCTTTAACTTATTCTGTCAACGATTTTGAAGACGTTTAGCCCTATAATCTTAGTGATTTAGCTTGTTTTTAATGAAGTTCTTTGTCTACCGAAGATTTTGAGAAATGACCTGGAGGATCACTGGCCGGAAAACTTTCATCAATTGTTTCATCCAGTTTCTCCTCTGCACCCATTACATGTGATTGGTCATTCTTAGTATTCGCCGCATTCGGTCCTTGATTAAACCAGATGGCCCTGATGTCTTTTTTAAATTTTGTAAGTATTAAACGGATTTCCTGCATGGCCATATAGACTCCTTTAAAGTTTTCACTTCTAGAGACGCATGTTTGGTGCCAACCAAAGACTACGCTGGATGTCTTGTCGAATATCCATCCATAGTTGGTAGTATTTCCACTCTGGAGCTTTGCATCCTTCTTCATGATGGTCGGGTTTTAGTTTTAAATATCCAGTCGCCATAAGCACGCGCCTAACCTCGTAGTTGTAGCGAAGTTTTTTGACCATGGCGTCTTTAATCAAATAAAAATGCTCGCCGGGCTTTTCTGAACAATAGATCATGCTTTTGCCCGCTAAGGTTACCCAATCGATATTTAAGCCCTTCATGATCTCACTGGCCTGATCACCAGCAGCTTTGGCCTCAAAGGCCGTCATGGCAGCAACTTGTTCTCTATTGAAAGGAAATTTTACTTTGTTTCGTGGATCATTTTTATACTCAGGGTCCGGATACTTCATCATTTGCCAAAAGCCTTCAACTGAGGCGTATGGTTTTCCTTTATAAAAAAAAGGTGTGGCCGCAAAATTAGAAAGGATTCCTAATTCATTGCGCTTAGAAAGAATGACTTCTTCTTTTGGTTTTGCCGCTTGTGGCAAAATTTCCCAAGCAGGAGCGCTCTCGGTCGATTCTGGTTTCCACCATGATTCAGGGTATTTTGTTTGAACTGCGCAGCTTATAGCGACAAACAAAAAGATCAAAACAAAACGATGTTGAGACATATTACCCTCCACTCATCAAGTCATTTGGGACAATATTTCATGTCTCATAAGGTAAAGTATTTAAAAACACATCACTCAGAATTGGCAACCAAATTGCTTTAAGGCCAACGTGTTTAACACGGAGGTTCTTTAAATGAAAAATGTATCATCAATTCTTCTCGGCGCCACACTTTTATCAATTGTCGCTTGTGGTAATGAGAACAAAAACAATTCAGGGTCCACTTCAAAAAGTATGTTGCTGACAGAAGCTGGTCACTATCAGGCCACACTCGCACCCATTAATGCTCACCTTGCTGGTGATGTTTCGGGAACGGCACTTGTGAAAGTTAAAGGCGATTCTTTTATTGTCCAAGTGAAGGTCAACGGTTCACCGGCCCAAATTGTTCATGCTCAAAACATTCACATCGCTGACTCATGTCCGACGCTTGCGTCTGATGTGAACAAAGATGGAGTGATTGATGCTGTTGAAGGTTTCAAGAGTTATGGCCCGATCATTATTCCTTTAGATAATGATTTAAAAACGCAAGTTGAGAAAAATGCCAAGTTTCCATCTGCCGATTTTAGCGGTAACTACTTTTATAATCAGGATGTCTCAATGGCAGAGATGATAAAAGATCTGATCAATAAAGATAACAATATTTCTGATGGAGTTACTAAACTACGATCAAGTCTAGGACTCGCCGGACGACAAATTGTCATTTATGGTGTACCGTCGAATACTGAACTTCCAGCAACGGTTGCCACAATGAATGGACAAACAAATTACTCCTCCCTTCCAATCGCCTGTGGATCTCTAGTCAAGATTGCAGTCGACGAAGATCCGAATAGTAACGGTGGTAAAGATTAAACGTTTCTACGCTCAACAAGGCCCCGTTAACAGCGGGGCTTTGCTAAATTGCTTTTTCGATCTACAATGTTTCCATGACAAAAATCGGAATAGTTGAAGGTTTTTTTGGACCTGTCTGGAGTCACGAGTCAAGATTGTCTTTTGCGCCTTTTATGCAAAAGTACGGCGGCTCGTTTTACATTTATGCTCCCAAAAGAGACGCTAATCTCAGAAAAGGGTGGCGTGAAAGCTGGGGCGCAGACTATTTAGGTGAGTTAGCAGAATTAAGAAATGCTTTTCAGAATCATCAATTGAAATTCGGAGTGGCCCTAAGCCCTTTTGGTCTGGGTAGTTTGATCTCCTCATCTGATTGGACACATCTCAAACAAAAATTTGAAATCCTCTCTCACCTCAAAATAGATTATTTGGGACTATTTTTTGATGATATGCCCTCCACTCCAGATCTATTAAAGGTTCAGTCAGAAGTGGTGCAGCTCGCTTTAAAATATTTCCCTTCAGGGCTTATCTTTTGTCCCAATTATTACAGCTATGATCCGATCTTAGATAAAGTTTTTGGACAAAGGCCTTTAGGCTATGTTGAAGGACTAAAGAATTTTATTTCGAAAGATGTCGATATTTGTTGGACTGGTCCCAAAGTAATTTCTGATGAGATCTCAAGGCAACATTTGGAAGAGGTAAATTCATTATTAGGTCGTAAACCCTTCATTTGGGAAAACCTTTTTGCTAATGATGGACCTCGAAATTGTAAAAAACTAAAGCTCAGGTATTTTTCAGGAAGAGATGATTCGTTAGAAAATGAAACGAGTGGAATTGGTTTCAATTTAATGAACCAGCCGTATCTCTCACAACTTGTTTATCTTTCATCTCTATTAGTCATGAACAAGAATCTTTCCCCCAGCGAGGCATTTGAGAAAAGTTGTTTTGAGTTATATTCATCTGAATTTGCGAATTTTATCATAAA
Source organism: Bacteriovorax stolpii (assembly GCA_945905815.1). Lineage (GTDB taxonomy): Bacteria > Bdellovibrionota > Bacteriovoracia > Bacteriovoracales > Bacteriovoracaceae > Peredibacter. The sequence continues at coordinate 38,809 of CAMDQH010000015.1, read as the reverse complement.
TCATAGGATCATGTTTTTAGATGGCGGACTTGATTCACTTAGTGATGAGCAAAAAATATCTTTGATTCGAGAGTTAGATTCGGACGAAACGCCCGCGGCCAATGAAATTCGAGGGTGGTTAAAAGGTGAGTATTTAGTTGGACCTGAGTGTCTTACAGACTAATCTTATTTATCCGAAGTAATCAATTGCGAGTTTCGCGCGTCTACAACGTAATTTACGTCCGCTTCATCACGAAGTCCTGATAGATCATATACCCATCCAAGTTTTGAGTCTTTTTCCAGCCGCCACTCGCCAATAATATGATGACCTTTAAGCTCTAATGACTTCGCAACGGTTTCGAGCGCAAGTAGACCATTGCCAGGCTCAAAAATATCGCCTTTACCTAAATTCAAACCTGAGGCTTCATCGAAAATTCCGGCCCGATCAAACTCAATTGTCACCTTGGTTCCAGCTTTTGTTCTAACCAGGAAATCTTTGCCAATTTTTTGCGTAATAACTCCATGAGGTACCATGCTGGTAACTAATTCCTGTGTTGCTTTGGAAATCGCAAAAATGGGAAGAAGCATAAGAAGACTAATGAATAGGGAGCGTTTCATTTTTCTCTCCTTCACAAATAGATTTGAGAACATAATGTTTTTCTCCTGAAAAAACCTCAATTATATTCTTACAATGCTTAGTAATGCGTCTCGAGATAATAGTTTAAGATATCTTTTATATCGTTCGTTTTATCTTCAAACACTTCCTTTTGAGAAGCACTCAAAGTTGGAATAACTTTTTTCAGTATTTCTATGTTTTTTCCTCCCTCAGGATAACTCCTTTGATACTCAGCAAAAGCTTCATAGAAATAATCTGCTCTGGATTTTTCAGATAAATCCAACTTGTAAATTTCCAGGAATTTTTTGTGCAGTTCTTTTCGGCGGGCCAATCTGATCTTATGTCGTTCTTCAATATATTGCTTCTGTTCCTTTATTATTTTTCTCTGTTTATCACTGATTGTTCCAAAAAATGATTCAAATCGATCTTCAATTTTTTCCAGTCTGTCATCCGCTTTTGAATACTTAAGGGACTCGTTTTCGGCTTTTAGGGAATTTTCAAATTCTTTCTGTTGTATTTGATCTAATGGCGCTATGTATTTGCTCATCAGTTTCGAAAAATTCAAGGCCAGTTTGACGTAGAGGGAATGTAGATAGCTATACTGTTCATCAACTTTATTCACATCTAATTCCATCGAAGTGATGACTGGTATTGCTTCTTTGGCAAAAGGCTTTTGTTCATTTAGAAATTCATTTACGTCATGACTAAGCAGCTTTCTTTGGGCCGAGTAAAGTGGAAGGTGCTTTTCGATTTGATGTTCTAATAGCAGGTCGGCATTTTTAACGGCAATTTTTTTAGCAGTACAAGCCGAGGTAAGGATAAAAAGAAGGCAGATGTGAGTAGCTTGCATAATTGACTCTTTTGATAAGAATAAGGAGTGAGTCTGGGTTAATCCTTTCATGGAAGTGCCTATAGATGAATAGGCGATGCTCCATCTGTTCTTAATTCCGACCAAAACAGTCTGTGCGTGCTCATTTATTGTCAATCTCCGACATATTTAGCAGACTTATCTGATGACTATTTTGGAAAATTACCGGTCCAGTACAGAGTACCGGGAAATCCTCCGCATTCTACAAAAAGCGACAACCAATCAAGAGAACATCTTGTGGCAATCGCACGCCTTGGAAAAGACAGTTATTCCTGTTCAGTATATTGAGATTGATTTTATTGCGCGCGAAGTTTTGATTAATTTCAATTCTGAGCATCACCGCATCGATGCCGAACTTCCAATATACGTGAAGTTGGGTTATCGCATAGGTGTTTTTAAAATTTCTCAATTCCGCCAAAATCAAAATTCTCTACATTTCTCTTTTCCTGAACTTATTAAGACTCAAGAACTGCGTGACCAACCTCGACATACGTTCAAGATAGCACAGGATAAATTTGTAACACTGAGATCTTCCTCTGCAAAAGAGAATGGCAGCGAGTTAAAAGTTCGGGTCATGGATGTGTCGGAATCAGGTATTGGGCTTATTGTGTCAGAACAAAATAGAAACTTCTTAAAAAATAATCGCATACTTTGGGTTACTGGGCTTGAGGATTCAAATCTTGAAAAACCTGTCTTGGCAGAAGTCGTTTATATGAATTCTGAAATTGATGCAAAATTTGTTGTAAAAAAACAAAAATCACTCAAAGTTGGTCTGAAGGTTTCCGGTAATTTTCCAGATACCATTTACCGACGCTTCCTCCAATGAGGTTTTTATGAAATTTCTCTTTCTTCTTATGTTAAGTGTGACCCAGGTTATGGCACATGAGAGATCTGTAAAAACCAAAGCTGATAAGCTTGCGTTTGGTCAATTTACTGAGCAAAAAAGTCATAGGTGGCCTTTTCCTTTATTGTCGATCGGCCATAATATGCAGTCCTACCAGGACTACTCAGGCTCACCTTACTGGCATGATGGCCTAGATATCAGGGCCGTTCAGGACCAACCGATTTATGCAGCTGCTGGTGGAAAAGTTGTGAACATTCAAAATTATGTTCGCGGCAACCACCTGTATTGGGAAGTTGCGATATTGGATGAAGATGGGTTTGTCTGGAAGTATCATCATGTGTCTGAAGAAACCATTACTCAAGAAATTAGAAATTCATACAGCTCGGGCCTGAAAATTGCTGAGGGAGCTTTAATTGGAAATGTTGTCCAGTGGCCGATATCAAGTTTTGGCGAAGTTTATCATCACTTGCATTTATTGGTTGTAGCAGAGGATGGACGTTACATTAATCCATTTCTAATGATGGATCCGTTGAGTGATACCCAGGCCCCGACTATTTCAAAAATTGGTTTGGCCAAGAACCATAAACCAATTGATGGAACTCAAGTGACTGGGGATCATGCGCTATTTCTTGAAGCTAGTGATTTAGTTCTACATAAGAAATTTATTCTTCCTCCACATAAAATTTCTTACCGTTTAGATAACGGTGATGAAAAACTAGTCTGGATGTTTGTTAATCTACCGTCTGGAAAAAATGATGTTGATTACATTGAAGACTTCTATATGAAGGGAACTTGCGGAGATTATAATTGCCGTAAGTTTTATTTCAATTTGAACTTCAGTATTCAAAATCCAAGAGGCGTTTTTAATCTTCCCGTTGGAGGCCATCAGATTGAAGTGTTGGTTGAGGATGCGGCCGGGAATAAAGCTTCGAAGAGCTTTCAGTGGAAAGTTTTGTAGGTCGTTTCAAATCTAAAAAATCTTTAAGCATACTCAATTTGCACTAAGCAAACCTAATTTGAATTGGTTAGAACTCCCTTTTCTGTTATTTTCGGGGAGGATTCAATGTATATACAGCGTATTCTTTTAGATGTATGATCTTTGAGTGGGATGAGGAAAAGTATTTCTCAAATTTAATTAAGCATTGGGTTCGATTTGAAGATGCAAGGGCCATCTGGATGGATCCATTTTCGATTGAATACTTCGATGTCGAGAATTCTGGAAGTGAAGATAGGTACGTTCGGATTGGAATGAATCCTGATAAAGGCCTTTTCTTTGTCGTACTTTGCGAAAGAGACAATGGAAACATTGTTAGAATTATCTCTGCAAGAAAAACTAATTCAATGGAACGAGAAGCATATGAAAGATGATTATAAACTAAAAGATTTAAAGAGAAGGGCGGGCAAGGTAAAAGTTGAGCCAGAAGCTAACAAAATGCCTATATCAATCCGCTTCGATACAAGTGATTTAAGCCTTATAAGAGATGAGGCCGATCGTCTGGGGATTCCTTACCAAACTTTGATTTCCTCAATTATTCATCGTTTTGTAACGGGTGAGCTCGTTGATAAAAAAGCGATAAGTCTGAACAGGCCAAGCTAAAAGATAACAGTAGTTCGTTTCAAATCTGAAAATTCTTTTGCTCCGATCGTATTGTTGTAAGCAATCCCATTTCTAATTGGCTAGAACTCCCTAACATTAAGACTGCAGGCTTCTTAATAAAAAACAAATTTCTGCAGGTTGCTTATTGATTACGGAGGCTTAAGGTGCTGTCGAAATTCTGCATACCCCTGAATATTATACCCCTCAGACACCAACAATCCCTTTCGGTTGATACACTCACCTTACATATTTTTATTGGAGCAGGTATGAAGCTTTCATCGATGTTGCTTATAAGTTCTTTGCTGGGCCTTGCCGCCTGCAACTCTGGCGGTGGAGGCGGACCTAAATCAAATAAACATATCGGTAACGATACTCAATCTAGTTTACCTGAGGGCACACAGACAGAAGAATCAAGCACCTTAAAAGTAACTAAGAAAAGAAAAGTGCCACTCTTAATGAGAGAGGGCGAATTTTTAAACTTCCCTGAATTTAAAGAGAACATAAATAATTACAAACTGACCCTTGAAGCTAAAACGGGTGATTATTTTGGAGCGTCAGTTGAATGTGTTAAATCTAACTTCCTTGACAGAGAAAATACAAAAATTACTGAAGCCTTTGATGAAAGTGGATTAAAGGCGGAGATGAATCTGTCTATTGATGATAATGATCCGATGGTTGTAAATTTTGATTGCAAAGTAATGGATAGAGAAGTTGTGGTTGCATCTACTTCGGTTGAAATTAGGAAGAGCTTTGTAGTTGATGGAACACAAAATATTTATGCCTTGGGTATCGCTGGCACTTCCGCGATTGAAACCTTAGTTTTAGATGATAATTCAGTACTAGAAACTAAGGGAACGATTATAGACTTAAAGATGAATGAACTTGTTTCGAATAAAGGTACTATCGCAACTTTTTCTAAAACGAGAATGCCAACACCGGTTGATAATGAACCTGGAAAATCAGGTGGCATATTAAATATTCTAACTGAAAAAGCCATTGGAGAAATTGTATTCGAACTAAGAGGTGGAAATGCTGGTGTACAAACCAATAAAGTTCCTTCCAAGAAAATGGAAGTTATACCAGCAGATCTGGCACTGAATGGAACTTGCAAGGGCTATTCAAATAATTTTGGATCAAATGATAAAAACTGTTGGGGAAAACGAGGGCATCCAGGCAAACCAGGTTTTGATGGCTTTGATGGCTTCGACGGGGGAGCAACAGGATTGTTGAAATTTACTTCCGAGAAAGCAAACAAACTAAGAGTAAGTGTTCAATATTATCCCGGATTAGAAAGCATCGGCGTTGCAGGGGGCAAGGGTGGAACAGGAGGACCTGGAGGGAAAGGAAACTTTTTACAAGCACGCGAACGTAACGAGCATCCACATCCACACCTCAAGTCCTTAATGGGCGATAATGATCATCAATATCCTCATGGTGAACGTGGCGTTGACGGAGCGGATGGTAAGCCAGGCATAAATGGAAACCCCGGATTAATTCAAACGTCAGAAATAAATTTTAAATTCGAAGAAATCAAATTCGAATTTAACTACGACTTTAAAAACTACTAAAGGCAGCATATATGAAAACACTATCAATTTTCTTAACCGGTACTTTGATTTTGGGTGCTTGTTCAAAAACGGTGAAGGAAATTCATCAAGCCCCTGAAACTAAAATGAACACACAGAGCATATCTGTTGTGGATACAAACATCGAAATTGATGCCATTAAAAAGCTTCTGGCATCCGAATCTCCCAATATCGCCTTGGCCGAACTCCTCGCAAGAACTCTTCCAAAAGAAAAAAAAGATGATGCTCGTAAATTGATTGCTGCACTATCAGTAGAAGAAGTTGCACAGATATTGAATAAAGTGAAAAAACAAAACGAGAACATTCGTAAGGATGCCCTTTACCATGGTCAGCGTTATGAGGATGCTTCTTTTATTTCTAATACTTTAAAAAACGATCTTTCGACAAATACGATTTTATCTGAAGAGCAGTTGAGAGTCTCAGTTCTTTTATACGTGAAGAACAAGGCACTGGATGAGATAATTTCTGCGTATAATAAGAAAGCAAATGAGCTCACGATTCAATTGTCAGAAGATATTGCATATGGGATTGCACAGAATAGAAGTCTTACGGCCAGACTTTTAAAGGAATCCAAAGAAGCTTCAAAAGAAAAAGTACTGAAGACGATAAAAGATTCGCAAGAATTTGCAAAAAAGATAGACGTGTATTTTAAAACGTCAGGGTTAAACACCAAAGAACAATACACCACATTGCTCGTGAGTGCGATTGCTGGTGGCGTATTCATGATGGTTAAAGATGAGTCCAGCATCAAGCATTTGATTGAGCACGGTAAGAAAGTAGTAAGAGATGTTAACGAGTTTAAACAAAAAGCCGAAGCAGCGGTTTTACTTGTCAAAACTATTGGAGAACATTTAGATGATACCAAAACGAACATACGTGATTTCACGGAAGGTATGCGTGATAGTACAAATGAAATTGAGCAAATGTATGAGAACGCTAAACTAAGCGCAGAGAATTCTGGAAGTGTTGATTCTAAAAGTATTGCTGACTTTTTGTATAATCGGGTTATCAAAGGCAAAAAGGTCAATGTTGGGGGTACGAATCCAAGTATACTTTCTCAGGGAACTAAAATTAATGAAAGTATAGGTCGGAGCGGAGTTGCAGCCGAAAAAATGGGTGGCAATTTATCAAAGATTTTGGCCAGTGCCGACACTCTTACAAATCTCTTAAAAATTGGACCCAAAAATGATTTACATAAAGTTATAAAGACGGCATCACAGGTTGCTAGTGTTGTCAGTTCCGTTGGAAGCGTTATGGTTGGGTACTCCACAGGCGGTCCTTTTGGTGCTGCCATGGCATTGTCTTCAAGCCCTATGATGTCAGGGCTAATGGGTGGTGGTGGAAGTAAGGACTCTGCGATGTTGGCAGAAATTAGTGCAAAACTGGATGAAGTCATTGCCAATCAAAAAGTGACGAGATTTTCATAAAACGTTTGATCATCCAGAAATTGGGTACAATGAGCTTTTGATTAATACTTTTAATAAGGCAAAAAATGAAGGTGTTCGGGTTGAAATGATGTTTAACGCCGCAGTTAACCCATACTCAGTAAATCTGTTCCTAATACGGGATTACCAGCGCGAAAATTTGGTTTGAAGGATAAGCTCATGCAGGCGATGTTGAATCGATCAACTGATAAAGCACTTCGTGAGGGGGCAGAGTTTTTTGAGAAGACGCATAAGGAAACGCCGCTGTTTAGGTCCTGGTCATATTTTAGTTATTCGCATATGAAGAATATGATGATTGATGATGATGTGGTTATAACTGGAAGTTATAACCCGCTAGATGAGAGATCAACTAACGATGCCGAAATTGCGATTTTTTGTCAGGACAAGGAATTGAATAAAAAATACTCTCTTTCTTTTGCCAGAGATTTAGTAAACAGTATCCCTTATCCTTACAGCTCGCAAATTACAAAGTAGATCAAACAAGCGCAGGTAAAAAGTATTCAGCACTCATAATCCAAGTCAACTCATTAACCTTTCTGAAATGTCCAGAACTATGGAGTAATTGAATGTGCGGAATTTTAAGTTGTGATTGAAAACGTTGATACTGAGTATCGAGATTAGAGTCAGAGTATTTGCATTCAACCGTAAACCAAGGTTTTTTATTTTTTAGCATTAAAAAATCCACTTCATTCTTTTGTTTGTCTCTGAGATACGTGAGTTCAAATTTTCCTTCTCCTGTATCCTCCCAAAAGTTGCAGGCCTTGGTGAGGTGTGAAGCAACGAGGTTTTCGAAACGGAAGGCTGCATTTTCGATTTCAGTCCAGTCATAAAGATAAATTTTAGGCTCTTTCTTTAGCGATCGGGCTATCGATTTTGAATAGGGCCTGATAGTATAGAGGTAGTAAAGCTCTTCAAGAAATTTAAGCCATCTTTTAACCGAGTCAAATGAAACTTCAAGATCTTCTCTGAGACTTGCTGTGCTAAGAGGTGAGCCGACTTTCCCTGAGAGGAGGGCCATAAGCGCCTCAACATTTCCAATTTCCTGGATACGAGTAAGATCTCGCAAATCTTCCCTTACTACCTTCTCAAGTCTTCCCTGACGCCAAATATTTAGAATCTTTTCATCCTCCTCAAAAAGAGGTTCAGGAAAACCACTGAATTTCATTAATTTGTCGATATTCTTTTGAGCGTTTGATTCGGATGGCTTATTTGTAAAAGTTTTTTTATAAAATTCTTCAGGACCGGATGCGGGATGAGTTTTTTGGATTTCTCCAACTGTGAATGGGTGAAGTCTAAAGTGTAGATATCTCCCCATGAGAGAATCTCCGCCTTTGTTGTAGACATTTAAGCGGGCACTTCCAGTTACGATGATTGATAAGACTTCGCCCAGCTCATCATATAGGCCCTTGAGTTTTTGTTTCCAAGATTTTGATTTATGTATTTCGTCTAAAACAAGTAGGTGAGTTTTCTTGATTTCGGATAGTTTAAAAAAGTTTTGAATCTCATTTGGCGATTTCGTCCATAGCTTTCTAAAACTTGCTTCATCCCAGTTTTGATATGAAGTTTCGTCATATTCAGTCATTAACCTTTTGGCCAAAGTCGTCTTACCGCTTTGCCTTGGGCCTGAAATAAATGCCATCTTACTACGATTGATGGCCAACTTTTGAATATAAGTTTCTAAATATCTCGGCTTTAATTGCTTCTTATTCATGTGACCATTTTAGCACATAATACGAATTTAGTCATGACCAAATTCGTATCTATACACGTTTTGGTCATCGAATTAATGAAGTATCAGGTATTTATGGTCTAAACGAGCACTTGGTCCTTAGTCTCCATCGCCAAATGTGTTTTCTTATCATCGACTAAAGCAGCGATCACAAGATCTCCACTTACGTTCAATGTCGTTCTACACATATCTAAGAAACGATCTACACCAAGAATAAGTGCAATCCCTTCGCCCGGAATTCCTACACCGTTCATGATGATCATGATCATCGGAAGTGATCCGCCTGGAACTCCAGCGGTACCAATCCCGGCGATGATACACATAAGCACGACTTGGAATTGTTGAGCGATGGATAAATCGACATGGAAGACTTGTGCGAGGAAGAGAACGGTAACACCTTCAAAGAGGGCCGTTCCGTTTTGATTAGCAGTTGCTCCAACGGTTAGAACAAATCTTGAAATTGATGGAGTTAATTTAAGTTTGTGCTCAGCTGTCTCGATAGATTTCGGAAGACAAGCGTTGGATGAAGAAGTTGAGAAAGCGTAAAGCATGACTTCTTTGCAATCAGAGAAAAATTTCCAAGGCGAGCGCTTGGCAATAAATTTAAGCATAAGTGAATAGACCACGAACTGCTGAATCAGAAGTCCGGCGACTACGACCGCTGTGAAATAGAACAGTGACTCAAAAATGGATAGTCCAAATTTAAATGCGGTTCCGAAGACAATTCCAAACACTGCGTAGGGTGCGATCTTCATGGCGAATTCGACAATTTTTAAGCAGGCCTGGAAAATCTCATCAAAGATGGCCATGATCTTGAGCTCTTTAAGGCCTTCGGAACTTTTTTGGTAAAGGAAGAAAGCATAACCAAAAAACAAAGCACAGAACATGAGTGCTAGCATTTCACCATCAAGAGCTTTGACTGCAGCTTCTAGTGGGTTCTTAGGAATAACTTCGACCATCGCCTGAGCAAATGTTTTTGCGTTTTTTGCATTTGCTTGGATGGAGTCAATGTTGCTTTGAGAAATGGCCAAGATGGATGTATCAACTTTAAAACCTTCTCCAGGCTTAAAGAAGTTCACGAGTCCAATTCCAATTAAAACTGAAAAAGTGGAGGCGATGACAGTATAAAAAAGAGTTTTTGAAGCAATCTTGCCTACGCCTTGATGTTTGGCGAGATCGTATACTCCAAGCACCAGTGCCGAAAACACCATTGGAACTACAACCATGAAGAGAAGTCTTAAAAAGATTTGTCCAACGGGTGCCATAACGTATTCGTTAATTGAGGCAACCCAAACAACACCTTGGTAAGAATGTCCCAAAGTTCCTAATACGATACCGGCAATTAGTCCGATCAATAGTTTGTAATGGCTATTCATAAATACTCCCAATAAAGTGGCAATGCTTAATCATAGGAGAAATTGAAACATATGCGAAAGTTTTAAATGACTTCATGCTCTAGGCGCGCCGTCCTTGCGAACTTAAAAAAGCTGCGTATCTTAGGTTTAGGAGTAACAAACTTATGGATAACAAGGTTTATCTCTTTCCGTTAAATAATTCCATACTGTTTCGGAAGGTTACTCTTCCGTACCACATTTTTGAATCTCGCTACCGGCGGATGATTAAGGATGCTATAGAAAATCAAATTCCTGTCGCAGTTGTTCCATTCAATTCACGCAATAATTATAAAAATGTGATTTGCATTGCAGGCATCCCCAATATTCTTACTGCTTATGACGATGGACGGATGGATATCTTCATAACAGGCTCAGAAAAATGCCTGCTGACAGATTTTGATCAGGAAAATCCTTATAAGATTTATCATTACAGACAACTCGTTGAGAATCTTTATGTGGATGAATCAATTGAATATGAACTTGAAAGTTTGCATTGTCTGCTCGAAAGATGGGCGGCTAATTTTCTAATAGACCCGAATCAGAGGCAGAATTTTTCACATACGCTTAATGATCCGGAAGTTTTGTTAAATTATTGTGCGGTGTTTTTACTAGACGATATAGATAAGAAAAAAGAGGTCATGGAAGCAAATTCGATGAAAAGAAAAATCCAGATACTGCTTACAGCTGTTGGCCCAAAGGAAATTACCCTCGGGCCATTTTTGCCAACGCTAAGATTTTAATTACTTTTTCTTTTTAGCTTTCGCTACAGCAATTTTTTCTTTGATTTTAGCTTTTTTCTTAGCTTGACCCTTGCGCTGAAGCATTTTTGTCGCTTGGCTCTTTCTACCGAAACCCATAGTTCCACCCTTTTAAAGTTATTTTCCATTGTAAAGAGTTCGAAGCTGAATGACAATGGAAAGGCAAATTAATACGACATTTAGCATTAAATAACTTTTAGGAGTGCCCATGAAGATCTTTTTAACTCTCGCCCTATTGACCCTTAGCATTTCAAGCTTTGCCAAACCACAAATCTGCTCTTTTGATTACAGTAAAGACGGCTCAAAGGTGGGTTGGACTGCATTCAAAACTCCTAAGAAGCTAGGTGTGTCTGCCAAGTTTTCTGATTTTGCTATCAAGACTACAAATTCAAAATCAATTAATGATCTGCTTTCAACTGCATCTTTTGTCATCAACACTCAAGCGATAGATTCAGGCGATAAGGGCCGCGACATCAAAATTGCCCAGTTTTTCTTCAAAAAAATGCTTAAGGGAGTCAAGATAACTGGAAAAGTTTTAAAAACGACTGACAATATGGTTGATGTTGAGATCACCATGAATGGTGCAACTAAGGTTGTTCCGATGACGAGTTCATTTGATGAGGCCGGATCGAAGTTAACTCTGAAAGGTTCAATTGATGTTCTTGAATTTGGAATGAAAGATAATCTTAGTGCTATAACAAAAGCTTGTTATGAAAAACATGAAGGTGTTACTTGGCCAAATGTTGATCTGGAGTTTGTGGCATCAATCCAAAAATCTTGCAAATAGTCTAATTAGTATTGTGGGGGGGGGAACTAGTTCATCCCTCTGCTTTGTCTCGCAGCATACTTCTCTTTCAATCTATCACTCAACCACCACGCAAAAGCTCCAAGCCAGAAAACGCAGGCGACCGGATGAAGTATGATAGCTTTCCAAGATTCTTGAAAAATGATTTTTGAGAAAAATCTGTAAAGTAAAAGAAGAAATAAACTCGCTATCGACCAGTACGGATGTGTAAGAAGGCATATGACTGGGAATGACCATAAGAAGATTGCTATCAAAAAAAGCCAAAAGCCAACTTTATCACGCTTCATCCAAAGTTCATCCCACTTGTCTTTGAGTTGATTCGTCAAAATTTTTGTGTCTACTGGATATAAACGAATCAAATGCTTTTCACCAAATGCTAGATGATAGGTTTTGCCGGTCTCGTCCCATTGTCTTGCGATGGCCTCTTTCCATGTTGAGATTCTGACTATTTTGAAATCAAGTTCTTTAAACGTTTTAAGGTCCATGGCCATCCAGCCCTGAGAGATACTCAGAAGTGAGTGTGTTAGGTTGCGACGCCATTTTTGAAAACCAAAAAAAGAAGTAAAAGCAAGGGTAGGGTTTAAAACAGAAACAGCTTCGCCTATTACGTTAAATTTCGCAGTCTGCGGGACAACAAAATATGATCGATCGCTATCGGCGATATTTTTTGCAACAGACAAGAAGGCGCTTTCAGTGGGCACCAGTTCAGCGTCACCAATGATGACGATCTGACTTTGGATTTTTGGGGCAATCTGATCGAGCATCCAGGGAATTGGTTTAACGTGCGTTGGTCGCATTGGGAAGCTATGGATTTCAAGGTAAGGTCTTTGGTGGCGAAGTTCCTGCCAGGCATTGAGTGAGGGGTGGTGTCCATCAATCAAGATATGAACTTTTAGTTGACCCGAAGCAATTTGATGTGTTGGCCATGCCTCAAGAAAAAGCTCTGATTTGGATGTGACAGGAATAATAAGTTCAATGGTGCCACTAAACTTATCACCTTGTGAAAGCTGCTTTCCGAGAAGTGCATTCTTCACCAAGGTATAAATCATGAGAGTGGTAAGACCCATTGCCAGAAAACCTAACATGCCGTCGCCTTTTTAAAACAGTTTCGATAGGATTATCTTATGAATAAACACCAGCATATGCAAAAGAGTTTTGAGCGCCAGCGCCTTCTTAACAAAGTAATGTCCAAACCAGGCCCATTTCCTTACGTTTTGATCCTAGATCACCTAAAAGTTGACTTTAATATCGGGAAAATCATACGCTCCGCCGAAGCCTTTGGTGCGCAGGCCGTAGACGTCGTTGGGACAATTTATTTTGACCCCATGCCGGCCAAGGGATGTATGAAACGTGTTCCATGGACCATGAGGCAAACCTTCATTGAGAGCTATCAAAATTATCAATCTCAAGGTTTTACTTTTTATGCTTTTGATTCTGAGGCCCCTTTGAGTTTGCATGAGGTGAGATTTCCGGACAAGTCGGCTTTTATTCTAGGTCACGAGGCCTTTGGACTTTCTTTTAGGAAAGAAGATTATCCCCAAATTAATTGGGTTAAAATTCCGCAATGTGGTTTAGTCGAAAGCTTAAATGTTTCAGTTGCGGCTTCAATTGTGATGTACGAATTTACACGCAGTCGAGGTTTTAATCCTCAAGAAGAGTCCCTTTAAGATTCAGATAGAGGCAGTACAAAATCCCAACTGACATGACACCAAAGAGCAGATGGGGGGGTTGGGCATTGGCCGGAAAACCAAAATAATTCAGAGCTATACCGCTGACAATATTTCCCAGGACACATAAGAATGCCATAAATGCGAGAAGAAACGCCCTACGGTTATATCGTGTGCTGTGAAGATATGTTAACAAATAGATAAAAAATCCCAGAATAAGAATTGAGAAAGAACGGTGTGTGTAGAACATGGCGCCTAAATGACTGACTACATTCTCGTGTGTTGCCGTTTGGGTATCACGAGTCAGGTGATCAACTTGCTGGCGCACCTGAGTGCCCATAAGGATTTGTATAAAAACGAAGAAGACTAGCCCTTTGGTAATTCTTAGTGCCTTGAGGTCAATCTGAGGAACAATAGAAATATCTTGAAGGTCTTCACAATATTTTTTTAGGTAAAGCAGACCAAATAAAAGTAAAACGGCGAGGAACATGTGAACGGTAATTAGAAAAGGAGCAAGATGAGTTGAAACGACAAGTGCCCCAACGCCTCCTTGAATCATAACTAAAGAGAGAAGACCACCACAGAACCAAGGCAAATTTCTCTCATGCTCTTTTAGGCCAAAAGATTTGATAAAAAGTGTCACAATTCCTAGACCTAGAATTACCCCCAGCAAACGGTTGATATATTCAGTCCAGGTTTTAAAGGGATCAAAATCAGCGATAGTTTTGCCAGCAATCTTATAAACTTCTTTATAATTTTCAGGAAGATCATGAATGTCCATAGGTGGAACCCATTGGCCAAAACATCTAGGCCAATCCGGACATCCGAGACCTGATCCAGTACCTCGGACAACAGCACCGGCCAATATCACCGAGTAGGTGCCAATTATGCAAAGGAAAATGATACGCTGGAAGCTCTTCATAGAACAAAAGTACCATGATCACTTTGCTTTTTCATCTAATAGATGTTGAAATATTAGCTTAAAAGGACTTTGCATGTTTTCAGTTGAGACCACGTTGCTGGGTGTTGCCCTGGCCCTGGATGCAGCGGTCATGTGCTTTGCCGTTGGTCTTCTTAATTTCCAGGTAACAAATAAAATAAAGTTATCGCGTGGATTGCTCATTTGTACATTATTTGGATTTTTTCAGGCCTTAATGATCTGGATCGGGAGCCGGGGCGGCTATTTGCTCAGCTTTTCTGCTTATGGTCATCTTTATCAACTTTTAGCTGCGCTTATTTTTGTAGTCATTGGTTTGAGACTTTTTAAGGAAAGTTTTAAGAAAGAAATCAGACCAGTCATATGGAAATTGATTCCTTTGTTTCTCTTGGGAGTGGCCATGAGTCTTGATGCTCTTGTTTCTGGAATTAGCATGGGTCCACTGCCAGAGAAGTACATGAGTGCTATCGAAATTGGCCTTATCACATTCTTTATTTGTGGAAGTGCCTTTATGGCATCTACCATTTTTAAATCTTTTCCATCCCGTTGGCTTTTGCTTTTAGCATCTGGCATTTTCTTTTCTTTGGGTGGAAGAATTCTCATTGATATTTTTTAGGAGTTTTCATGCAAGTTGAATTTAGTCAGTTTAAAAAAGCTTACCAAACACTTAAGGCAATCATTGAACCGACACCTCTTGTGTATAATGAATGGCTTTCTAAGGAATACGGCTGCCAGATTTATTTAAAACTTGAAAACATGTTGCCGATTGGATCCTTTAAAATGCGAGGAGCAACGAATAAAATTTCATCGCTTACTGCAGCTGAGAAAAAGCTTGGCGTTTTGGCCGTGAGCGCTGGAAACCATGCTCAAGGCGTGGCCTGGGCCGCGAATCGTTTTAAAGTGAAGGCCACAATAATCATGCCTGAAGGCTCGCCTTTGACAAAAATCAGAAACACCGAGGCGCTGGGTGCTGCTGTGGTTTTGAAAGGTCAAAATATTGAAGAGTGTTTTCAAGTTGCTAAAGACATGATGAAGAAAAAGAAAATGGTATTTGTTCATCCATTTCATGATCCATTAGTGATCGCGGGGCAGGGTACAGTCGCATTTGAAATTTTGAATCAGCTTCCGGATGCCGATTATATTTTTTCATCAATTGGTGGCGGTGGACTGGTTTCAGGAATGGGACAGGTTCTAAAAGGCCACAAATCTAAAATTAAATTAATTGCAGGCCAGGCCAGTGGCTGCTCGTCCATGGTTGATTCATTAAAATCAGGTAAGGTTGTTACCTCACATAAAGCAGAAACTTTTGCTGACGGAATAAGAGTCAAAAATGTCAACAAAGAGATGTTGGATTCGTTGAAAAAAGTTGTGGATGCTTCATATGCGGTAGAAGACGAAAAAATGGCCTGGGCAATCCTCCAGTTAATGGAGAAGGCAAGAGTTATCGCTGAAGGTGCAGGGGCACTACCTCTTGCATTGTTTGATCAAGTCTTTCACAAAGATCCGAAGAAGTTCAAAGGGAAGAAAATAATCCTGGTTATCTGTGGTGGTAATATTGATGTAAATCTTCTTGAAAGAATCATCGATCGTGGGTTGATTGAATCAAATCGAAAAATAAGAATTTCAATCCCCATTTCAGATCGTCCGGGAGTTCTTCATCAACTGACGAAAATAATTAAAGATGTTGGGGCGAATATCCTACAAGTTGTCCACGATCGAGATTCCTCTGAAACAGGAATAACAGGAACAAATGTTTTCTTTACTCTTGAGACCAAAGGGGAGGCCCATATGAATGAGCTTTTGAAAGAAATGAAAAAAGAATTTCCAAAAGTTAGAGTTATTCGCTAACTTTCCTTTTTAGGGAAAGACAAATTGAGAATAGACTTTTTTTCATAAAAATATGAATCAACTTCTTTTTATTCAGGCTTCTTGTTCGCGATGTCTCTTAAACGTATAGTTAGAGTAGGACACAATCGTCTAGAATTTATACACACCATACTTCTTACAAGATGACTTATTAAAGACTTAGACACCCTCTATACTGCGTATATTGGCATGATTCTTCTATATAAGAAGCTGTCATATCTATTTTAAGGACCCTTGTATGAAGCGATTATCGCTATTATTATTCATTGTTTGGTCAACCCTGAGCTTTGCTCAAGAGAGGGGTATCCCAACTAAATATATGAATGATCCGGCCGTAGATTTAACCCGCAACGGGAAGCTGCTTCTCCCCGACGAGGTCCATGAGCTTCACGAGAGTACACGTGGAAAATTTGATATTTCCACCCTTAACCCAGATGATACGAGTGATTTGTGGAAAAATGTATTTGTAAAAGAATTGCCCGAAGATAAGCTTCCCATTAATGAGATGGATGAAGTGACCTATAATTCTCCAATTCTTTCTCCATCAGGGATTTTTCGGTTTAATATCATTAATACATCTGGCGAAAATAAATTCTACACCATGATGCTTAGTAAAACTGTTCACACTTCTCTTCTTTATAAGAGTTTACTTAGAAAACTTGGCTATCAAATTCCGGATATTAAATATCTCCCAAAAGTTGTTGTTAAATTTAAAGATGAGTCTGAAAAAAAGGTTTTCCTTTCATATTTAGAAAATGTTGCCTATGCAGGATCACCTAAAAACTGGGTGGTTGAAGATCTAGGTGATAAAGTCATACTTCAAGACCTCGTAGTCATGAATTCTAACAATATCATTTATAATCTAGCTTTTGGAGTTACTTCAGACATGATTCAAGGTCGCCGACTTTTGTCAGCGCTTGCGGTTCCACTATCTGTTGTTAACTTAACTGAAAGTGTAAACATGCTTCGCTGGAATGCTGGGGTCGTTTCAAATAATAGAGTTCAACTGTATTTAGATAATGTTGAAGACTTTCAAAGCACCTGGAATGATGCTCGATGGATCACGCGTCGAATTGAGAAACTAACGATTGAAGATTGGAAAGATGTTGTTAAGTCATCAAACACACCAAGGGTTGTGCAGCAGATAATGCTTCAAAAGATTCTTTCTAGACGTAATTCTGTGATGAAGTTATTCAAAATCGACGCTGAACAATTGCCGATTGAGGATAAAATCAATAATGGTATTGAGTTAGTAGATGGGAAATTGACAGAACAAAAGTGGCCAGGCTATGCCAGTCGTTTTGCTTTTGGTGATCCTGATTCACCACTTTCTGATTCGGACATGAAATCATGGGTTAAGTCACGTGCCATTTCGACAGCGATGGAAATTGCTTTGTCTCAGATAAATCAGCTTCCTTACCTTGGGACTGATATTAGCAAGTTAAATACTGAGCAATATAAGAAGCACCTGGCCGATGCTGTTGCTAACTCAGTACTTAATCACACGCCTGTTGAAGTGCCTGTCAAGGCCTGGGTTTTCCCAACGCTTAGAGGGAATCTAATCTTTTCTAGAAACCTTGTCACTGGAACATATTTAGGAACTGATAACTTGGTTCAATTGGTTGACACGATTGGTGTTTCCATTAGTGCTGGAGTTTTTGCAGGAACAATGGGGATAGGTTCAAGTGCTATGCCATTAAATGTTTCTGGTGGTGCACAGTCAACATACGTAAGATCTTATGCTCATTTACGTCCTGTAATTAATATTAATAAGTCACTTAAGTATCCATTTAAAAATGTCTTTGTTCCTTTGGTTAAAATGGACTACGGTAAAAAACTTCATGAAGCATTACAAGTTAGTATAGACCCGAATGCGTCAAAAGATGACCGTGAAGCTGCAGTAGAGAAGGCACTTAAACCCTTTAAAGATGCAATGAACGTTGGAGAGTCGATCCTCGTCACTGACTCATTAACAACGAATAGTTCGGCCCAAGTCGGAGCAAGTCTTTATGGTAAGGTTTTAACCACTGCTGTAGGCGTGAATGCTGGACACATTCTATTGTCAAGATTTCATGTCCATAGAAAATCGGATAATATTTTTCAATTATATAAAGACATCGGCCACAAAGGCACTGTTGGAATGGGGCTTAGCCTCGATTCTTTAGTTCCTGTTTTAACTCTTACATTTAAGAAGTCTAAGGGACATGCAAAGGTAAAATTCTTTACTCTTGATTTGAATAAGGAGGGCCTTGACGTTCTTAAAAATACGAAGGCCCTAAGAAGCGCGATCGTCCATTCTTCCACTCGAGAGATGGAAGAGGACAATATTAAACCGTATGTATTGAAGCATAATTTTACCGAAGCTCTTCCTTCAATGAACCTATTGTTTTGGCAATGGATTAAACAGAACTCATCAACAGAAATAACTGTTGTTAATCCAGAGGGAGACGAAAAATACTTCCGTCGCCAATATTATGGGACGACTCAGGGCCGAAATTATCAAGCATATGTGAATGCAGTGATTAACCATTGGGTAGGTCTGTTATTTAATAAAGGGGCCGGTCTTTCAGACGCTACAGGAACAAATCCTGGATATTCATTCAAGGGTCAGGCCAAAACTAAATTTTTAACCTTGGACCAAGAATTAGATAATAAAGGCAATGTCATAGAGCCATTTGTTAGTCTTTCAAGAGTTTGGAACGGCTGGAGTATTAACCGTAAGAAGGCCGAAGAGCTGCTTGAGCAGATTAGAAATCAATACCATTTTCAATTCTACAATGCTCCTGTCTTAAAAGACACAAGCAAGATTTATCTTTATAACATTGGTGTAACGATTCTTTTCTATGAAAGGGGTCTTGAGCACCTTTTATCCTTAGATGATAAACGTATCAAGCGTATTTTTCTTGAGCACAAAATGCAACATTCACTGGTTGTTAATCCTAATATTGATTTAGAGACAGAAAATGAAGATTTTGATGATCAAAAGTATGCGGATACTGGGGTTAATAGGTTTTTGAGACTACTTAAGCGCTACAGAAAACTTGATCTCAAGGACAAAGATGCACGTGCTAATAAAAATCTTCTCAAGGCCATAAGCTTCATGGAGAAATCCATTTACCTTCCTGGAATCGTAAAATTGATGGGTGGAGAAGAGAACATATATGTGACTTCGAAAATTTCAGGTTTTAGAGAAGGTGATGAGGATGGAGATCGCCCTATCGTTTCTAGCTCATTGGGTGAGTTTGGCTCACCAAGGATACTTGGACCTGTTATTCAGATGCAGAAGGCGACGGATATGCTTGAAGGTGAATTCTTTATTAACTGGATGATGCAGAGGTTAATATAATATGAAAACTCTATTAATTAGTCTCCTATTCTCCACTACTTTTGTTCATGCCGCTCGATTTGTTGTTGAGGCAAATAAACAACTCTCTCCCGTTGAGATTTCTAAAATGAACGGGCTTAAAGTTCAGGCATGGATTAAAAATAGCGATCCCTATTTATCTCGTCTTTATAGTGTTTCTGGCAATGTCACAAAATTACAACTTGAAAAAATAACTTGGGTTAAGAGCGTAGAAAACACGATCGAACTTACTCAGCTTTCACTTGAACCAAGTGCTAATCCAGAAAGACTTGTACAAGATGAGTTGTTTCCATACCAATGGTCGCTACTTAATCAGGGACAAACGTATGTCCGAGAAAAAGATGATATCCATAATATTCCTCTCCCTGGAATTAATGGTAAGGATATAGGTTGGAAGAATATTTATAGCAATATCCCAAAGGGAAGACCGATTGTTGCTGTTCTTGATTCAGGTGTTGACCTCAATCACCCTGATCTTCAAGGTAATCTTTGGAGAAATGAAAAAGAGTGCGGAGTTGATCCTAAAGTTGATCATGATGATAATAAACTTCCTGGTGACTGTAATGGTTGGAATTTTACTGAGTCAATAGATGCTGATGAGGCAAAATCACCACAAGATAATGATGGCCATGGTTCGCACGTTGCAGGAATCATTGCAGCTGCTAATAATGGTTTTGGTATTGTGGGAGTCAATCCCAATGCGCTGATCATGCCCGTAAAAGTGATGAGAGATTCCAACTCAAAATCAGACATAACTTCTTCTGAATCATTCGCCCAGGGTATCATTTATGCCACAAATATGGGGGCGCACGTTATCAACCTTAGCTTAGGTTGGCCTCGATCACTAGAAACAAAGCATTTAAAAGATGCTGTTTATTATGCTCTTTCTCGTAATGTAATAATTGTCGCTGCCGCTGGTAATAACAATTCTTCTGAACCTCTTTTTCCATGTGCTTATGACGGAGTCATTTGTGCTGCTGCTTCAACGCTGGATGGGAAATTTGCTGGCTTTACAAATTTTGGTGGCCACGTAGATGCTGTGGCTCCGGGTGAAGGTATATTAAGTCTATACCCAACATTGTTTGAGCCTGAGTTCTTCTCTGTTCCTGGCTACGATATTAAAAGTGGAACATCTCAAGCTGCGCCAGTTCTTGCGGGTTTGATTTCAATTGTTAAGGCACAGGAGCCAGACCTGAAAATTGATGAAGTTTTTGGTCGTCTGTATTCGGCCAAGCAAAACGCCGACAAGAAGAAATTTATTATGGGTGGGGTTGCGACTTGGGAATCTCTGTCTAGAAAAGTTGACGGTCCTGTTGTCCGTCCTGTTCTTAAACGTGTCCGACAAATAGTACTTGGTTCGGATAGAACTGAGACTAGATTGCTTATACCAATCAGAAATTTCGGGCTTGAAACACAAAACCTTCAGGTTAAAGTGGAAAGCCTCTCTACAGGAATAGAATTCCAAGCCGATGGCGTGCTTGTTGAAAGCATAAAAAATGGCGAGGCGAAAGATCTGCCTTTCAACGTTAAGGTCACTGATTTAAATGCAGAAAGCAGCGTTAAAATAAAAGTAACCGTCACAAGCCTTGAAGGTGAGATGTCTTTTGTAAATGAAATTCCAGTTGTTCGAGATGTGAGAATGGAGTCAAGGTTTAAGAAAAATACTTTTAACTTTAATCAGGGCAATATTCCTTTAGGTAACGTTGTGAATGGCAAGATTGTTCCCTTTATTAGCACTATCGATACTTATGGCAAAAGCCTTAAACATGAATTTTACGTCCGTAAGACAATGAAAGATGAAAAGAAAATGGAGATCTCAGTTTTTACCCGGAATGCTAATTCTATTGTTCAGGCCCCACGATCGATTGTCCTTGAGAACTTTTCATCGTTAGTTAATTTCATACGATTAGATCTTAATTTTGACGGCAAAGAAGATTATCTTATTCAGGCGGTGCATGAAGATGAGAAAGGTAAATTCTTTCAATTCTCTTTTTATAATGAAGAAATGAAACCACTTTGGGAAAAATTTCAAAATATAAGGGTAACTCTTGATCTAACTGTTGTGAATATGAATGAACTTAGTTTCACTCGCATGATTCACCCTACGCTTGGTTCGATGATGGTTCCTACCTTTTTTACTGAAGGTCAATTACCTAAACTTGATCAATCACAGGACTTCTTCAGTCGCTACGATGGAAGTAAAGAATTTCGTCTTTATTACTTAGAACCGCAAATTGAATCGAAGACTTTTCGCATTCGTTCTTTAACGACCAATGTTTGGAAAGAAAATGTAAAAAAAGAACTTAATTCGAAATGGTTTGAGACTGTCTTGGTTGAGAATATTCTTCCCGTAAGTATCGACGATGCCCGTAAGGGTGAAGTCCGTGTGGTTATGAGTGTTGGTCAAGGGACCAAGAGACAAATATTTATTTCGACATTTGATACCAAAAAAACTCTTCACGGAAAGACTTTACCTCAGATTGTTCTTCAAACTGATGGAGTTGATACGCTTTTTACAATCTCACCAACAGGTCTTGATGCTTCTGGAGATGTGTATTTAAATATATATGATCGTTCACGCGCAAAACTGGTTACAACAAAAAACAGCGAGCAAGTTTCCCAGTTCAATTATTCTCATCAATCTGAAACTGATATCGTTGCCGGTCACCTTGTAAGTTTTGAAAATGGTAATGAAAAGTTCTCTGTGATTCAATCCCGTGATGAATTGATTGGTCTTTCAACAATTAATGGCAAGATTACAAAGACCTCAAGACCTAAACTTCGATACAGTT
The DNA here is from genome assembly GCA_945905815.1 of Bacteriovorax stolpii. Classification (GTDB taxonomy): domain Bacteria; phylum Bdellovibrionota; class Bacteriovoracia; order Bacteriovoracales; family Bacteriovoracaceae; genus Peredibacter. Next base: position 16,562 of record CAMDQH010000015.1, on the reverse strand, counting down.
TTTTATCAGATAAAGTTTTATCTGAATTATATAATCCCGTTATCTACAAACGTGATGGCGTTCAATCACCAGCTCTATATGTGGATTCCACGGCCGTAACTGCAAACCGAGTTTATCTTTTCGAAGAGCAGGATGGAAAACTAGTGGCCTCAATTAAAAACTCGTTAATCGTTCCGGCCTCAAAAGAAATAGCATGCAAAGCGCTAAATCCATCATTCACGGCAACTTCTGGTGCTCACGAATTTGTCTTTTTGTGTCTTGAAGACAAAGAGTGGACCATCCGAACTTATGAGATGAATTAAAAACTCTATAATTATTAAAAAGTAATTACGTAGTCGTTTTGTCTCCAATGATTGGGGCCAAGACGGCTTCGTGCGCCGCATTAGTTGGCTGTTTTCAGTGCCACTTTGCACCCAAAATATTGGCAAGCGAATTGCTTCTGTCAACATTACATAGTGTATAGCAGGATGCGACTCAATGTGTTAAATGAACGCAACTTATTACCCCTCAGGTATAAACTGGGGCTTTTTTTCGAAAAGGGAAAAGAAAATATGAAAACACAAAAAGTTTTAGCGATGCTAGCAACTGTCTCTCTTCTTGGCCTTTCAGTATCTTGTGCTGATCGTTATGCTGAAGGTTTGGCCGATGGTAAAGCCCAAGGTTACACAACAGGGTACGACGCCGGTTATGATGATGGTTATGTAGATGGTGATGCTGCTGGATATGATCGTGCTAAAGCTTATTTTGCTTCAGCTGGATACAACCAAGGTTTTAATGATGGTAAAGCGATCGGTATAACTCAAGGTTACAACACTGGTTATACTGCTGGTCAAGGTAACGTTACAGCTCAGGTTGCTGCTGCCTATACTAACGGTTACGGCAAAGGTTACGACGATGGTTATGATGATGGTACTCTTGACGGATACGATATGGGTTACGACGATGGTGTCCTTGATGGATACGATATGGGTTACGACGATGGTGTCCTTGATGGATATGATCTTGGATACGATGATGGATTTGCTGACGGATACGACGTTGGTTACGATGATGGATTCTTTGATGGTGGCCTGTCAGTTGGTAAGTCGAAAGCTCTTAAAGGCTACGCAAACCTCCTTTCAATGGCCCACAACGATATGTTTGATTATTCAAAAATCGCTGCTCCTAAATCATCAGCTCGTGGAATCGTAGCTAACGGTAAGCTTCTTTTCGAAGAAACTTCACTTACTAACAAAGATACATTGAAGCGTGCAGCTGTTGTTGAGCAATACCTTGTAATCGAAATGGCGAAACAGGTTAAAGGTAAATTTGGTCTTTCTGCTGAACGTTCACTTAAGATTGCTAAAGCTTCTAACCATTTTCGTAAGTTTTCTTCTATGAGAGCTCTTACAAATGAAGATACTAATTCTTATGTTACAGAAATGATCGGTGTTGATCTTAAAACAATCGAAGCTGCTCATGAGTCTGGTAACATGAAGTCTGTTCTTGATGCTGCTGCATCTAAGAATGGAACAACTCCAGAAAAGATGGCCGAAGTACTTGCTAAAAACTTCATCTAATTTCTTAATCTGATTGATTCAAAAAGAAGGGCCCGCATGCGGGCCCTTCTTTTTTTTATAAAAGATAAGAATTTAACAAGACTAGAGAAGTGACTTACAACCTGGAGAGACTTTAGAAATGTTCTCTTTCAGGCATTTAAGAACCATACCATTTTGAAAAGGTGCCTTAGGACAAATCTTTAAACGGTCTGGCTCACACAACTCCACCATCTTTTTAATCTTCGTAGATTCTGTCACCCGGAATTGTCGGCAAGAGTTTGAAAGCTCTTTCTCGTTTAGGGTAAGACATTGGTGTTGATCAGTTGCCGTTAGGCCTCTCTTACAGTGTTTTCGGAGGTCCATGTAACAGGGATTAGCGAGTTCTTTGTTGATTTCGTCCTGTACTACTTTTTTACAGTTTGGCGTGAGGACATTCAGCTTTTTTTCCATACATTCATGAATGTCTATAAATACGGCCTGCGTCGGGCAGTATTTATCGGTTTCATCAAAACATGGGTTCGCTTTTTTCATTTCTGCGATTCGCTTGTCCACGTTCTTTTGGCAAAATCCGCTGAGCTTAGTTCTATTCTTAATGAGACATCTTGAAGTGGCAGCTTCTGGTTCAGATATTGTGGCGTAACATGTGTTAACTATGTCTTGAGCACAAACGTCTTTGACAGTAATATTTGATTTTTTCTTTTTAAAGTCAGTTGAACACGTTTGACTCAAACGATTTTCATTTTTAATTAAGCAGTATTCAAGCTTCCTATTATCAGTCGGGACATCAGCGCAATAATTTGCCAAATCTTCAAAGCAAGGATTCTTTTTTCCTGTTTTAGTTTTAAAGTCTTTTAATTCTTTAGCGCAAGCAGAAGAGAGTTGTCCTTGGTAGTCATCTAAGCATTTGGCCAATTGACCTTTGCCTGGGTCTGTTCCTGCACAAAACTTTTTAGCGTCTTGAGCACATTCATTTGCCTGAATTCCCAAAGAGAGGAAGAGCATAAACGTTGCTAAAAATTTCATCTGGTTCCTTTAATTGAAACTAAGATTTTTTCTTACAGTTATCACCCTTACAATCTTTTTTCATGTCTGTGCAAGACCCATCTGTGCATTTTTTATCTTTATTACAACAAGACATTTTGCAATCTGGTTTTGTACAAGACGCAGCTTCTTTGCAAGATCCATCTGAACATTTTTTATCTTTATCACAACAGGCCATTTTGCAGTCTGTTTTTGTGCAAGAAACGGCTTCTTTCTTTGCGCAGCAAGATTTATTCATTAAAGAACAAGAAGAAATAGCAAACAGTACAAATAGCGTTAGCAAAGACAAAATTTTCATAGAAATTCCTTATTTTAAAGATAGCGTTCTGATCTATAAATTCAGTATTTTCATTATAGTAATTGTCATAGTTTTAGCAAAGTCATTAATCGGTGTAACTTTATGGTCTTTGGACTAAAACAGTCCACCTATTATAGGAATCCACTTTTAAATAATGAGTATGACAATTCTTGTAGTTTTTTAAGTCGCATTTTCACCAAAGGATCTTCTAGGCCAATTGGGTAGTAGCGAAGGTTAGCATGAATGTCACTTGGATGATCCATTAGCACGATGTGCTCTTCAAAGGATAATTTCCCTACCCATAGGGACTTCAAATCTTTTTGATAGAATTCCTGGTGGTAGAGTAGTTGTACCATACCATGCAGATAAAGAAGTTCTTTTGTGAATGCCATTCCTCCGTCTAAAGGAACTCCTCGAAAAACTCTTAGTGACAATTTAAACGCATCGAGTTCTTCCAATTCATGATGACGTAAAAAAGAATAAACATCCTGAATGCTCGACCCTCTTTCGGCCATCGTTGTAGCAAGATGGCGAAGCATGACTTTACTCCAACGCTCATGAGTCATGCAGCCAGTGATAAGTTCTGTCAGCACCGCCAGCCCTTCTTGTAAAAAGGTTGTCCTTGGTGCCCAGGTTGATAGCCAAGGATGTTCAATTTGGGCCGCACCATTAAGAGAAGTACCTAAATGTACCCAACCTTCATGGACTAAAAATATGTCTAGTGCCTGCGTTGAATAGCTTTTATAAGGATTGAGTTTGAGTACTTTTCTTCCGGCCGAGGAATCGGAAAGAAGTGAGGTTGATGGCCGTACTTCAATATCAGTATCAACAAAGGTTTCCTTAAGACGGGTTCGCAAATAATTCATCGCTGCTTCACCCTTTAGGTTTTTTTCACCAACATCAGGGACGCAAAAATCTGGGATCTTTTCCATAAAATAGAGAAATGAATTATTTTGTGTCGACTGATGAGACGTTCCGTAAAGTTTTGTGCAGTGATCGTAAAAAAACATATTATCAAAGTTCTCCATCATTGAGAGAAGGGTGTGGTAGTCCTCCAACCTTTGCGTGAAAATTTGTTTCATGGCCTTGCTAATGTCAGCTTGCTCAAGATTGGTTAGGAATTTATCCATTGCTAAGCGTTTGGCCTTAACGTTTACGCCGAACGGAATAGAAACATCTTCAAGCTCACTGATAAACGCTTGATGTTGTGGAAAAAGTTTAGTGAGTTTATTTAATGGATAACGTGGGTGTCCTAGGAAACTCAAATCCTTAGCGATATCCTTTAATTGAGCAGAAAGTTCAACAATGGGGCCTTTATTCATAATAAGTCTATCGGTAAGAAAATGATGGAATTGACACAAAAAAGAGTAGTTATAATAGAATCATGAAAACACTTATTATATTGATGCTTTTTTCTCTTACTTCTTATGCTCACTACGGAAAGCCTGAATTAGTTGCCCGTTATTCGGGTGTGGATTCCTTCAATGCTCCTGATGGACTTTATTGTTTCTCCTCTGAACCACAACCGACTAAAGAAGGTGTCTTCTTGGGCTGCCTAAACGAGGAAGGTAATTCGTTGATGGTTAGATGGAGTCCCGAATTTGAAATTCTCGCTACCAGTGAATATGGACTTTTTTCTCACCCAAAAGAAGTTGAAGGAAAGGTCAATTGGTATGAGTTCAGTGAGGCAGGTGTAAGTCATTTATTTGAGTATCAAAATACAAAATTGAATGTGATTAATTTAAAAAATCTCGGACCAGTTTTTGCTTTGATTGATTCTTTCACGGCCGTAAAAAATCAAAGTTATATTTATCGGCTTCAGGATGAAACGAAAAAAATTCAAAGCTGGAAGAATCATACGATTAATCCTCTCTATGCCGAAAATGTTTCCCACATTTTTCCTCCTGTCTCATCTGTTGAAGGAGAATTTGTTATTAAAGTAAGGCGTGAGCATTTAAATGAAAATGCTCCAGATGAATTAATTTTATGGGATGGGGATTTTCATACAATTCTTAAAGATAGAGATGCTCTATCGACTTCGAAGCTCAAATCTTTTCGCCACCAATATGCTATTGATCAAGGTGCAGTGGCTTTAGTTGTAACGGATGATGAAGGTGAGGCGCTGGTTATAATTAGCGAAGGGAAAATGACGGAAGTCGCGCGCGTCGGCAACGACCTCATAAGCTTTGATTATTTTTCTCCCAAAATGAGAAATGGTGTTTTGGTTTTTCGAGGCTTGGATCTTGAAAGAAGGAAGGCAGTTTGGGTATATGAAAAAGGTGAACTCAAAAAACTGTTAACACAGGGCGATATAGTTAAGACTGATAAGGGACTTGCGAGAGTTGATTATAAGAATAGTGACGCGTTGCTTTATGGCGCTCCAGGCATAGGCCCAGATGGAGAAATCTTCCAGCAGGCAACTCTTACGGATATTGATTCACCATTAACGCTTCTAGGCATTGGCTTAATCAAGTTTGTAAGTGAGTAGTTTTTGCCTGATTTGTTTCCGATTTTGTGTAGGTGAGAGTCTGTTTTAACATTATAGGAAAGGTCTTCTTATGAAAATACTCATCCTGCTTATCCCAATACTCTTTTCAACTTCGTATGTTCAGGCCTCATGTAAGCTGCCGGCCAGTGAAAAAATAATAGTTGGATGCACATATAAATGTGATTTTTTTTATCGTTCGCGCTTGAAAGCTGCTGCTGCCCGTTTGGGTTATAGGCTAAAAATTATCAATCTTTCTCTTAATAAAGATGTCTCTGAATCTCTTGCGATGGTTGACTCAGTCTTAGTGCCTGGTGGAGCTGATATTCATCCGAAGTTCTATCTGAAAAATGTAACTGATGAATTAAGAACCTATACTGAGAATAATTTAAACCTTGTCGAATTCACCGAAGAGGGTAGGAAGAGAGATATTTTTGAATATACTCTTTTAAAATTGTTTTACACATTTAGGGCCCAGTATAAAAAGCTTCCTCTCCTCGGGATTTGTCGCGGGATGCAGATGATGTCTGTCGCTCAAGGTGTGCCTTTGTACCTTGATATCAAAACCGAGCTTGGTATTCCCAATCGCCGTTACAAATTTGATAAAGTTAATATTACAGACCCAGACAGCTTAATGAGTTCTATCTACGGTGATAAAAATTTCTCTGGATTTAAAATGCATCATCAGGGTGTGAGAGTTGATTATTACGAGGCCCATAAAAATGATTTTCCGAATGTGAATATAAGTTCGTATTCTAATGATGGAAAAATTGCAGAATCGATTGAATACAAAAATATGACAGCACTAGGCGTTCAATACCATCCAGAAAAGTCTCTTCCTGCAGCAACCTTTCCCGTTTATAAATGGTTTCTAACCAAGGCCTGTGAGTATAAGACATCTAAGGATCAAATATGAAAATAATAGGTTTAGTAACTGTACTCTTTGCAGCAAACGTTTACGCCAATCTCCATCTTTCTCCTCCGGATTTTGATTCTGCAAATGGTCGTGCAGTATTTGTAGATTTCAAAACTGCTGAATATAACATTACCTATGACACGATTAATGAAGTGACTACGGTTAAATCAAAAATTACATTTGAAGCAAAAACTGAAGGGAAACCTCTTTTTGATCTTGTTCCTTGTCCTGATTTAGTAATACTCGATGGAAAGAAAGTTAAACAAAACTTGATTTCTTTTCCTGGTGGAGTTTCAAAACTTCGTCAGGTCACAACAGCTGTTAATCCTGGTATTCATACGCTTGAAATTGAAAATATTATCGACGCAAATGTCATATTTCATACTGACTTCGGGGTGGTCTCAAGCGCCTTCTGGATTCGTGATTTAAAAGATCGATTATTTCTTGAACAATACGTTCCTTCCAATTTTGAATATGACCAGTATCAAATGACTTTCAATGTGAATTTTTTGGGTATTGAGAAGGCCAGTCAGGACTTTTATACGAATGGTAAAGTCACAAAAACATCTGATGTCAGTTGGAAGATAGAATTTCCTGAATATTTCACGGTTTCTTGCCCTTTCTACCATATGACTCCAAAAGGATGGATGAAACGGTTGGATTTTAGTTATCAATCAATATCTGGCAGAGAAATTCCCATGACCGTTTATTCTCCATGGAAAAGACGAACGAGAAAATTCAAACCAGAAGCCCTGCGTGTAATTAAAGAACTAGAAGCGGATTACGGTCCTTGGGGACATGATAGTTTTGTTGGTTATGGAACAATGATTGGAACTGGCGGAATGGAGCATTCAGGTGCGACTGCCACTTCTTTCGGTGCTCTTGATCATGAAATGCTTCATTCCTATTTTGCTAAAGGGGTAATGCCGGCAAATGGAAATTCAGGCTGGATAGATGAGGCAATTGCGAGTTGGAGAGATAAAGGGTACCAAAGAAATCCGACGACAGGCTTTGGTGGAAGTGATCTTGGAGGACAGTCAGTCTACAAAAGAAATACTGATAAACGCGCTTACGCTCTAGGTGCTGCTTTTATGGCATACCTTGATTATAAACTTCAGGACAGTGGTGGTCTTAAAGCATTTTTAAAAGGTTACTTTCAGACATACAAGCATCAGGTTATTACGGAACAGCATTTCAAAAATAATCTTGAATTCTTTTCAGGTCTAAATTTAGACGCAGATTTTGGAACATATATTTGGGGAACCAATTCTGATACCGAGCATCTTCATGAGACAAACCTTCATCATTCAGCCCTCACAAAAGACGAGTTAAAATCAATTCTATAATCCGAACTTGGCGATTGAGAAAACTTGCCAACTTCGTGACTTTTAAAGCAAGGGACCAGTAGGGTCCCTTCTTTTTTATCTTATTTAAGAGATAGGATCTGCTCCACAGAATTTCAGCAACTTAAAGACACTGGTAACTGACCACTTCCTAGTCACCCATAAGTGATAAGTTCAGGACCTATGTAGAAAAGGCCTCTTTCCCTACATAATCAGCAAATATGTTAAAGCTTATTTGGACTCTTCTGTTATTAATCGGCCAGGTCGCATTCGCACAGGATTTATCCCGTGATCTTGAATTTATTGAGACTCAGAACACCCAAAGTAACCCATTTAACGTCCCACTATACGTTGATCTTGATGGGAATTTAAACCTCATTTCAAGAGATCCAAATGCCAGCATGAGTATTGGTCCTTTGGGACATCTCGCATACAAAACCTCGATATCAAACTATATAAGACCTGTTCAAAGAAATCACTTTTCATTTGAAGAGCAAAAATCACAATTAGGTTGGACGGAAGTTAAACGAAAACGTTGGGAAGTTGGTCTAGGCATTGGGGCGAGTTTGGCATCCAACTTTGTTTCGGTCGGACTCATTCCTTACAAAGGTGCTCGCCAGGTCATGATTCGCCAGAAAAAAACCAAAGATGAGAAAACTCCGAATCCAAGACTTCCAGATGATATGGAAGATATGAGAAGCTGGCAAATCGGTGATAGAGGTTCATTTCAGCGTTATGGTGGAGTGACAGTTTATGCTGGCACCAAGTTTACGTTTGTTAATATTCTAAGTGTTGGTGTAACGATCCAAAATCTTTTCAGTGTCGTTGTAAAAAAGATTTCGGATACAAAAATTCAGCTTTCAATTGGTGAGGAGAATTTGAATAAAAGAAAACTGCAAACAGATTTTGCTGTTGCTAGTGCAAAAATGCACTTTTTCAATGGCAAAAAGCTTACCACGCAGTTCACCTTAGATCTGGATGATCCTTCCCATCATGAGTTGTACAGTTTAGCACTTAAAGGGAAACTTCATTTACTGCAAGAAAAACTACCTCAGGAATCTCAATATTTGGTATGGAAAGGCTCAGAGAGAATAGGATATATAGGTATTCCTGCTGTTGCTGGAAAATACAATCAACGTTCTGAATATGAAATGGACGTAGATGGTGAACAAGATGTGATCGACATGAAGTCACGCAGAAGCTCTGGATGGCTTATACCCCTTAGAAATCATAACCGACTGGTTTATCAGACAGATTCCGCCATCATTCTTTTTTGGTACTCAGAAATGAATAAGGCAGATGAAGATGTTTTATTACGTAAATTTTTGATTCCTGGTAAAATAATGGGGGCCAAAGGTTTTGATGGAGTTATCCCGGTCGGAACTAAAATTGGGTCAACCCTGACTCAAATGGGAATGAGTTTTACCAGAGAAGAATTGGAAGCAGTTAACCCGGTCAAGCTTGAGGAAATTCTTGATAATTTTAAATCTCGTTGCGAAAACATGAACCTCGAATGCGCGAAAGAAAGACACTTCAATAAAATTGCAAAGTCACTTCGAACATATATTGGTAAAAAATGGGAAGGTATTAGAGATGGACTAGGCTTCCTCATGATTGATGAGCCAGCATTAATCCATGCATACATTAAAACAATCAAATCCAAGAAATCTGTTTACTTTAAATTTTTGAATGAAAAGTACCAATCGATGGAAGGTGAGGCTCCAATTGAGATTTAATTTTTTTCAGATCTATATCTTTTAATTTCATAAGCAGTGCTCCCAAACCGATCCTCTGGTACTGATCAATAATGGTAATTGCAATTTCTGCTTCAGTAGGGTCAGAAGAGGACCTTACCATTCGTGCTACAGCGATGCCACGAAAGAGGTGTTCGCGCTACTCAATCCCGATAGCGTAATGATTCCATCCATCAAGATGAGTAAAGTAATCGAGCTCAATAGCTGAAAACTCTTTTTTACTACCTAAAAACCTATGCCTGATTGATTCAGCAGATAAGTCTCGAATGCTAGGGGAAAGCTGCTCTATATTTGATGGAAGTACCGGACCAATTCGGATCTTGAATATATTCATCCAATTAACATCGGATTTAAAGTCAGGATTAAAAAAAAATCCGTTTTAATTATTTCTTCTCCATCCAAAGCTTTTTCGCTTTCTGCAGCTTTTCATAACTGACAATCAGTTTTTGGTGCATCTCAAATCCTTTCAGATTTAAATCAGATTCATGAAGCCCAAGAAACTTTTCGAAGCCATTAATAACATTTTGAGATTTCTCTACCAGCTCCTTGCCGTACATGCGTTCAACGGTTGGAAAGAAGTCTTTCTCGTTAAGTGTATCGTCCATTTCAATTTGTAGGAGAGTATTGAGACAAAGATAAAATAGTTTTCGATCTTGTTTTAGCGGAGCAAAGTGAAGACACCATTCCGCTCCCGCCTTAGCAAGTTCAAAGTCCTTTGCAGCAAAGGCCACCATCGCTTTGAATTCACCCATTCTTAGTTCTGCCCAATAAGTTCCTGCATCCGGGATAACACCGATGGCATGGGCAACTAAAAGCATGTCGTCAAAGCCCTTATCTTCCAGCTTATTGTAAAGCTCTACTAGCTCCTCAGAAGATAACTCATGAGCTCCCAAGATTTGAGCTCGGACGTCGTATGCGGCATTATTATTATCCCAAGCAAGATCTTCGGGTTGATAGATTTCAGACATGGCCGGGACATGGATTCTGCATCCATAAACTCCAAGATGTTCGAAATCCATAACAAAGACGTCTTTTTCAATTTGTTTGAAAATTTCAATCAAAGCGCTGTATTCGCCTTGAGTCGTTTTATCTCCGAAATTCCAGTCAGAAAACTCATAGTCAGCAGTTTCTTTAAAAAAGTTCCAGTGAATAAGACCGTTAGAATCAATAAAGTGTGCTTCAAGATTTAAATTATCTTTTACGTCTTCAAGTTCAAAACTTGGCGGTGAAAAGACATTGAGTTGATCTAGGCGACGACCCTGAAGTAGCTCTGTCAAAGTGCGCTCTAAAGCCACTTGAAATTTAGGGTGTGCCCCAAAAGAAGCAAAAGCTGTTCCTTCAATCGGGTTTAAAAGTGTTACGTTGATGACTGGAAATTTGCCACCAAGAGAAGCATCTTTACAAATAATCGGATAGCCATTGGCCTCAAGTTCGGCAATTGCCTCAACCACTTTCGGATAACGATTGAGCACTTCCTGAGGAATAACAGGCAGTGAAATACCTTCTGATAAAATTTGATTCTTAACTGACCGTTCAAAAATTTCTGAAAGGGCCTGAACTCTGGCCTCAGTCATTGTATTTCCTGCAGACATTCCATTAGAAACATATAGATTTCCAATTATGTTCATCGGAATAAAGCAAGTTTTGTTCGTGAGGACGTTGGTATATGGAAGTGCACAAATACCGCGTTCTGCATTGCCTGAATTTGTATCAACAAGTTGTGAAGGAGCAAGTTCACGTGCCGGATCGTACCAATCCCAAAGGGCTTCAGTCATGAGTCCTTCAGGCATTTTGTCTTCTTTAAAGGCAAACCATTTTTCGTTTGGATAATGAACAAATTCAGAATTTGAAATAGTCTCCCCAAGATGAAAATCAGCAAAAAAATAATTACAGTTTAAGCGTTCAAAAAATTCACCGAGTGCCGAGGCCAGAGCGGCATCTTTAGTTAAGCCTTTTCCATTGGTAAATAAATAAGGACAAAAACGGTCGCGAATATGAACAGACCAGACGTTTGGCACCGGATTTAGCCAAGATGCTTCCTCAACATCAAATCCCCAATCAAGCAGCTTCTTTTTTAAGGTTACGATGGTTTCTTCAAGAGGTGCGTCTTTACCTACGATCATGGTTTTTTGCGTCATATGGTGTTCCTTTGTGGTCTTATACGGTGTGCTATATCTCATAAATACTAGAGAAGGACAAGAATTTGCCCCTAGAAATCACGTTCTTCCCCCTATATAATTTGAACATCAAAGGGACTTTCGTGGTTCCGTCCGTCATAGGAGGGCGTTTTTTATGGGCAAAAGACTATATGTAGGTAATTTATCTTATTCACTCAAGGCACCTGAACTGGAAGAAGTTTTTAAAGCGGTGGGTGAAGTTGTTAATGTTAAAGTTGTTATGGATCAGGAAACAGGCCGATCAAAAGGTTTTGCCTTCGTAGAAATGGCAACTGATGATCAAGGGACTAAGGCAATTGAGACTCTCAATGGAAAAGATATTGGTGGTCGTGCACTTAAGGTGACTGAGGCCAATCCTCGTCCTGAAAAGCCAACCGGTGGAGCTCGTCCTCCAGGTGGGTCGGGCGGTGAGCGTGGGGGATTCAGCCGTGGTGGTGCCGTTTCTAGAAATGGAACTGGAGACCGTGGCGGAAATCGATATTAATATTAATTAAAAACGAGAGGGGGCCGGTTATCTGGCCCTTTTAAATTATGATAAAAATTTTAAGTTTATTTGTTTTAATTGTTTCTTTTTCAGCGCAAGGACAAAGTAAATGCTCGTTCACTCGTCACCACCACGTGGAAGTCGATGCTAAAGATATCCCAAAAGTACTTAAACATAAAATTTTGAACGACTTCAATCCAGATAAAGTGATTATTCAAAAAATTAATGAGGAGTTAGGCCTTAAGCTTTGCGCTACTTTTAAACCTTTTCATGATTTAAAAGACATTCTTGCTATCGCCAAACCTAATGAAGAGCAGATTTTAACAAAAGTTGCTCTGACCCCGAATAAACAGGGGTTCTGGCTTTTGAGTGTTGAGAGCTTTATTAGAAAAAACGAAAAAGAAGTTGCTCAGTTCAGTGCATCAGAAACGTACACTTCGGCTAAATCAATAAAAGACATTAAGGATTCTGAAATTGTTGAGTGGGTGACTGCAAAGTTATTGGTACTCACAAAATAATTAAAAGAATGAATTGACGCGCACTAGCATGGTTGCGAAATCTTAAAGCTTCGGTATACAATAGTACGAAATAGTTAAACTTAAAAATGTTGTTGGAGTCCCAATTATGTCCGCACATGCACACCATGGTCATGAAGTTCAAGAAGTTAGAAATGACGCCCAGTTTGGAAAAGCTTCTATTGGCAAACTTGCTATGTGGATTTTCCTTGTAACAGATGCCATGTCATTTTCGGGTTTTTTACTGGCATACGCGGTTTTGCGATCTACTTCGGCGTGGCCACACCCGGCCGATTATTTAGGGATTAACCTTTCCGGTTTTGCGACATTTATTCTTATCTGTAGTTCCGTTTCCATGGTTATGTCGATCGATGCCTGTAAAGGTAAAGACCGCAAGGGAATGCTAACCTGGCTTTTGGCAACAATTGCAGGCGGCGCTGTCTTCCTTGGAATTCAAGCGTATGAGTACAGCCATTTGGTACACCAAGGGATTACATTAAGTAGTTTTGCTCACGGAAATAATCTTTTTGCCTCTACTTTCTATATTGTCACCGGCTTTCACGGATTACACGTTTTGACTGGAGTGATATATCTTTGCTGCGAATACCGTTTTGCTCTTCGCGGGGATTACGATGGGGGAGATTATAACCGACTTGAGATTCTCGGACTTTTCTGGCACTTTGTAGATTTGGTCTGGATTCTTGTGTTCACTTTCATTTATTTACTATGAACAAAATATTAACGGCTTATTTATTTTTTGCTCCTTTTGCAGTTTGGGCTTGCCCGAATTGCAACAATGCAGTTGGTGAGGCGGCCAACAAACCTCCTTATACCATAATCATACTGGGCATATTCATAGCTCTTATTTATATTCCTTTTTATATTTTGTTTAGGGCCGCCAAAAAATACGATCCTAAGAATTAATGAAAACGACAGATCTTCCCTCTATTAATGCCACGTTTAATTTGTTTTCTACAATTTGTTTGATTCTTGGCTATTATTTTATAAAAAAGAATCCAAGAGATGAGAAAAGTCATAGAAAATGCATGTTTTTGGCGCTGATTTTTTCTTCCATATTTCTTTTAGGTTATCTGACCTTCCATTATTACCACGGATCAACCAAGTTTCCTGACTTGGGATGGATAAAAACTCTCTATTTATTTATTCTTATCCCACATATCATTTTGGCAGTGGTCATGGTTCCAATGATTGGTATGACTTTCTTTTTTGCCCTTCGTGGAAACTTTGAAAAGCATAAAAAAATCGCCCGCATTACTTTTCCTATCTGGTTGTACGTTTCAGTGACGGGAGTCATAATTTATCTCATGATTTATCACCTCTTTAAGGTTTGAAAATCCATTCAACTATTGTAAGATAACTCCACACAGCAAAGAGTTTAAAAATATGACAACACGTTTTGTTTCATCAATTGCTATTACAGATAAAAAGATCACCATGACTGCTGATCTTTTTTCTTTAACAAAACCACGCTTGTCATCTCTTGTGATTTTCACCAGTGCTTTAGGAATGTTTCTAGCGCCGGGAGAAATTGGTTTTTGGAAAGCACTCATTTCAGTTGTAGCTACTTCGGGATTAGTCGGCGGCGCCTGTGTGATCAATTGTTGGATGGAAAGAGATATTGATGGGCTAATGGAGCGAACCAAAAATCGTCCCCTACCTTCAGGTCGGCTAAATCCAGCAATAGCATTGGCATTAGGCTTAACGCTTATCATTGTATGCCTGTTTACTATATTATTTGTGAGCAATCCTTTGACGGCCACGCTTGGGTTAATTGCCACTGTGACTTATGTTTTTCTCTATACTCCCATGAAGAAAAAAACTTCATGGGCATTGTTCGCTGGGGCAATTCCAGGTGCCATTCCTCCTCTTATGGGTTGGACTTCGGTTACTAATTCGATTGGAGATTTGGGTATTGTTCTATTTGCCATTCTTTTCGTTTGGCAGTTACCTCACTTCCTGTCGATTTCCATGTATCACGCTCGAGACTACAACAAGGCCGATTTCAAGATCTTTCCAACTCAAATTGGTTTTCGAAAAACAATTCATAAGATCACTATTTATACCTTTATTCTTTTTTTTACATCCCTGATCCCTTTCTACATGGGGGCGGCAAATAGTAATTATAGAAATCTCATTATCCTTTTAGGAGGGGCTTTCTTTGTTTTTTCTCTTTTTGGGTATCAAAAGAAAGAAGACTCACAAGGTTCATTACAATGGGCGCGTCGTTATTTTTACGCGTCGCTTATTTATCTGCCTTGTGTTTTTATAGGTTTAATTGTTTTTAAATAGAAATATTTTTGAGATTAGATAAAATAGTTAAGTAATTCATAAAGTTAAGAACTTATTCAAGGGAATGTTATGGGCTTTTTAAACCTAAGTGTGTCGACCAGCTGGTGGGAATTATCCAAGCCACCTCTAGACATTTCCACACATGGCCATTTAATTGATGAGCTGTGGAACTACACCACAGTGTTGTGTATTTTCTACTTCGTTTTGGTTTGTATCGGACTATTTGGTTTTTCTTATCTCTATAGTAAGAAGCGTCATAAGGTTCCTTATTACACTTATGGAAATAAAAAGAAGCATCTTTTAATCACGGCTTTTATTGGTGCTGCAGTTTTCCTTACAGTGGATTTGAATATCACTCGTTTTGCGAATAATGACCTTCTTAATGTTTTTTGGAAGTGGCCTGATCCTAAAACAGAAAAAGTTCTAAGAGTCGAAGTTATGGCGCAGCAGTGGATGTGGACTTTCCGTTACGCTGGTCCCGACGGGGAATTTGCTACAGCTGATGATGTTGTTACCAACAATGATTTACGTGTTCCTGTTAACACGAAAATTCTTTTTCACCTCACATCTAAAGATGTTATTCACTCATTTTTTGTTCCAAACGTTCGTTTAAAAGTGGACACAATTCCTGGAAGAATTACGAGAGTTTGGTGGGACGTAAATGTTCCAGGTGTCTATGATATTGCTTGTGCTGAAATGTGTGGAACAAACCACTATCTCATGAAGGCGCAATTAACTGTTTATGCTGAAGAAGATTTTAATCGTTGGATTGCAACGACAGAAAAAATTGCATTAAATACAAATGATCCTTCCGATAAAAATTTATCGTGGGGATGGAAGTGGGAGAAATAAAATGAGCGGCGGTTTTAACGAAATCCATCCAGAACCTACGACCTTCTGGAGTAAGTACATTATATCTTTTGACCACAAAGTTATTGCCAAGCAATTTTTGTGGTACGGAATATTCTTTCTAGGTTTGGGCGGCATGATGGCCCTCTTAATCCGTTGGACTCTGGCCTATCCAGGTGTTCCATTTCCGGTGATTGGGACGATGCTTTTCTCTGATTCTGCAGGGGTTGTTCCTCCTGATGCATACGCTACGCTTTTTACTATGCATGGAACGATTATGATCTTTTATGCCATTACTCCAATTCTTATTGGTGCTTTTGGTAACTACTGTATTCCTTTAATGATTGGTGCACGCGATATGGCGTTTCCAATGCTCAACATGCTTTCTTTTTGGTTTGCATTTTTGTCAGGGGTTGTTCTTCTTATTTCACTTGTTTTACCGCTTGGTGCAGCTTCAGGAGGATGGACGTCCTATCCAACTCTTTCCACGCTTATCGGTAGTCCCGGGGCCGGACAGACACTTTGGTGTCTAGCGATTTTTCTTTTTGGTGCTTCATCCACTATGGGTGCAGTAAATTACGTAACAACAGTAATTACTCTTCGTGCTCCAGGCATGGGTTATTTTGACATGCCTCTTACTGTTTGGGGTCTTTGGCTAACTGCAATCCTAAATGCAATTTTTGTTCCAGTACTAGGTGCTGGTGTGATTCTTCTTATGATGGATCGTTTGATGGGAACAACCTTCTTCTTGGCCGGCGCATCTGCGACTTCAGGCTCAGGGGATCCGGTTCTTTTCCAACACGTGTTTTGGATTTTTGGTCACCCGGAAGTTTATATTTTGATTCTTCCAGC
>CAMDQH010000014.1 GCA_945905815.1 Bacteriovorax stolpii | reverse complement strand
GTTATTTTATTTCAATACTATTGGTCTGCTTTAAGTTCGATTACGTAACTGTCATATCCAAGAATTCCTTTCTTGATTACGACGTGGCTATTTGTAGATGATGTAATAGTATAGATAACGTTCTCGCTATCTATGCGGCGCTGAACTGCCTTGACTGAAAATGTTTCTTCTTCAGAACCGCCGAGAGCTGGTAATTTTTCAAATTTGATTTTTACTTTATCCGCTTCGTTGGTAGTAACTTTATCGTATTTTACACATTTACTTTGAGATCCTCTACCACCTGAAGTGCGTCTGTATTTCACGCAAACGTTTCTAGTCATAGGGACGTTAAATAATACTTTAACTATTCCTGGAGTCTCGGCCGTACGAAGCAGAATGCCCTCGGTACTATTAACTAGTGCTATCTCACTATTGAGAATAATTTTTTCTTGAGCAAAGGCACCCAACGAAAGTGTAAGACTTATAATTGTAATAAATGTTTTCACTATATATCTCCGATATATTTAAGATGCGCATTTCTATATCAAGTCGACTTTTAACGCCAGTGGTCACGTAGAACTTACAGGGTCTTACGCGCGTTTGGCCACCAAGAATGGTCTAAGTGGCCCTTAATTCGGAGCCCCTCCGGCACTGCTTAAGGCCAATCTGCCCCCTGTTTGTAAGAAATTGTCATGGCGGCTATCTGTAACTGATTAAAAAAGGGATAGGTGTGGAGTTGGCACGATTTATGCTCAATGTGATCCGAGAGATGTGAAGGACACTCATGGATGAGTGGTTCAAGACAACAGAATGTCACCTTCTATATCTCGCCATGGAAAGGCAGTCGGTATCAAGGATTGAAACCGAGCAACTTTAAGGAAGATATTTAATTAAGGAGTGATTTATGGAAAAGGCAACAATCGAACAATTCAAAAATCTTTTTTTGGAAATCATTTCTGAAGAAGAAGTTTTTGAAGCAAAACTTTCTCCAACTACTCTTGAAGGCGATGATGTTGATATCGTGTCAACTGAGAAGGCCAACCAGATGGACTTCCGTTTAAAGGCACGTAACGCTATATACTTAAATAAAGTTCGTAAATCTCTTCATAAAATTGACGAAGGAACATTCGGTGAATGTGAGGAGTGCGGCGCCGAAATCACTTATAACCGCCTTCTAGCGCGCCCTACAGCGGATCTTTGTATTCACTGCAAGGAGCTTGAAGAAAAGCAGGAGAATCAGTTAGTAGATAGGAATCGTGACTCTTCTAAGATTGGCGGTCGTTCTCTGCCAATCGAGCAGCTTGAAAAAGGTTTTCATAGAGATGAAACAGGTACATCTGACTTTCATTTAAGTCATGGGTCATACCAAGATATTGTGGGCTAGGAAGGATATTAAAATCGGTTAAGAGATGGGCCCGCAAATGCGGGCCCTCTTTTATTTGAGTCGAATTAAACAATAAACTGAGAAAGTTCCTGAACGAGAGACTGACTGCGAGATACAAATTTTTCTTTTTCTTCAGAAGATAATCCTTCAGATGAAAGAGAAGCAAGGTCCTGAACGTGATGAGCTATCTTTTCGGCCAATTCTTTTTTCTCACCCTTTTCCCAAATCTTTAGTGCATTTTGGATCAGAGTATTAGATGGATTAACTACCAGAGTCTTTTTAATTGGCATTGAGAAAGCAGTATTTCCCATGGATTTTGTCATTTGCTGAAAGCGCTTCATGTTCTCATCAACTTTAAAATAAGCACTAGATGAAGCGTTTTTAAGATTTTTAACATCTACGTCAAGTTTCATTTCCATGTCTTTATTGTCACCAACTAAAACCTGCTTAAAGAAATCTTTGATCTTGATGTCATCGGCAGTTGTCTCGGCGCTTTCAAGCAAGTTTTCAACTTCAGAATCTATTGCTGCAAACTTGTAAGATCTTTCTTCTTGTTTTCCCATCTCAGTATGCTGCATGAAATGCGGATCAATGTATTGATCTGTCTCAATAACTTGAATGCCTTCAGTCAACAATTGCTTACGGAGGGATTCGTCGCTCAGATTTTTTTCAAAATAAACGTACTTATCTTTAAGCTTTTCTTTATAGGCTTCAGGAACTGAAGCTTGGTACTCATCAAAAGTGACTAGTTTGCCTTCTGAGTTTCTGAAGAGGACGAAATTCCTCATGACCTCATCAAATTTCGTGTCTTGCATACAGCCGTATTTGACGAAAAGACCAATGTCTTCCCAAGCTTTCTCGTATTTTTCACGATCATTATTGAAGAGTTTCTTGAGTGACTCAGCAACTTTCTTAATGATGTAGTTAGAGATTTTTTTGATATTCGGATCACCTTGAAGTGATGAACGAGAAACGTTTAAAGGAATATCTGTTGAATCAATGGCACCTTTAAGAAGTCCTAAGAAGTCTGGTACGACGCTCTTGATGTTATCAGAAACAAACACTTGCTTAGAATAAAGTTTGATCCCGTTTTCCTGAACCGGTTTACTCGCATTAACTTTAGGAAAGAATAAAACACCCTGAAGTGTAAATGGATGGTCCACATTTAAATGTAACCAAAAAAGTGGCTCTTGGTCGGCCGGAAACATTTTGCGGTAAAAACTCTTATACTCTTCATCAGTTACTGTTGTTGGATCTTTTCTCCAGACTGGAGTTGTTTCGTTGATAATTTCTTCTTTCGCTTCCTTGTCACTTAAATCGAGAAGGGCGATTGGAGAAGGCATGAAATCACAATAACGATTTAGTGTTTCACGAACTTTCCAGGCATTTAGAAAGTCTTCTGATTCAGCGTTGATAAAAAGTGTTATAGTGGTACCAATCTCTGCTTTAGTTGATTCAGAGAATTCGTAGTCAGTATCACCAAGACAAGTCCATTTGGTAGGAACTGATCCTGCAACCATTGATAGAGATTCTACTTCAACTTTTTCAGAAACCATGAAGGCCGAATAAAAACCGAGACCGAATTTACCGATGATTTCGTCTTTGGCAGAAGTCACGCCTGAGTCTTTCATCTTTTTGACAAATTCTTCAGCTCCCGAGAAGGCGAGCTGAGCGATGTATTTTTCAACTTCAGATTCATTCATTCCTAAGCCGTTATCGCTAATCGTAATCGTACGATTGGCCTTATCTACCTCAATTTTAACCTTTCCCTCAGGAGTTTCATGGCCTTGAGAGCGGGCAAGGGTTGAGCGCTTGGTTATGGCGTCACAGGCATTGGAGGCCAGTTCCCGGATAAAAATATCATGCTCCGAGTAAAGCCATTTTTTGATGATAGGAAAAATGTCGTTAGTCTTTACTGAAATCGAACCTTTACGTGTACTCATAGTGTTCCTTCTCCCTAGTGTCATTTTGTCGTCTTGTCATTTAGCGTAATAATCCATTAGAAAGATGGTATTGAAAACATAATCGTCAAGGGTACTTGGATAATGTCTAATGAAATACTTCCTCTCTTCATTCTAACGACTGGTGGGACGATTGAAAAAATATATGACGAATTTGAAGGGTCTCTTCAAAACAAAGATACTATCGTCAAGAATAAGATCCTTCAGAAGCTAAGACTTCCTTATACTGAAATACATCTTGAGCCAATTATGGCCAAGGATTCTTTAGTTATGGATGACAAGGATCGTGCTTCGATTCTTCAATCCATTAGAACTTATTCACTTCATGGTAATCCGATAGTGGTTCTGCATGGAACAGATACGATGGATTTGACTGCAAAACATTGCTTCGAAAACTTTAAAGATATTTCAGTCCCCGTGGTTTTTACAGGTGCGATGAAACCACTTGGATTTGATGATTCTGATGCCGCTCAAAATGTGATTGAAGCAATCTTTGCTGCTCGCATTTTGAAGCCTGGGTTTTATGTTACTTTTCACGGAAAACTTTTTACCGTTCCAAATGTTAAAAAAAATAAAATACGTGGCACTTTTGAGGAGATCGAATCATGAAAACTTTTATTGCAGCTCTAATGCTTATATCTTCTAGCGCTGTATTTGCTTGGGGCAATACCGGACACAGGGTGGTAGGGGACGTTGCTGCGAGATTTCTTGATATTGGTATTTTAGTGAAGGCACATAAACTTTTAAAAGGTCAAAGCCTGTCTCATGTTGCAACTTGGCCGGATGAAATTAAATCAGAACCAACAACTTATCAGTATACGTACAACTGGCACTACACGACATGGCAGACTAATGATCATGATCACAATGAGAGCACTGAAACCGCAACGACTGGTTTACTTTTAAAATCAATCAGTGATCAACTGGCCGTCCTCCGTGATCCTATCGCTTCAGATGATCAAAAAGCTTTTGCCTTAAAATTCGTTGTTCACTTGGTTGGTGATGTACACATGCCTCTTCACGTTAGCGATGGTACGGATCAGGGTGGTAACTTGTGTAAGGTTACTTATATGGGAAAACCTTATAACCTTCATGTACTCTGGGATGAAGCGATGATTGATTTCACAAATCTTAGTTTTACAGAAATGGCGAAATTTATTTCTGAAGGAAAAACCAGCGAAGACGTCAAGGCAGCACGAAACAGTTCCGTTTTAGACTGGGCGCTTGAATCAAAAAATATTGCGGCAATTCTTTATCCTGCTGAAGTCATTCCTTCAACTGAACCGGCCGTCGGTCGTAGTTATTGCAAAAAAGAAGTGCTTCCAGAAGAAATGCCGAAGTTATCGTATGAGTATGCCTACAAGTTTTATCCAATAATTGAGAAAAGACTTTATGAGGCCGGCGTTCGACTTGCTATGCTTTTAAATGAAAATCTAAAATAATCTTTAAAAGTTGCTCACTCGTCGAGCAACTTCTTCATTCCCGTAATGGCGGCTGAGCCCATTGCTAGAACAGCTTCGATGGAATTTCCTGCACTGTGAGGAGTTCCCATGAAATTATCAAACTCAACCATTTTTCCCTGGTACGGCTCTGGAGTATGAGTATCGGCCAGATACTGAAAATAGGTATTAGCTTCAAGATGCTTAAGCATCGCATTCTCATCTACAATTTCTCCACGACTTGTATTTACTAAAACAGAATTGGTTTTCATTTTTTCTAATGATTGTTTGTTGATCAAATTTCTCGTCTGCGGCGTCAAAGGAATATGCAAACTGACGGCATGAGACTCTTGAATTAACGTCTTGAAATCAACAAATTTAACGTTGTCAGTGGAGCTTTTATGTTTTGATTTATCTATTTCACTTACCAATAATTGGCAGTTAAATGGTTTTAGTAAACGTGCCAGTTCTTGACCGACATGCCCAAAGCCAATTATTCCTACAGTTTTCAATGAGAGGTTTTGTCCGCCATCTTTGTGCCAAATATTTTGTCTAAGCTTCATAGAAGTAGTGTGCATGAGGTGCATGCCCGTGAGTAGAAAACTAAGTGCGTATTCAGCTACGGCCACACGGTTTGTTCCTGGGTGAAGGGCCAATTGAATAGTACTTCCTTCTAAATATTCTAAATCAAGATTATCGGTGCCAACGCCATACTTTGAAATTCCTTTTAGATTTGGGAGCTTTTTCAAGAGGTGTTGGTCAAATTTTTCAGTGCCGACGATTAACCATTTTGCATCTTTTAAAAATATCTCTAATGGCTCTTGTTGGTCCCAAAGAACTGGAGTAGTACCTAGTGCCGTGAGTTGATGGATAAGCTCTGTTGACTTACATAATGATTTTGAAGTTACGTGGACGACAGTTTTATTAATCATATTTATTTATTCCGAATCTAATGGCCTGCAGTTATTTATAAAAAATAATCACACGCTTTGGGCCATTTGTGATCACAAATTGTTTCCAATAATTGGGCGATTAGCCTCAAATTCGGGCCAGTTTTACCCAGCAAAGTAAAATTGTCGGTTTTTCTAACACTCAGAAAAGACACCTACTATCTGATATAACTACTTAATATCGGCATTTGTGAGCGATAATAGCCTAAGAATTTTAAAGAAAATGTCCGATATAACCCTTAGAGGATCAAGGATTATGGTCTATACGAGTTTAGGGAAGAAATCGATGAGCAGTATATTAGCGATGGCGTTTGCTGTCTCTGGTTGCTTGTCTTCAGATATTCCTAAAGCTCAACAAGGTTTTAATTCGACTGCTGCTGGCGAAAGTACTACTGGTGCCGGAGAAGGGGCGACGACAACTGGATCAGGTAGTGGGTCTACCTCTATTCCACCAAAAGTTGAAATCAGACATTTAATTGAACCAAATCTTTCGACGGATATTACCTATACCTCAGGAACAGGCTATGGTGGTGGCGGTAGTTACGTAAGAAAAATGACTCTTCCAAAAAACTTTCAGGGCCGCATGTATCTTGCAGGGATCAATATTGGAACTCTTGCAAATCGACACGTCAAAGTGAGATTCAAATTTGGTGTGGGTCGCGATGCGATTACTATTCCAGGAGTGGTTTCAGCCGCCCCGGGAATTACACCACAGACTAATATTAGTGTTCTTGTGATGGATATGCGTTCAGAACCTTTCCGTAATATACGTCTTACTTATGACCTATTTGACTATAACGAATACTCAGCTACTCAAACACCAGTTCAGGATAACCGCGATTCTGGGCTTTATTGTCGTGGTCTTAGAGTTGAAGATGATCCAAGTTTCTTAGGAGTTGGCCAGTGTGATGGCCTTCAACCTGACGAAGAATGTCTTTATTCATATGCGAAGGTAATGGATCAAGGTTTAGTTAAAGAAGTTGTTAGTGGGTCTTCCACAACTTTAGTTCCTTCTGTTCCAACTCTGCCACAGGTCAAAAGTGTCACTGGTAATGCTTACTATCAGGATTCAATGGCGCAGAATTTGAAAAAAACACTTGCTGATAATACTTTTGATTCTCTATCTGCCAACGCTGTTGGCTCTTTTCAATTTAGTCAAGCAGCTGTTCCATTGAATTCAACAGATGCTATTAATTTAAATTTTTGGCTGACGCCTTCTAACCTGGTTGACTGGGCCGCTAAAGTCATAAATCTTTCAACATATCACTATCGTGGTCCGTACAGGCAGGTAAATAAGTCTGGATGGCACTTTAAGTTTGCTGATCCTGTCGGCCCAAATCGTTTATTTAAAAACAGTCGGCCCTACACTGGTCCCGATGTTGCTGTTCCTGGTTACGAAGGATCGTATGTCACTGCTGGAACGGTTGCAACTGGTGCAAGTTGTTCAACTGATGCTCAATGTATTACTCGTTACTGCAATCCAAGTACAAATAAGTGTGCTCAAGCAAGCGTTTATTACGGCTCGTATATGTTTCCATTAGCAACTCAAATGAGTCTTGCAGCAAACGTACCACACCTAAGTTCAGCTTTGTGGAATGAACCAAGAACGGAAACAACACTTGTTATTCCAGATAAGACTTTGTGGATGGATGGATCTAATGCTCGTGCTCAAAGCAAAAATGCGGATCTTGAGCACATAGGATCTTGTAACGTTTCTGCTACTATTGAAATCATTGCTAAAGATGATAATAATAATGAATATGTCATCGCCTTAACAGATGAAGTTAAGCTCCAATTAGTCCGTCCGATTCAGCATTATACAGATAGTGGTAATGACGTTCTCTACTCGAATTTTAAAACTTGTGCTTCCAATGCTTCTTGCGGGGGAAGTGAATGTTGTTTCAATAATCGTTGCTGGGATGAGACTTTAGTTTCCCAGTGCTATGATTCGTCAAACACTCTGGGCAATCATCAGATTGGTGAAACTTGTTTAAATGATCTGGAATGTACAAGTTTATGTTGTAACAATAGTTCAGGCCTATGCGCTCCCCATAACACGATTTTAAGTCCGGCAGTTATGTGTAGTAAACCAATAGGGGATTTTTGCATCGCTAAAGAATGGTGCCAAAAAACTCCAGTGGTAAGTTGTTTAATAGTCAGAACTGGAACCAATGCCCTAGGCGAAACAACTTGTCGTCAGCAGTGCTACACCACAAGTGAGTTTGGCGAGTGTAAAGCCGGTGTTTGTATAGCGCCATTCCAGGACGTTATTCCGGTCTTTGATCCTAACGCTCAAGGCGCATGTGATGCTGCCGTTCCACCACCCAGTTTTTAATCATTGATACCCGCTATAAAGCTAGTGCATAATGGAAGTTCTAGGAGAGACTTTTATGTCATTGCCAACATCACAAGACTGTATTCTTGACCACATTGCTATAGCGGTCAAAAGTATCTCCGCTTCTCAAAAAATCTATGAGGATTTGGGAATGACTTTTTCAGGAATTATTGAAGAGGTTGTAGATCAAAAAGTGCTGACTACTTTTGCGCAAATTGATGTGAACGCGCATATTGAATTACTTGAACCTACTTCTAATGAATCCGCTATCCATAAATTTATAGAGTCTAAAGGTGAAGGTATTCATCATCTTTGTTTTAAAGTTTTAAACGTTAAAAATAAAACTCTTGAATTGAGTCAGAAAGGCTATAAATTTATTTATCCTGAGCCAAGAATCGGTGCTGGAGGGTGTTTGGTCAATTTCATTCATCCTAAGTCTACCGGCGGAGTTTTAATTGAAATATCTCAGAGGCCTCAAATATGAATCAGCATCAATTTAGTGCTCCTCCCTTAACTAAAATTAATAAAATTATTCTCATAGCCGCTGGAACTTGTTTTTTACTTTTTTCAATTTTAAAAGCGGTTGGAGCTTACAATCTTGTTGGTCTTCTAGGACTTTCAGCGACAGGCCTTGCGAATGGATTTATTTTTCAGCTAATTACCTATCCCTTAATTGAAGTAAATCTTATGGGATTTATTTTTAATTCACTTGTTATTTGGTTTATTGGATCAGAGCTGGAAAAACAGTGGGGAAGTAAAATCTATGTGAGATTTCTTCTCATCAATATTATAGGAGTTGGAATAATATACTCCTTAGTTAATGTACTTTTCTTTGGCACTAATACGGGTGCCATTCCTCTTCATGGCTTAACTGGAATAAACTTCGCTATGCTAATTGCTTACGCTCTTTTATATCCTGATCGACAGATGTCACTCATGATGATTTTTCCTATGCGTGCACGAACTTTTTGCTGGATTTTAGCGGGTATAGAGGCCTACATGGCGCTCTTTTCCAATTTGGCCTCTGCTTGGGCGCATTTATTGGCCATGGTAATCAGCTATCTCATCATCCGATTCCAAACCAAGCCTTTGGTGCGAATGGCCCTGAACGCATCATTTGAGACGAAGAAGCGGAGCAAAAGTCACCTGTATGTGGTTAAAGATGAGGATCAGAAGCCGCCTAAGTTTTGGCAATAAGCATCAAAGTAAGGAATTCTGGGGAGTTCTTGCCTAAGTCTGTGTGCAGTGGTACAAAAAGTTTCGTTTAAAAGTGGGGACTTATGAAATTAAGATTAGCTCTTGAAGAAAAACTTATGGATGCTCGAGTTCGTGACCGTCTTCTCTCTGAAGGTAAAATCACTAAGGAACAAGTAAAAAAATATCTTGATTCTCTGCCTGATGAAACTAAAAATTCAGTACCTCTAGACCAAGAAGAAGTTAAAAACCTTCAATAGTCTTACTGAACTATAAATCCAGAAAAATATATTTGCTTTACAACAGGTTGACCCAGTTTGGCGTTGATCTGTTTCTTTAGTTTATTTTCCAATAAAATCTTTCCAGACAAAGTATCAAGATCTTCCGGCGCAAGATGAGAAGCGGTTTCAATGAGTATATCTTTAAGTATGTATTCGTTCGCCTTGATCAGTTCTTTTTGATCATTGTGAAACGGCAGGATATTCATTTCAACATCAAGGTAGCGAAGACGAGATTCACGTGAGTGAAGGTTAACCACAAATTTTTTCATCGGTAGTGCCTGAACTTGTGCCTGTTCAGCTGCATTTGTTTTGAGGCTTTCAGCTTCGGCAGCTTGATTTGTTGGCTCAGGTTTAATGATATTGTGGGCATAATAAACAAGACCGGCACCGGCCAAGACAACGACTAAATTAAGAATTATGAGAATCTTTTGAACTTTACCCATGAACTAATCATAGCATGGAGCTGGAATAACGCAATCAGTGGAATGAAATGGGGCCCGAAGGCCCCCATTCTAAGGCTTAGAGATATTTGTCTAATTGAAGGGGAGTAAATGGAAGATCAAGATCCTTCGCCACTTGCTCGTAAACCAGCTTACCTTTGTAAATGTTCACTCCTAAACGAAGTGGTTTATCTTTCATGATGGCCCTGTCAACACCATCACGGGCAATCATACGGGCATACTTAAGTGTTACGTTAGTAAGAGCGAAGGTTGAAGTACGGGCAACTGCACCTGGCATATTGGCCACACAATAATGAACAACACCGTCGATGACGAAAGTTGGGTTTTCATGAGTAGTTGCTTTACATGTTTCAATACAACCGCCTTGGTCAACGGCGATATCAACAACGACTGAACCTTTTTGCATTCTAGAAATCATTTCACGAGTGACTAGCTTTGGAGCCTTAGCACCAGGAACCAACACAGCACCAATCACAAGGTCAGATTGAAGAACAGCATCTTCAATATTTTGTGAGTTGGAGAAAACAGTGTTCACTTTGTTTTCAAAAAGATCATCAAGCTCGGCAAGACGTTTTGTAGAGAGATCAATCAAGGTAACATCTGCACCCATACCAATTGCCATCTTTGCAGCGTTAGTACCAGCGATACCACATCCAATAATTGTTACTTTTGCACGACGAACACCTGGGACTCCTCCAAGAAGAATACCCTTTCCACCCTTGTCCAGCTGGAGATAAGTTGCACCAACTTGAACTGACATACGGCCTGCAACTTCTGACATCGGAACCAAAAGAGGAAGAGAGTTATCTTCCATTTGAATTGTTTCATAAGCAATACAAGTTGAGCCTGACTTCATCAAACCTTCAGTCTGGGGTTTATCAGCAGCAAGATGCAAATAGGTATAAAGGATGTGATGCGGCTTAAGTAAAGCGATCTCATTTTGTTGAGGCTCTTTTACTTTGATAATCATCTCACCAATTGCAAATGCATCCTCAAGTGTTGCAACGATCTTTGCACCGGCCTTGATATACTCTTCATCAGTAATACCAATTCCCATACCAGCATTATGTTGCACGAAAACTTCGTGACCATCTTGCACAAGTTGACGAGCTCCACTTGGCACTAGGCCAACGCGGTTTTCATTATTTTTAATTTCTTTTGGAACAGCAATCTTCATGGGATCTCCCTGCTTGTGCAATTTTTAAGACTGAAATATGTGAGCTAATTTTACTTGGTTTTTGAGTTTAAGAATAGAGGAAGCTCTGGCCATCTACAGCAGGAAAGACATTCCTGCTGCCCCGTTTCTGTAGTTCTTTAGTCAGGTCAAGATAGTCCAATTCATGACCCATGTGGGTGAGAATAGCGGTCTTGGGTGCGATTTCTTGAATATATTTAAGAGCGAGATCAAGATGGAGATGAGTTTGATGAGGTTCATATCTTAGGCAGTCTATAATAAGAATTTCAAGCTTAGCGTCACGAAACTTTTCTATCACTAATTCAGGAATTTCTCTGCAATCAATCATGTAGCCAAATTTTTTATGAATAAAACAAAGAGATTCCCCATGACCATGAGGAAGTGCCTCAAAATGAAAAGTTTCATTGGCAACGAGGTTGGCTCCGGGAAGTAGTGGATGCAAATCCAGAAGAGGGATACCGCCGCCGATGATAGGTTTATCAGCAAATACTTTTTCCCTTTGGAAAATATAGGGAAACTTGATAGTCAATGAATCGAGGGCATAAAGATCAGCGAACAATGGAAGAGGTGAAGAATTTTTAAAACTGAAAGGACGCAAATCATCTACACCATGCGTATGATCTGCATGATCATGAGTAATAATAACGGCATCCAGTCTGTTCGTTTTGGTACGAAGTAACTGAGTTCTAAGATCGGGTGATGCATCAATAAGGATATTTTTTGCCTGATCTGTTTCAAGAAGTATGGAAGTTCGGAGACGTTTATTTCTTGGATCGATTGATTGGCAAATAGAGCAGTTACACCCTAAAATAGGAACACCTGTACTTGTACCTGAACCTAAAATCGTGATCTTGTTCATCAATGAGGATGTTACTATGAAATTCTGGTTAGCGCTATTCGCCCTGCTCATGGGCTGTTCTTCAGTGAAAGAAAATAAAACACTTTCTAGCAACATCCACATAGATGTAGAGGAATTAAAACTTGATAATGGTTTGACTGCTTTGATTGTCAGCAATCCGAAGTTGCCAATTTTTTCTCTACAGCTCTTTTATAAAGTTGGTGGAAAAAATGAAGTTCCGGGAATCACTGGCGCAAGTCACTTTCTTGAGCACATGATGTTTAAAGGAGCAAAGAAATATGGAAGCAACACCATGGACTTCATTATTGAAGGAAGTGGGGGATCGACGAATGCCTATACGACAAATGATCAGACTGTTTATTATGAAAATTTGCCTTCAACAGAACTTGAGAAAATTATTGATATTGAATCAGACAGAATGGAAAACCTCCTTCTCGACCTAGAAGCTTTCAACAAGGAAAGGGAAGTCGTTTTAGAAGAAAGAAAAATGCGCTATGAGAATTCTCCGCGCGGTCAGCTTTATCTTGAGATGATGCAAACTCTTTATAAAGGAACGCCATACGGTCGTTCAGTGATTGGTGATATTCCTGATCTTAAATCAGTTACCCGTGAGCAGATCTATAAATACTTCAAGCGTTTCTACGCTCCAAATAATGCAACTTTAGTTCTTGTTGGTGATATTGACGTTTATAAGGCCAAGGCCATGATTCAAGAGAAGTTTGGAAAGATTCCTTCTTCTCCATCGGTAGAAGAGGCTCATAAGGAATTAAAAGACGAGGACTTCGTTCCTAAGTGGAAAGTAGACCAAACAGTGGCCAAGAAGGGAGAGTCACCAAACCCAATTTTCATGTTGGCATTTCCTACATATAAGGCCGGTCACATTAAAGGTTATGCACTGGATGTTCTTTCTTCGATTATTGGTTCAGGTAAGAGTGCTTCGCTGGTTAATCAATATATACTTATCGAAAAACCGATTGCGACCTCGATGTATTCTGCACATCAATCTTTGGATAAATCTGGCTTTTTCTTTATTGGCGGAGAACTGGTTCGGGGAGTTAAGCTTCCAGAGTTTCGCCAGGATCTGCTTAAAAATCTAAATGGATTTTGTGATTCAGAGGTTAGCGAACGTAGTATCCAAAAAGTAAAAAATAATTACCTTACTGGTCTCTATGGTGGTCTTGATACAAATGCCGGATTAGGATCTTTTCTAGGTGAAAGACAAATTGTTTTTAACGACTGGCGCTTCTATAAACAAGAACTTGATATGTACGAAAAGGTTACTGTTAATGATGTGAAGGCCCTCTGCAAAGAAACTTTTGTTAAACCAAGTGTTTTTGTCTCTGTCTGGAACATGCATAAGTGAGAATTATTATGAAAAACATACTTTCGATTTCCCTATTATTACTTTTATCAACTGCTGCGTTTGGAGCAACTTTTCTTGATTCCGTTAAAAGAATGAAGTGGGGAAACCTTGATGTTGTCTGGATTGAAGATAGTAAATTTCCTCGTTTCAATGCAGCCATTTATTTTCAAGATGGCTCTTTAAGTGATCCATTTTCAGGATTAACTTCTGGAACATTTGACCAAATTGCCTCAGGTACTTCGAAAGAATCTCAAAGAGAGATTTCTGAGTTTTTTGATTTTTATGGAGTTAATCTTAAAAACTCTGTAACTCATGAGTACTCTGTTTATACGGTTCAAGGTCTGACAAAAGATATTGGGCCTGTCATGAGTAAAGTCTGTGAGCTATTTAATGATGCTCAGTATCCCCAAAAAGAACTTTTTTCTTATATTAGTCGCTCAAAGAGTCAGCTTAAAAATCTTGTTACATCACATTCGTCACTTGCTGATCGCATTTTTAGACAAATTTCACTGATTGAGACGCCCTATGCAATCCCAGTAGAGGGAACTCTTGCGACCTTTGATAAATTGAATCCTAATGGACTGAAGGAGCGATTGTCTGAACTCAATCATTCTAAAAAAGTTCTTTATTTAACCGGGCCATCAGAAATTTTTAAATTGAAAGAGATCATCGCTAATAAATGTAAATGGACCACTGGATCAGTTTCTGAGAAATTAGTCTTGAAAAAACCTTCCCCTCAGTCGGCCATTTTTCTGGTTCCAGTTCAGGGCGCAAACCAGGCCCAGATTCGAATTGGCCGCTACGTTATTCCAGATGAAATAAAGGGCAAGTATGATCACTTCAGCTTCCTCGCTGGTTTCTTAGGTGGTGGCTTTACTTCTAAACTGGTTCAGGAACTACGAGTTAAAAGAGGGCTTACTTATTCTGCAGGTGCTTACGTTTCCATGCAGAGGGATTATGGTCGTGCCGGAATTATGACCTTCTCGAAAAATGAATCTGCAGCAGAGGTGATCTCTCTCGTAAGAGATATTTTCCAGGACATATCTGCGAAAAAAATTACTCCGGAAGAATTCAAGCACCAGCAAGGTCATCAGATTGGGGGATTTGCTTTTGGTTTTGAAGAAACAAATGCCTTTCTCTCTCAGATCATGCTTTATGACCATCAGGGAAGAAATCTTCAGGAACTCGTAAATTTTCCAGATAATATTGCTTCACTTACTCCAGAGGCACTTTCTCAGACTAATCTTGAAGCATTTCCCTGGGATCGTATGACGATTGTAGTAGTTGGAGATAAAAGTCTTGAGAAGAGTCTCTCCAGAATTAGACCTGTAAGAATTCTAAAATATAAGGATTATTTGTAAATTAAGTTTCCTGGGAGTGAGCTGTCATTTCGACAATCGCTCCCGGGTAAACAACTAAACGTGCCGATTGTATTGAGCCAGTCACTCTTCCACTTGATCGTATCGACACTAAACCACTACACACAATCTCACCTTCGACATCGCCGAAAATTTCAAGATCAATTGCCTTGATTTTACCCTTAATGAAAGAGCCACGCTCTAAAACGAGTTTTCCTGTATCAATAACTTCTATGCTGCCTTCAACAGAAGAGGTGATTATGGCATCACCGCTTAATATAAGATCACCTACGACCTTCGATTTTACTCCTAGGACATTGTAATTGAAGTGTCTAAAGTCATTGTCGTTAATCAAGATTTATCTCCCACTTTATAGGATTCAGTTTCTTTTATAAGAAGGAGATCCCCTTCTCTTGAGAAGATATAGATTACAAACTTAACGGTGCTTCCAGTTAGGCTGTGAAGAAATTCAGCATTTGTTGGGCGCAGTCTAGATACAGAAAATGGCTCTCCCATCGAGAATTTTACTCCTCCGCCAATTGAAGTGTTTGATTCGGCTGGGTAGGCCATCATTCCACTTTCTGAAATCATAAAGACCAAAACATGCCCCGAAACTTTGGTTTCAGTATCGTTGCTAATAATCTGAAATTTCAAACTAGTCTTATTTTGATCTTGAACCAATTCAAACTGATCGAGAGATACTTTGTTCTCTTGAATCAGGTTTTGCATTCCGTACGGTTTTTTTATACCCATTAAGAAAGGTTCGTCCTGATTGGCGGCGACCGTTCCCTGACCAGAAAGTTTGTCTTGAAGTTGTTGATTACTTACTTGGAGAGATTTTATATCAGATTCGAGAGAAGTAACCTTGCTTTCTTCATCACTCAAAACTGTTGATAGGTTTGGTGCAGGCGTTTCCTTAAGTTTTGTTCCGAAAATAATAAGCAGGAGAGTTATAAATATAAGGCCTAGTAAAACAGGAGCTACAATAAACAGGGTGCGGATAAATTTCTTTGAAAACCTTAAGTACCTTGGTGGGAGGGGCGAATCATAAATGACGATGGAAACTTCTTGTCCAATTTGCTGTATAGGTTCTTTCATAATCTAATCTTTAAAGAAACGCTTCGAGGGTGTAAAGGCAATGCTTGAATGGCCTGCTTTGGACCAAAGCTCTCCTACAATTTTCCATTCATAGTTTGCGTCTTTTTGCAGATAAAGTGTTTTCATTCCGATATCGTTAATAATTGATGATTGATAATTCTGCTGCATTTGAATGACGGCATAATCAAGATTTGCCATGATAGAAATGAATTCGAGCTTAATATTTGGAGAGTCTGGTCGAGAAAATACGGCCTTCTTGTAAGCCTTGTAAGCCGAGTAATTCCCCTTGCTACGATCTTTGAACCTTAGAGAGTCGTAACTGGAAATATAAGTTTCGAAGTCCTTTGTTTGCCACGCTTTAGCCCATTTTTCCACGGCGGCGTTGATATCTGTTCGGTTACTATCCCAAGTTGGCCTTGCAAGATATAAAACATCTTGAACAACAATGATGGGGGTATGTTCAATTTCGATGTACTGAGAAATATCTCTTAAGTCTGCATTTTGTAAAACGACACAGCCTTTAGAATCAAGACCTTTGGAGATTCGATTATCATCATGAGTCGAATGAAGCCAAATACCGCCGCCAGTTTTTCCAGCTCTCTCATCTATGAAGTTTGGGTAATTCATAGGGAAGGCGCCGGCACCATAAATTTCTGCATATTTACCATGGCGTCCTAACAATTCTTCTTTTGAAAAAAAATCGTTAATTGAGTAAATGCCCTCAGGAGTTTTGTGGTCTCCATTGATCGACTTATCACCTTTGAATTTTCCGGTAGCGGTGTTGTATGTCTTAATAAGTTTTGGGTTAGTTCCACCATTTTCGTAGAGATGAACTTTGTGAGTGGCCTTCTCAACAAGGATTACATGGTGTGCAAATTTTTCGTCCATCATTAAAATGTTGGAAGGAAAAAAATCCTCAGCGGACGCAAAACTGATCATTGTAGTCAAGAAAGCAGTAACGATTACTTTTTTCAAGAAGCCTCCCTCTCATAAACAAGTAGATTGTAATATGGTGCAGAGAAGGAAGCAATACCGACCTTGTGATTCTTAAAGCAATCTTTGCCGCAACTGCCACCCAATTTAATCCTAAGTTATCATTATCAATAAGGAACCTTAATGGCTTACTACATTATTAGCTTTGAACCAGAGCAGATGGAACGTTTCCAGAAAAATCACGATTTTTTGGATGACGCGACCTGGATTAAAGAGAAACAAGACTTGTCTCAAATTATATCCTCGCCCTCGGGCGATCCCTACTTTTTTGTCCATTTAACAACTAAACGTGAAATTATTGATGAGTTAATACTTATTATTCGCGATGCTTTGCGTACGGCCAAAATTATTTACGTTACAGAAGATGGAAAGGCGCCTGATCTCAAAACCCACCAAATGACTCCGGTTGGAGGTGATGCCTATGTACCTATGCAGATTGAAGCTTCCAAATTGTATTCTATTGTTGAGCGACTAATGCCTCCGGAAATTAATCAACGGGGTAATCGTCTTGAAACTCAACAAGTGGCAAGAAATAATATGTCGACTAAAAATGATCTCAATGACCTTAGCAAAAACCCTAAGAGTCTAGAATTAGAATTAATTTTCTCGGAAATATTTGGTTCAAAAAAGAAAAAGCCGACCTGGCAAAAAGCCAATAACTTAGTTCCTGAATCTACAGTTGATGAATTAGAAGTAGGAGACGATATGAGTGATAAAGACCAAGAACTTTCTTTGGATGATCTAGGTGAACTGGAAATCACATCTGATGGGGTTGGTGAAATAACTGAACAGGAAGAAGAAGGTCTAGATCTAGACTTAGATAGTGAAATGGATCTTGATCTTTCTGAGCCTGATGAGTTGTCAGAAGATGCTCCGGCCAAAGAAAGTTTTATGGAAATTGATTTAGATACTAGTTTTTCATTAGATGATGGCGATTCGGCCTCTTTGTCAGCAGCTGCTCCAGATGATGCTGGTTTGTCTTTGGACGATGATGATTCATTAGCGGCTTCGGATGACCTTGGATTTTCTTTGGATGATGACGCTACAGAACCACCGACCTTAGCATCAGATCTTCTCGATGATGAAATGCCATCTCTCGATTTCGGATCGAGTGATCCCTTAGATGATAGTAATGAATTAAGTCTTTCAGATGATCTAACCCTTAATCACGATATAGATTTGTCTGATGATGCAAAAGAAAAGTTAAAAGAAATTGATGCCATCATGGATTTTGATGCGACCCAAGCCGGAATTCAGGTTAGTCTTTCGCCAGCTGATGAGGTTGATGACATTGGCCTCTCTCTAGCCGGTGATGATGATGCGATAGACTTTGGAGTTGAGTCTTCTGATAGTGACATAGATACGTCCCTGGTTGCTGATGATCTGGATCTTGGAAGTATCAGTTTTTCGTCTGAAGATGAGGAAGCGGTGGAAGCAAAAACTGTAGCCCCTATCATCGAAGAGAAGAGCAAGAAAAAGCCTAAAGAGACCAAAGAAATCAAAGAGTCCTATGACGGGGCAATGGGGAGAGATTTAAAAGAAATATCAGGCGCTTATACAGGTGAAATGGAGCGCATGCAGGCCACCATTTCTAATTTACGCTCTGATCGTGAAGAATTGATCGCTAAAATTCAAAAACTTGAAGAGGACAAGACTCTTCAGAATCGTCAAACACTTACGATGAGAGCTGAATTGGATGAAAAGAAAATAGAGCTTTCTATTGTACGAAAAAAACTAAACGATGAAGTTTCGGAACTAAAAGATAGGCTGAAACTTTTTGAAGAGAAAAAGTTAATTTTAGAAGAAAAAAACCGAATTATGGCCGTCGAATTTGATAAAACTTCACATAAAAACAAGATTGATGTCAAAAAAGTTCAAATGAGGGAAAGAGAGCTTGAGCAGAAGCTTGAGCTTTTAAAAGCCGATTCAGAATCTCAAATTCGTCACAGGGATTTAAAAATCCTAGAATTGAAACGTAAGCTTGATGCCATGGAATTTGATATTGAATCAATCTCTGTTCAGGAAAAGAGATCGGTAGAGAGCCGATTTGAATTAGAGGATAAACTGGATAAAGCTTTAAAAACTCTTAGAAATGCAATAACTGTTCTTGAAGATGAATCAGAGAGAAGCGGAACCTTGGAAGCCCTAAAGAAAAATATAGATATGTAATGATAAATAAAGAAGCTTTTTTAGAAATATTGGCGATAGATTTGGATTCATTTTCAATCGAAGCGATGAAAAAAGCTTTAAAGGAAAATGGATTGAAGTATCATATTAGCTTTTTGCAGAATGTGACCGAGATTGATACTTATTCGAAAAAATCAGTCCGGGCGGTCTTTTTTTATTCTAACCGTCAAAGTCAAAAGACGACTCATGAAGTACGAAAGATCAACTTAGTGTTTCCCAAAGCTGCGATCATCCTGCTTTCTCCAAAAGCGGATCAGCAGGGAATAATTGGTGCTTTTAGGGCCGGCCTCTTTGATTTTCTTTCGCTTCCAATTGATGAACATGAAATACGCACAATCATTTACAGACTCCAGCTACATGAAGTTATTCAGAGTGGTATGTGGAATCCTGAGCGCGCAGTTCTTCATTTGTTTTCGAGGCCAGAGATTTTTTCTGCAATTGGAGATATTGCTGCAAGTTTAGATCAGTATCTGAACCTGTTTTTTCAAATTGAAGAAAATAAGTTTTATTCTTCTCAAAAAGAATTGGAAGAAGAATTACAAAAAAGATTTAAACTTAATGATTCTCAGCGCAAACGTATCATTCGATTTATCAAAGACCCGAGCGGTCTGATCTTTGGTCTTCGATTTTATAAAAACAAATTTCATTTTCTTGTAAAAAAAAGCGAAGGTGGTTTTTCATTTCTTGTCGCACGGAATACATCTGATTTTAAAATTCACGAGATTTTGAGTGATTATCTCTCAAACGTCTTAAAAACTTCGCTTTCTATTCTTTCTGAATCAAAAAGAATCGATCAGATACGACTTCTATCCCTCACGGATGAGGTGACCGGCCTGTTCAACCTAAGAAAACTCGTTGAAGATCTGGAACACTACATTTCCCGTTATGGACATGAAAAGCAGGTGTTTAGCTTACTTTTTGTTGATATTGATTATTTTAAAAACGTGAACGATCAGTTTGGTCATGTCGTAGGCAGTCAGATTTTGATCGATATGGCCGCGATATTAAAGATACAGTTACGTTCTTCAGACTTAGTTTATCGCTACGGAGGAGATGAGTTTATCATACTCTTACCGAAGTCCAATCTTGAAGAATCCAAACGGATTGCCGTTAGAATTTCTGAAGCCGTTAAAGCAACAGAGTTTTCAATTGATCATGACAAAAAATACCGGCTATCTCTTTCTATTGGTATCGCTGAATTTCCTTCGGATGCTGATAGTGCGAAGTCGATAATCGAATTTGCTGACAAGATGATGTACATGTCGAAAAAATCAGGCCGTGGAAAAGTCTTTCATATTAATGAAGTTGTAGCCTGATAAAAAAAGGCCCGATTGCTCGGGCCTTTTGCAAAACTATTTTTTCTTCGATTTTTTTGTAATCTTCTGAACAACTTTTGCAACTTTCTTAGTTGCTACTTTCTTTTTTGGAGCTGCGGCCTTAGGCGCTGCTTTAGCAACTTTAGGAGCTTGTTTCTTGCCAGAGGTTTTTACCATTTTTTCAAATTTTGCCTGAAGAGCATTGATTTCTTTTTTATGACCTTCATAGAATTTTTTAGCTTTCTTCTCAAGGATGCCTTTTTCTTTAGCAAACTTCGTTTTAAGCACACCAAGATCTTTATCAACTAGATTGCTGAAGTCTTTTTGAGCATCTTTAACCATTGTGTTCAGGCTCTCTTTAAGCTCATTCACATTTACATCAGCGATGAATGTCTCGACATTCTTCTTGATTTCGTTAATTTTTCCCATGACTTTTTCTTTCTGTGTTGTCTGATCGCTCATAAAATCCTCCTGCTAAATTTCAAGTTGGTAGTTATGGTTTTTACTTATCGGCACTCGATAACCAAAACCAAAACTTTTTGCCTTCACTTTTAAGATCGGGCAGAATTGAGATCTTTTATACTCTGATTTTGAATATAGCTCCAGCACTTTTATGATTTCATTTTCTAGTAGTCCTAATTCCATCAGCTGAGTTTTTCCTAAACGATAGCTTAAGATCCCCTCTAGAATAGTATCTAGCCTTGAATAGGGTGGAAGTGAATCTTGATCCAGTTGATTCTCTCGCAGTTCCGCTGATGGTCCCCGACCAATAATTCCTTCGGGAATGGGAGAGTTAAAATGCTTATTTATGAAGTTTGCAAGGCCATAAACCTCTGTTTTATATAGGTCCCCCAGAAGAGAAATGGCCCCAACTGAATCCCCATACTGGGTTGAATAACCTACTGCGAGCTCTGATTTATTGGAGGTATTGATGACCATGGCACCTGTTTGATTAGAACGCGTGTACAGCAACATTCCCCTGAGGCGACTTTGTATATTCTCATCAACGAGTCCAGAAAATGGCTCTTGAAATGTCTGGGTAAAGGCATTTTTTACCGTCGAATGGAGAAATTTAATTGGTAAATAGGTTAAAGGGACTCCAAGTCTCCGGCACATTTCTTCAGAAAGTTGCGTGCTAAGGGAAGCTGAGTGGACACTTGGCATGTAAATAGCTTCGATACTTTGGCCTGGTCTAAGAGAGAGCTTCGTTATTGCCAAGACTAGGGCCGAATCCATTCCCCCCGAAAGGGCTATGAGAAATTTTTTAAAACCACTTTTACGAGCATATTCTTGAAGACCAAACTGTAGCGCTAAAAGGACTTCCAAGGATTCTTCCTCACTCCAGGATTTAATTACAGCTGGATGAATAGAAGTGTTAATTCGAGGGGAGAAAAGTCCTTCCCAGGTATTTTCAGGGAGAAATTTAGGTTTTTCGGCATATGGGCCATGAATCGAAGTCATATCTAAACTTTCAGATAATTCCTTAAAACTTGGCAGTTCTTTAATAAGATCACTTCCATTCATCACAAAGCTGGCACCATCAAAAAGAATTTCATCTTCTCCGCCAACTCTGTTGACATAAATGAAAGGACATCCAAAAAGTAGGGAAATATTACGGGCGCGCTCAAGGCGCTTCGATCTTTTTGTGGCCTCAAAAGGTGAGGCACTCAAATTGATAATCGCCTTAATATTAAGCTTCTTGTCCTGACTTTCTTTGAGCATCAATTCGCAGGGATCAATTTCATGAAAGCTTGAGGCCCACATATCTTCACAAATCTGGAGCCCATAAGTCTCACCATTGAATTCATAAAATGTATTTGATTTTCCGGCCGAAAAATATTTTTGTTCATCAAAAATATCGTAATTAGGAAGGAGCCGTTTCGTGTAAATTTTTTTGAGACCGACTCCTGGTATGACCTCATAAATAACGTTTTGGATTTTCTTAGGAAGACTCTCGTCCTCGAGTTCGTAAAAAAGTCCACCCATCAGAGCACGCCAGTTACCTGTTTGTTTTTTTGCCCAAGTATCTAGTTTAGTTTGGTGCTCTAGGTATGAATCAATAAATGGCCGTTGAAGGACGAGATCCTGGAGAGGGTATCCAGTAAGGTAAAGTTCAGAAAATAAGTGCAGGCCATCAGCTTTTAAAACATCAGTTGCATGTTTAAAAATGGCAGCAAAATCCGCTACCGTGTGATGAGTCTGGTGAAGGTGTATTGTTGTTTTCATAAGTCGTGCCCCAATTGCTTGACACTCTGCCTAAAAAAAAGGTATTAGGAACTACATTACTATAGCCTAAAAATAATCGTCTTAAGAGAGAGAATATGAATAATTCCCCGAAAGCGCGAGTTCTGGTCATCGGCGCAGGTTTAGCGGGTTCAGAAGCTGCGATGTATTTGGCCCAAAATGGTATCTCAGTCGTTCTAGTTGAAGGGAAAACTCTCAAATTAAACCCTGCCCAAAAAATCCCAACCTTTGCCGAACTAGTTTGCACCAATTCTCTCAAGTCACTTGATCCACATTCTGCTCATGGCCTTTTAAAATCTGAAATGAAATCCATGGGCTCATATATCATTTCGTGTGCTGAGAAACATGCTGTTCCGGCCGGCGATGCTCTGGCAGTGGATCGTGAACTTTTTTCGGGCGAAGTTACCAATGGTTTAAAATCTCATCCCAATATTCGAGTTGTTGAACTTGAAGCTCAGAATCCGATAGAACTTAAAGCTCAGTTTGAATGTGATTATGTCATCGTGGCAACAGGCCCTTTAACTTCAAAAGCCCTTGAGGCATGGATTCTAAAAGACGTTTCAGAAGATAATTTTTATTTCTACGACGCTATTGCTCCTGTGGTAGATGCCGATACGCTTGATCTTTCTAAAATGTATTTCAAAGATCGTCACAAGCCCCAGACTAATGGTGGAGATTATCTCAATGCTCCAATGACTCGCGAGCAGTACTACGCTTTTGTCGAAGAGATGTCTAAAGCTGAAAAAGTACCGCCAAAAGAATTTGAAGACTGGAAATTCTTTGAATCGTGTCTTCCCATTGATGTCATGTCTGAGCGTGGTAAAGATACCGCCCGTTTTTCTTGTATGAAGCCTATCGGACTCATTCCTGATGCGGATATTGAAGGTAAATGGCCATATGCCGTGGTTCAGCTTCGTAAAGAAAACCTGCTTGGTTCGGCCTATAACTTGGTGGGATTCCAGACCCGTCTTACTTATAAAGAGCAAGTTCGTGTATTTCGAATGATCCCGGGTTTAGAAGAGGCTGCCTTCATTCATTTGGGTTCATGTCATCGTAATTCGTTTTTGAACTCCCGAAAGCTCTTAGAGAATGATCTAAGAAGTAAGAAATATCCTGAACTTTACTTTGCCGGCCAAATTACTGGGGTTGAAGGTTACACAGAGTCGGCCTCTATGGGACTTTACGTTGCTTTTCAGCTTTTGCGTCGAATTAAGGGCGAAGAATTGATCAAATTTCCAGTCCAAACCGCGATCGGTGCCTTGGTTAACTACATTATGACCATTGAAAAGCCATGTCCCTCAAATATCAATTTTGGTCTCCTACCTTCTATAGATATAAGTCGCGAGCAGCGTAAGGAAGGTGGCAAGAAACTTAAAAAAGAACTGGTCGCAAAACGCGCACAAGATGTTTTCCAAAGCTTCTATTCCACGTTAAGATAATTCATGGGCGGAACTTTCTTAGTTATACTCGCGTGTTTTTTTTGGGGAATGGATACTATTATCCGTTACCCTTTAGTTGAAAGTGGGATTAATCCCATAACGATTGTTTTTTACGAACACATTGTTTTGACTCTCATCTTTTCGCTCGGACTGTTCCCAGCAATTAAGCGTATTGGTGAATTAAAGCTTGCCGATATTTTTAGTTTTCTTGTTATTGGAGGTATTGGATCGGCGGTAGCGACTGTCGCTTTCACTCAGGCCTTTCAATTTCTCAATCCATCGATGGTCATCCTTCTTCAAAAGCTTCAGCCTGTAGTGGCGATTCTTCTTTCGGCGATTATTTTAAAAGAGCAAGTTCAAAAACAATTTTTAATTTGGGCATTCATCTGTTTAGTAGGGGGCCTGCTTATTAGCTCTCCTGATATTGTCAGATTGTATGAGCTAATGAGGTCGGATTTTAGTACTGTGACTTCAGATAACGCTCTTCACGGTTATACTTTAGTAGGTGTTTCTATTTTGGGGTGGGGGGCGACAACAGTTTTTGGTAAGCGCCTTTCGATGGTAGGTTTTGATACTAAATCGATCATGTCCGGCCGCTTTCTGATTGGGCTTTTGGTTTTAATTCCCTTTGTTCAGTGGAATAGATCGCTCATTCTTCCTCATGGCGAAGATTATCTCCGAATTTTAATCATGGTTCTTATTTCGGGTGCTTTGGCGATGTGGCTATATTACCAGGGTCTACAACGGTTACCAGCAAAGACAACTGCCATTGCAGAGATGTTTTTTCCATTCTTTGCTATCCTTGTGAATTGGTTTTTCCTTGGGAAACAACTTAATGATTTGCAAATTCTTGGGGGCATAATTCTCATGATAGGATCCCTTGTCATACAAATAAAAAAATACTGAAATGAAAATTGCACTTTGTATTGATTCACTAATTGCGCGTGACGACTCAATATTTCTTCTCGAGATGGCACTTAATCTATTTCCTAATTCTGAAATCTATACGATTGCCCATAAACGAGGTGGGATACTGGGCACTATCGAAACTCGGCCAATTGTTTCTAGTTTCTTAACTCACAAAGCAAAAAATCTAAATGTTTATAAAAAAAACTTCTGGATAATGCCTTCGGCAGTTAAGGGAATTCCCATGCATAAATCCATCGAGAAAGTGATTGTTTTTAGTCGTGGATATATCCATGGATTAAAGTTCCCCTCTCACCTAAAAAGTTATCTCTACATCGTTGATTGGGACCTGGTTGATCAGGGTCATTTAGGGTGGCAGAAGTTATTTACACCCTATGTTAATGAGTGGCGTGAGAAGACCTTAACTCACTATAAAAAAATCGCCGTGAGTTCTGAAACCTTGAAAGAAAATTTATATCTTCCCAATGCCGAAGTTATACAGCCAACGTTTAGAACCGAAGAGTATCCATTTGTGAAAGATGAAGATCATAATTTTTTATTTGATCATCATTTGATTTACTCACATGATTTGTCTCTAGAGAACTTTAGAACCATTGTTAAAGTTCTGATTGAAAAAGGGGAGACCGTCAGAGTGATGGGCCCCAATGAACATTTAAGTGTCATCAAAAATGAATTTCCTCAAATTGATTTTGCTGGAGACCACTGCGAAGCGACCAGTGCGATGTACTCACATCAAGCAAAAGCCGTTTGGGATTTTTCTAGAAACTATTTTCCGGCCAAAGCTTTTGGTGGATTATGTACGGGGCGTCCAGTAGTTGTACCTGATAATGCAATTAATCGTGAGTATCTTACGAGTGGAGCTTATTTTTTAAAAACGTTTAATGAAAATGATATTAACTCTCTCTATATAGAGATTGAAGGCTCTTTTTTATCGCATGATCGTCGCGCCTTAAGACGCCTCGGTTTGAAGTGGAATGAGCGCTTATTCAAATCTCGTATGGTGAAATTTCTGGATAAAAACGAATGATTACAGTAGGAC
Organism: Bacteriovorax stolpii; assembly: GCA_945905815.1. Lineage (GTDB taxonomy): Bacteria > Bdellovibrionota > Bacteriovoracia > Bacteriovoracales > Bacteriovoracaceae > Peredibacter. The sequence continues at coordinate 28,257 of CAMDQH010000014.1, read as the reverse complement.
TATCACAACACGAAATTAATCTTATTACTAAAGTTTTAGATGAACACAAAGTTGAGTACCATGTCGATGCTGCTGGTGGCGCTAATAGCGCTCATGAAGCGAAAGTTAAGGGTGGTCGAGGAGATACTTCATTTTATCAAATTGAAATTCATGATGGTCAATTCGATTCACTACCAATGAGTGCAAAGTCGAAGCTAGAAGGTTTGGGGATTTACCCTGAAATGGAAGCTCCGGATTTTAGCGAGGAAGTTCCAAAAGAAAAACCGATTTCAGACCCAGTAAAAACAAAAAACAGGCTAAAGATATTCGAAAGAATTTTTATTGTTCTAATGGTTTTGGGAGTCGGGATGTTTATTAAGCGAGTCATGGAACAATAATTAAACCGACTTTAGCTTTCAGCCTTTTGAACGAGGTCTTCTACAACAGCAATACTCTTATCAATAATTGCCTGTGTACTTTCGTCTTTTAGACGAAAAAGAATTGTAGCAGCGGAGTGAGAATGTCCGCCTCCACCTAAGGCCTGAGCAATTAATCCCACATCAACATCCCCTGAAGAGCGCATACTCATTTTAATCTGATCACCATCGTCACGGAACATTACAGCAACTTTAATATTATTTAAAATGAGTAAGTTATTAATGAAGGCATGCGTATCTTCAATATCGGATTTGAATTGATCAATATCTTCTTTCTTCAAAAGCATCCAAGCAATCGTTTCATTCGCATTTGTAGCGGCAGAATTTAGAATTTTAGAAAGAAGATGCATATGAATAATGCGTTTCGTGCCATAAATACCATTATATGCTTCCGGTGGATTTACACCGGTGTCCATCAGTTTGGCCACTAAACGATGTGTCGCAGCTGAGACTGTTGGATATCTGAAAGAACTTGTATCAATAATAATTGCTGTATAAATCGGAAGCGCCATTTTTTTAGTAAATTTTACACCGAGTGCTTCAATCATTTCACCAATCATCTGACCGGTTGCAGCTGATGATACATCTATACAATGAGTAGAGAGGTCTCTGCCACGACAAGGGTGGTGATCAATATAAAGAGTGTGAATATTATTCTCGACAATAAGGCCGGCTAAGTTTTTTCCAATTCTATCTTTAGTATTTGTATCAACAACAATCATCATATCAGGCTTAAAATTTGCATGTTTCTTTTTATACTGCTGGTAACCTAACACGACTTTATCTTGGTCCAGATATTGGTAACGTTCAAGTAGGGGTTCTTCGTTAACACAATATACATTTTTGCCAAGTGACAAGAGCGCCAGGCAAAGTGCAATTTCACTTCCAATCCCATCAGCGTCAGGAAATTCGTGAGTAGTGATAAGAATCTTATCTGCGGCTTGTATTCTTGCCTTAAAAGTATCTAAAATAGTCATAAAGTTAATGAACTTTTCGGCAGTTGGCCTTAAGAAGTAGAGAATTCATTTAATAATAACTGAAACGGATCATTTATGGATAAAATACTAGTAGTTGACCGAGTTTGTAAGGAATATCCCGGACGTGTAGCTGTCTCTGAGGCCAGCTTTGCTGTGGCCAAAGGTTCAATCCACGGCTTCTTGGGTCCAAATGGCGCTGGCAAATCTACAACAATGAAAATGATCGCTGGAATTCTTCCGACATCAGCAGGAGAAATTAAACTTTTTGGCCAAACTGTTTCACCAGAAAATAGGGAATTAAAAAATCAGCTAGGTCTGCTGCCAGAAAATGCCCCACTATATCCAGACATGAAGGTTGAAACATATTTACAATATGTCGCGAAACTTCATGGGGTAAGTAAAGCAAAGGATCAGGTAAATAAGGTCATGGAGGAACTTCATCTCACTGAAGTTCGAGCAAGGTTAATTGGAAATTTGTCAAAAGGTTTTAAGCAACGTGTGGGTCTGGCGCAGGCAATTGTTTATGATGCTCCATTTTTAATTTTAGATGAACCAACGAATGGGCTAGATCCCCAAACAGTGTTTGAACTTCGGGATTTTATTAAAAAGCTTTCTATCGATAAAACAATTCTATTTTCTTCCCACGTTCTAAGCGAAGTAGAGCAGCTTTGTAACGACATTACCATTATTCACAAAGGCAAAATCCGAGCATCTGGAAACCTGCAGGATATCCATCGTAAATTTAGGCAAGGTCTGGTCATAAAGATTGGTTTGGGATTAGGCGAAAAGCTGCCTGATCTTGGAAGCTTTGGTAAATTTGAAGTTACTCATCACTCATCACTTTCAATGGAAGAGCAATTTATTTTAAATTTTGAATCAGAATCAGATATTCGTTCAGATTTAGGACGATTTATTTTAGATCGTGGGCTAAAGCTTATGACCCTTCACGTAGAGTCTCCAGAGCTGGAAGATATCTTTCTACATATGACGGAGACAAAAAAATGATTTTTACTTTATGGAAAAAAGAAGTGGATGCATATTTTTCTTCTCCTTTAGCGTTTGTATTAATTGGTTTATTCTCTTTAATCAGCGGAATTATATTTTTCAATCTACTGGTCACATATACCGATGGCATTCAGGCATTGCCGCCAAATTATACGGAACAAATTTCTTTTGTCGAAGAAGTTGTGTTGAAGTTCTTTGCTAACGTGAACTTCTTGTTCCTTGTTTTTATTCCGTTGATAACCATGAAACTTTTTTCTGAAGAAATACGGCAAGAAACACTTGATCTTTACTGGTTATCACCAATAAAAGAATGGGAACTCGTTCTTTCTAAAACATTGGCAGCTTTTACTTTGGTTCTTTCAATGCTCCTTATCACGGGTGTTTTCCCGTTAGTTATATGGGGAGTCGGAATCCGCGATTTTCATTTATTGGGAACTTCATATCTTGCTGTTTCGTTAAATGCTTGTGCCTATATTGCTCTTGGACTTTTTTGTTCTTCAATTTCTGGTAATCAGATTATTGCCGCACTTCTGTCTGTCTTAGGAATTATGTTTTTATGGATGATTACTTGGGGTGGGCATTTAAATTCAAATTATGTCGTTTCTGAAATCTTCACCTATATTGGAATCACCTCGCATTTTGAAAGGTCACTGAGAGGAATTTTGGGAACTCAGGATATTATTTATTATTTTAGTTTCGTTTCTATTTTCAGTTTTCTTACTGTCAAGAGTCTCGGTAGGAGGAACTGGTAATGAAAATTTGGTTATTCCCTTTATGGGTAATTATTGATGTTCTCGTTGCATTGGCCGCGCTTTCCCTGTGGATTACAGCTCCAGAATATAAAACCCTCAATGTTGGTTTGACAATTTTCGCCTTATCATTGGGAACTCTTTTACTTTTTGCCCGTTGGAATAAAATAGTCCTATTTGTTAGAACCCAATACTTTAAGCGTGTTTCGTATCATGTGGTAAATGTCCTATTGGTTTTTGCAATTACTGGAGTCGTGAATTACCTTGGTAATAAAAACTATTCTGAATTTGATATGACTTCTGAAAAGAGAAACAGCCTGACTGATCAAACATTGAAAGTGTTAGAAATGATCAAGGCACCCATTCAACTCACGGTATATGCCAAAAGAGAAGAGTGGAAGCCGATGCTTGATTTATTAAAGTTATATGAGGGCAAAAGTAAAAAACTCAAAATTACTGCTATTGATACTGATGTCAGGCCAGATTTGGTTAAGTCCAAACATATTTCTCAGAACGGATCAGTCATTATAAGTTACAAGGGTAAGGAATCTATTTTTCAAATAGTAGATGAATTATCAGTTACGAATGCGCTTCTGAAGGCCCTAAGGGATGAAAAGATTGTTTTGTATCTTGTAAAGGGCCATCAAGAACTTTCTTGTGAAGAAACAGCACAAGAAGGCCTTTCTGAACTTTGCGCAAAATTAAGATCACAAAACTATGAGATCCGCTCTTTAGATTTAACGCAAACAAAAGAAGTCCCGCAAGATGCAACTGCCGTCATGGTGTTTGGACCAGTCTCAGGTTTTCTTGCCTCAGAAACTAAGCAGCTAGAAAGCTACTTAGCAAATAGTGGAAGTCTTTTTCTTGGCCTCGCTCCGGCATTTAAATCTGATGTGTATGACAATCTCACAACTCTTGCAAAGCCTTATGGTTTAAAGCTTGGTAAGGATGTTGTTGTAGATCGAATGTCTACTGTTCAAGGCTCGGAAGCTACTATTCCAATCATTAGTTCTTATGAACATGAGCATCCCATAACAAGCAGTTTCAATTTAAGAACCGTTTTTCCTTTAAGCTCATCAGTTTCTATAATTGAAGGAAATGATGCTGCTACTCTTATTGCTTTAACCTCAAACTTCCCAGGCAGTTGGGCAGAAAAGAACTTAAAAGGTATTGCATCTGGCAAAGCAGAATATAAAGAAACCGAGGATATTAAAGGACCTATTGGGCTACTTGGAGTTGGAGAAAAAGTTGGAGAAAACGCCGGAAAAGACTCTCGATTCGTTTTACTTGGGTCGAGTTCATTTCTTATCAACGCTTATCAAAACCAATCAGGTAACACGACCCTTTTTTTGAATACCGTTTCATGGTTAGTTAATGATGAGGGTATCATTTCTTTTAATCGTCCGGGAATTGAAGAGTATCCTGTCATTCTAAGTTCTCAACATATTCAAATGATTTTTGTCATTGCGATACTACTCGTTCCCATTCTTTTCTTTGGATGTGCTATTTTTATTTATAGAAGACGACGCCTATTATGAAAAAAAATCTCTACCTCCTTGGGATTCTGGTCGCTCTTCTAATTGGAACTTATGTGTTTCAGGAAGTTAGAGTGTCTAAAATTTTTGAAGAGTCTTTCACAAAAGACCACCTCGTAGCATTTGAAGATATTAAATCTGTAAGTTGGGGAGATGTCGTTGCTATAAAAAAAGATGGGCAATGGTGGTCAGGCGATAAACTCCTTTCTGCAAATATCTTTAAGCAGATAGAAAAACGGATTGGTCAGATCAAAAGAATAAAAAAAGTTGAAGGAGCGAAAGAAAATTATTTCTCAAACCCTGTTACCTTTAAAGTAAATAGCGAAACATGGCTCTTAGGTGATCTAACTTTGGATCGGCAGGGATTTTATGTTGCGAGAAATGATGAGATTATGATTTGTGTCAGTGAGGGCGTTGGCCAAGAAATTACAGATGAGCCAGATAAGGTCAGTGAAGTTAAACTAGAGGACCTTAAAAAAGCCCTCCTTTTTAAATTGTCCGAACTCGGTGAAACACAGCTTTTTCGATTTTATCCTAAGCTTCCTTTAGGAACAGTGACCGTTGAGAGTGATGGGCGGCCCAGCTATGAATTGGATTTTGTAAACAATCAGACTCTTCCGCCACCAATCCAAGGGATACGAGTTCATAACAATCTGCTCGATAAATTCACTTCACTTTTGACTCAGATAACTATTAAGGCGAAAATTCCATTTTCTGAAACGCTTAAAGTGAGAAAATTAGGGCAAATGGTTTTTCGAAGTGAATCTAAGACCGTGACTTGGGAATTGTGGTTGAGCGATCTTAAATCTGCTGACTCTTACATTATTGATTCCGAAAATAAAATGGCGTGGAAGATGGTTGGCGGAACCTTGAAAACATTTTTTATTCATTATCAGGATTTTTGGGATAAAAAAGTAATCCCCCAAAGCGAATTTAAAAACTTCTCACGTTTAAAAACAATTTTCACTCAAGGTGAAAAGACGGCGCTGGTAGAAGTCATTAATCGTGAACCACTAGTCTTTGAAACCACTAAATATAAGATTGATTCAGAAAAAATGAATATTCTTTTTCAATACGTATTTAATCTATCTGAAAAATCGCAAGCCGACAGGGTTTCTCAGCTCTCTAAATCTGAAAGAAAGGAACTTCTTTCAGGCAATCACCTAAGGTTGGAAGTGATGGGGCAGGATATTTTTTTCTGGCGTAAGCAAGACGAGCTAATTCTTGTCAACTTCACTCAAGGATTTAAGGCCCATTTTATGGTCACACAGCAAAGTTTTCGCGCGACTTTTGAAGATGTGATAAAATGAGCCCTATGAAATCAATTACTGAGTTATTAGAGACATATTTAATGGTACTGGTTCATCCTTTTAAGATTCACCAGCAGTTTCGTTATCAAGTAGCTCTTCCAGGTCAGGAAAATCATTTCTTCGCTCCGCTTAAACTTTCAGAGGCTTTAGGTATTTCCTGGGTTTTCGCCATCATTCGTGGTTTAGCAAAACTCATGTTGATGAATTTTTTTCTTCAGTCATTTGTAAATATGCAAAGTGATAGCTTTCCTATCCTTCAGGATTTACTTATCAGCTCCGGCCTTTCAACTTATTACTTTCTCTTATTCTCAGCTTCACTAGATATTATATTTTTCCCGATAACTGCTTTGGTTATGACCGAAGTTTGGGCGTGGATGATTCGAACTTATAGTAAGTGGCTGAACCCTGAACTGCCTCATGAAGAAATTGCAGACCAGATTACGACCCATGCTTTGAGTTCAAATATTTTCAGCATTATTCCCTTCTTAGGGGATCTAATTCAGGCCGCTCTATATTACTTTTTACTCTACGCAGGACTACGCTCAAACCTAGGGGCTTCTCGGTCACTTGCCTGGGTAATTCTCTTAACTCCAACGCTCCTCGCAATAATGCTCTTTAGCCTCTTCGGCTTCGCAGTTTTTTATTTAGTTTCATAAACTTATAGCCTGATATTTTCTTACGGCCACGGGAATTCATGCCTTTGTGAAAGCTGGTTTCGTTGTCATCTTTCAGAAAGTTTGGAAATATAACTGATACCAATAGTTAAGTATTAGTTAAGTTCTAGGAGACCCATTAATGACCCACCAGTATTTCCATGGATCAATTGAAGTCGTTTGTGGCCCTATGTTTTCAGGTAAAACTGAAGAACTGATACGCCGGGTTAAACGCGCACAAATTGCAAAACAGCGTGTTCAAATATTTAAACCTGCTATCGATGTTCGTTATGACGTTGAAGATGTGGTTTCTCATTCTTCTCAAACAATTAAGGCCGAGCCTGTTGAGAGTGCTGTAGATATTCTTATTCGTTTAAAAGATTCCACTCGAGTTGTGGCAATTGATGAAGTTCAGTTTTTTGATGAAAATATAATCACGGTTGTAACGAAACTTGCGGCCAGAGGATACAGAGTTATTTGTGCTGGTCTCGATCTGGATTTTCGTGCCCAGCCTTTCGGTCCAATGCCTGTGCTTTTAGCTTTGGCAGATGAAGTGATGAAGATCCATGCTATTTGTACAGTTTGTGGGGCACCTGCCACCAGATCTCAGCGATTAAATGCGCACAAAGAGCGTGTCTTGATTGGAGAAACGGACGCCTATGAAGCTAGGTGCCGTGGACATTACCAGAACGATGAAGCAGAAGAGCAAGCGCTTCTTCCGCTTGAAGAAGAAATTAAGCCGCTGGCCGGGCAACTCGCCAATTAAGGTATATTTTTTTGGCACTTTTCGTTCAGGCGAATCCAACGGAAAGGCTTTTAAATTCTCCCCAAGTAGTAATAGAAAAAAATAGTTAATGTCTTTCTAACCAGTTACCCCAAGTCTTTGTAAAATATGCTGGCCCCCTCTCTATCATTACCAGATAGTGCGATAATCCGGCCGACCCCACTCTTACAAAGGTTGACCAATGAAATTCAAAGCACTTGCTCTATGCTGTCTCTTTTCTCTCAACAGCTTTGCCGCTGTCGAAATTCCAGAAGCTGCAGAAATCATGCTCGACGAAGAAGTTATTGAAGCACCGGCCGTTAGAATCAAAGACGTGAAAGAACTCATCACTTCTATTGGCCCAGAAAAGACCTGTATGGATGAATATCTCAAACGCAGAAAACAACTCATCATTAAGCTATCATTATCGCCAGTGACAATTGTAGCTGGGACTTATGCCGCCACATTAGGTGGAGCCTTTGTGGGTCTCGGAGTCGTTTATGTAACGGGAATTGACTCATTTGCAGGAGTCATTCTTGGAATGTTAGGTAGTGGCCTGGCAACCGGAGTCGGAACCTCGGCGAACACAAGCATCGCCGCCTTCCAACTTGCAGACGTAGATAGAATACTAAAGACGCTGGCCGAACTGCATTTAAATCAACCTGGAAAAAAATCGGCTAAACTTTACGCTAAATATGCAAAAAACTCTAGAAATCCTGTTAATGAGCAAACTTTCTTAGGCAAACTTCTTGAACTCGATAATTCTGGAAATCTTTGCGATGGCTCGATGGTAAAGAAACCAAGACTCGCTTCTGGAAGGAAATTAAAGCATAAACTCGCGCGCTCAAAACAATTAGCAGAACATATTTAAAGAAATAAAACAGGCTCCGCTCCGCTCTGTACCCTTAATTTCGGACACTAAAATAATCGAGACTACCCCAGAAATGCGGTAGTCTTTTTTTTAGGAGTCCAAAATGGCTTAATTCAATCCTTCATTCAAAAAATTGTTAACTGTTCGCAGACAACTGAGGATGATTTCCAATTGCCCAAATCCATGTCTTCCATCAAACTTGTGGAAATCCCCTGTTTCATTTAAGACATGGAGGTCCACTTACTGGTTCAGAGTTGTAGCGTCCTCTAATTAATTCTGTTTGATAAACAGAATTGTGTATTTCGGACTTGTTTGGGCAATTGGAAATTATTGAAATGACTGAAAATAATTATCCTCAGTTGGCTGCGAACAATTAAAATTGTTAACTATAAGATTGATGAATTAAACTTTCATATTTAATTTTTCTCTCGGTCATCATGCCTACCTTATCAAATTCATGGAGATAACGAGTCAAGGCGAACCGTAAGGGGAGCGGACTAACTGCCAAATACACAGGGCTTTCATATCCGTTCAATTTTCGCCCCATATTCGCAAAATGAAGACTTTCCGTTTTTAATAAATAATAAAAATCAAGTAGTTGTAAGCATTCCTGATCGTTTGGATTTTATAACATTAAGAATACCTTAATGCTTTTTTCGAAGTGTGGTAAATTATAAACTTCTAAAAGCATGGAGCTCAGATGACGGCTGAATTTTTCCCGGTTTCAACCAAGTTCATAAGTTATTTTAAAGGTGCTCTGCCTTTTGACGTTTATTTGGAACGATTTACAGGGAAATTTACCAAGATTTATCACAAGGATGCCGAAGCTGATTCTAATCAGATAGTTCGGTATGAGAGCAATGATATTAAAACCCTTTATATCTCTAAAAATGATAAAATTAGCTATGGTAATTTTTTATATAAGGAAATTGATCAATTCACTAAAGGTTCTGATCAACTTGATAAAGCGAAAATCGTCGAGATCATTGCAACGGCGCTTGAATTAACCTATGAGAAAATTGTAGAAGATAATAATGAACTTGATACAAGCATTACTTGGGCTTCTTATCATATCAGAAGTGCTCTATATTTAATGGGCGATAATGCGGCTTCGACGATTGAAATTTTTAAGGCACTTTCCTCAGACCTATCTCTTTTAAAACATTCGTATTTGGTGTCCCTCTTTTCGTTAACTTTGGCTAAAAAACTTGATTTTACGAACGAAAAAAATCTTGTGGTAATTGGGTTGGGTGCCCTCCTGCACGACATCGGCCATTCTAGATTGAATGCCGAGCTATTACAAAAGAGTAATCTCACTCCAAGAGAGTGGGAAGAAATTAAGGATCATCCAATTCTTGGATTGAAAATTCTTGAACGATCTAGATTAATTCCTGATGACGTGAGATCAATCATTCTTCAGCATCATGAACAGCGCAATGGTCGAGGATACCCTAATAGACTAGGTGGTAATAAAATATTTCCACCTGCAAAGATTGTAGCGATTGCTGAAGAATTTTGTACCATGATAACAATGTCGAGCCCTGGTGAGCCGGCGTTATCCCCGTCTCTGGTAATTAGCCGAATGAAGAGTGATATTGGTCACTATGACCGAGAATTTCTTGACGCCTTTGAGGAAATGATTCTAGGTCCTATAAAGCCTGCTAAATCTAAGTAGCCAAACTTAAAAATGCCCATTAACTAGCTGGGCATTTTTTTATTCTTATGTTCGCTGTGAAGTATGGTCTAGTTTTCAACACCATCTGTTTTCTTGTTGGTCTTAGGAATTGAATTTGTAGGTAACTGATCCTTGTTTTTAGAATCCCTAGAAGTGTTGTTTACGTTGCTTAGAGTACTTTCCACACACATTCCACCGCTTCCGGCCGATCCTTTAGGTGGTGCTTTTAAAGTAAGGCCTGCGCAACATTTATTTGGTGCACCCGGGTAGATGACAATTGAATGCCCTTCTTTAACACAAGTATCATCCGCGATAGAAATATTACAAAAAGATAAGCAAAGTAGGCAGGACAAAATTCGAAGTAACATGCTTCTAACCTCACGTTAAAATTAATCTACTATGTAATTATCGGAAAAATCCTGGATATAGCGACTTAATATAAAAATAAGGATACTTTCTTAGTAGAGTATTTCGGACAGGTAATCAGCTCTTTATTTTTACGGATACGTGACACACATAAACCCCTTTTGTTAGACTTATCAACTATGGCCAAAGACATACAACACCAGAACTTAGATTTTCACTCTAATGAAATGATTCATCATTATGGAAAGAATGTTCATTTAGTTTCTTCACCCCTCATGCTTTCGCTTTTGGCCAAGCTAGGGTCACCTCAAACTCATCAGCCACAGATTAATGAACTCGTGGGTATGCTTTATTCATACCTCATGGATAATGTAATCGATTCGGTATTTCCAAGAAAACTTGCAGCGATCGAAACACGCATGAACTCTTCACATGCTGAAGCAGTTTATGAAGGTCAGATTATTGATCCTGAAGTTCCGGTTGTAAGTGTGGATCTTGCACGTGCAGGAACATTTCCTTCTCATCTTTGTTACAACAAACTTAATTACCTCATGAATCCAGAGCTTGTTCGGCAGGATCACTTTTATGTTTCTCGTGTAAGTGATGAAAGCGGACAAGTTACAGGCGTAAATGTTTCTGGATCAAAAATTGGTGGCGGTGTTGAAGAAGCAATCGTGCTTTTTCCTGACCCAATGGGAGCCACTGGTGGAACAATTGTTCAGGCGCATGATCACTATCTAACGGAAGTCGGCGGTAAGCCGAAGATGATGATTGCGATGCATTTAATTATCACTCCCGAGTATTTGAAAAAAGTTACAAAGGCTTGTCCTGATCTGCATATCTTCGCTTTAAGACTTGATCGAGGTCTTTCGCCAAAGGATGTATTAAATTCGGAGCCTGGAAAAAAATGGAATCAAGAAAAGGGACTTAACCCTATTCAATATATTGTCCCTGGTGCCGGCGGTTTAGGTGAGATCCTGAACAATTCGTACTGTTAGGAGTTTTCAAATGGAATTATACACACCTGAAGCCTTAATCACTGAAGATGAGATAGCTTTGCGTATTCAAGCTCTTGGTAATGCGATTACTAAAGATTTTGAAGACGAAGATCTGGTGGTTATTTGTGTTCTCAAGGGTGCTTTTATTTTTTGCTCCGATTTGATTAAAAAAATAAATCGACCAATCTCTGTCGAATTCATTTCGCTTTCTTCTTATGGTGATTCCACCAATAGTTCGGGAAATGTACGTTTAGAGATGGACATTACTGCTAACATTGAAGGGAAAAACGTTTTAATCGTAGAAGACATTGTGGACTCGGGTCTTACGATTAAAACACTGATGGATATGATGGCCGTAAGAAAACCAAAAACGGTTAAACTCGCCTCACTTCTTTTCAAGCCCGTTAAACTTAAGTACAAAGTAAAAATTGATTACTTAGGTTTTGAAATTGAAGATAAATTTGTGATTGGTTACGGTCTTGATTATGCCGGCAGATATCGCGAACTTCCCTACATAGGAGTTTTAAATGCAGGTAACTAATCAAGGAAGTGTGAGAGTCGATCTTGTTGGTGGAACACTGGATATTGAGCCTATTAATCTAATTATTAAGAATGTAGTGACCTTAAATGTTGCCACAGGTCTCAAGGCTTCGGTTACTCTTTCTAAAATAGCTTTTAATGGAATTGAGATTCATTCTGCAGATTATAATAAATCGTATAAATACGAATCGGCCGACTTAACTGAAGATCGCGTAGTCTACGCCGGTGAATATGCTGAAATGAGTTTTGTTCTTCAAATTCTCCGATTATTTAATATTAATTCGGGTCTAAAGCTTGAACTTGCTTCTGGTGCTCCAGCTGGATCAGGTTTGGGTGGTTCGTCGGCAATGGGAGTAACCCTTTACCGAGCTCTCTGTAATTTTACAGGGCACAATTATGATCGTCACACGGCAGTTGTTCGAGTGAAGGCAGTTGAAAGCCGTATTCTTAATCAAGGCATGGCCGGCTATCAGGATTATTTTCCGGCCCTAACGGGCGGAGTACTTGCGATAAGAGGGATGGAAGGGGAGATCAAGGTAGAGCAGCTTTATTCTGATGAACTCAAAAATGTTCTGGAAGCTCATCTCACTCTCATTTCTTCGAAACAATCTCGTGCATCAGGCATCAATAACTGGGAAGTCTATAAGGCCTTCTTTGATAAAAAACCTGAAGTCGTAAATGGATTAACTCGTATTGCAGAAATTTCTCATGCCACTTATTTGGCGATCAAAGAACGGAAGTGGGATGAAATGCTTCAAAATATTGCGCTAGAGGGTCTTGAGCGTGAAAAACTCTTTCCAGGCATTTCGACAGATAAAATTCGGCAATTTACGGCAGAATTAAGACAAGACGGAAATGTGATAGGATTAAAGATGTGCGGTGCCGGTGGCGGTGGGTGCTTCATCCTAGTTCACAAAGGTCTTGATCCAAACGTGATCGAAGCGAAAGTGAGAGCACATGGAATGGAGATTCTTCCATTTAAAGTGGAAGCACCTCTTTAATAGGAATTTATTTTGGGAAATAAATTTAAAAACGTAGCAGGAATGAGTCTAGGTGGCGGACGTCGCGAAAACTTTTTTCTATCGCTCCTTGAATATTATCCTGAAAAAAAGCGCTGGTTTCTTAAATCTCTTCATCAAGTAAGAGATGAGGAAATCCAAGACCGTGATGCCATTATAGCTTCATGGGTCGATCAATATGGCCTCTTAGACCTTATTGTCGACTTTCCACTCAGCCGCCCTCCCTGTGAGGAAGCTTGCTTGAATAATTGTACTGGGGCTCATGCCTGTCCACGTCGAGAAGTCATCGAAGTCAGAAGTGAAATGGAAAAGCTCCTAGATGAGGATGCAGAATTTGAACGCTGCAATCCTAAAAAATATGAGCAAGACCGAGTAGCATCTTTGGAACTTGATTACTCTAAAGATTTAACGAACAAAAATCCTGATGAGCACATGCTTTCTCGTTCGTTTAAAAGAAAACTTCGAAAAGGTTTTGTACCTTACTGGCATCGTCCCCTAGATGTTTGGATTTGGAAAAATTATTACGATCAATTATTAGAAGTATTTAAAATGTCATATGATTCATTTGGAAACGTATCAGTGATGCTTCTTGCAAGGCTTAAATATCTTGTGAGACATCTTCCTCGTGATCTCAAAATGTATGAATCAAGTATCGAAATTTGCTTAATTGAACTTTACCGTGCTCGAATAATTAAAAAAACAACCATGTATCAACTTCTTGATTTGGAGCTTGCTCCAGCTGCAAGAGAAATGATTGTTCAACAGATTGAGCAGAATATGGATATTTTTATATATGAAAACGACCTGGACACCATTACAAAAAATGGTCAGGCGTTTGATTCATTTATATTGTCAGTAGTTGGCCAGAGAATGTTGATGAATGGTTTGAGGGAGATTCCGGATTGGGGAACCTCTGACGGTGCGAACTTTATCGTCCCTTCTTTTCTGGCACAAGGGTAGTTTCGCTTTTGAGAAGCTTGACTCCCCAATAAATATACAAATAAAGTGGCACTGTCAGGATGTTAAAAATCGTCCAACCGAGACCCATGCCATAACCATCAAAAATCATTGTCGCTGAAAAGATGCTGGCCGTAAGGGCATAAAATAAAACATAGGCTTGGGCCCATAGCTTTTTACGAAGGTAGAAAAAGTAAAAAAACAAATTGTTGACTAAAATCAGTAAAAGAAAAAAGTCGAAAGATTTATTCGTTAATCCACTAATTTCCATTATAGTGGCCTGATCGAAATCCCCGATCTGCAGTTTCATGCGATCTATGATCAATAAAACGATCTTATGTGATAAATCATTTTTGACCCATGAAAGTTTGAGATAGATACTATTAAGTACATCCAAAATAACCAACAAAATGACCGTACCCACCACGAAGCGTCGAGGACCAATTCTCATAAAGTGATTTAGCAGCTTTTCTTTCATGAACCTATGTTAACTTAAATCCAAAAAGAATGGAATTCTGATATACTTTTATTATGGAAGAGTATTTACGCCAGAGCCAAGTCTTTCAAAAACGCTTAGGAACAGCTCCTTTGGCCCGTAAAGAGGCACGTTATCTTTTTTTTCGCATGGCCGGACCCATTATGCAGGCCAAGTTTCATAGGTTTGTGGATCTTTCAAAAGTCCCGACGACATTTATTCATGGCAATCCTCATATCGATAATTACGTAAAAACCTCGCGCGGTTCTGCCATGATGGATTTTGATCGCTCTCGCTTGGGGCCATATTGTTGGGACATCATTCGTTTTTTAAGTTCACTTTCACTAAGAAGAGAAAATGAAGGTGGATTCCTGGATCATCGGGTTGTAGAACATTTTATCGATGCTTATTATACCCATTTTTTAAATCCTGAAATTCCTCATAAACAACTCAAAATGCTAAAAGATGTAAAACCTGATAATTGGGAGATGAATACACGGAATTACTTAGGCGCTAATAAAAAATGGGCAAAAAAAATGCGTGATTTCCCCATTAATACCAGATGCGAAATCACTACCCAGTTGTTAAAAAAATTTTTGGAATCAAGAAGTGAATCCGCCTTGATGAATGAATATTACATTGATGAAGTCGGTCTAACTCCAGGAAGTTTTGGCAAAAAGCATTATATCTATTCGCTTCTTCCAAAAAATCCTGACTCTCGAGCAGATGCAATCCTTTTGGATATTAAAGAAGTATATACTGAGAAAAATAATCGTTTTTTCTATTCTCCATTTGATCACCATGGGTTGCGTATGATTGAGGCGAGTAAAATATTTGCAGATGGAATGGAAGAGCGATTAGGATACTGCACTCACCAAGGAAAACAATATTGGGGCCGCCAAATTCCATCGTTCTCTGTGAAAGTTAAAAAATTTCTTGATAGAGATGAACTAAGTGATTTTGCTTACTCCGTGGGCTCAGAACTTGGTAAGGGTCATCGAAAAGGTTTGAAAGAACAAAAGCATGTTGAGCTTTTTGAAAAAGATTTTCGTGAAAACTTTGATCGATATTATAAAATCTCAAAACTATTTACGTTTGAAATTTCTCTGGCCTTTGAGGCAATGAGAAGAAAAATGCAGCTCTATCAGGACTATAAAGGCTGGTAATGAGTTCTCTCTTATTATTTTTTCTTGTTACTTTAGGGGCGTTGATTTCGAGCCTTACTGGTCTTGGCGGTGGGACTGTTATTCTTGCCGGACTCCTATTGGTTTTCCCGCCCGGACTTGCCATTCCCCTCCATAGCTTTACGCAACTTTCCGCCAATGCATTAAGAACGGGAATATTTTTCAAACAAGTTAATTGGAAAGTGGTAGGGGCCTATTCTTTATTGATGATTCCTGCGGCCTGGGGCGGAGCCAAGCTTTTTCATCTCGTAAATCCTAGTTGGCTAAAAATTATAGTTGGTGTATTTATAATTTTTTCAATTATTCCTTTTCGCTTCAAACCAAAAGGAGTCCCGCAACTACGGACTTTTATTTTTCTTGGTGCCATCTCAGGATTTTTAGGTGTATTCGTTGGAGCCGTTGGGCCTCTTGTGATGCCGTTTTTCAATCGTCTCAAGATTGAACGACAAGCGATGCTTTCTACTAAAAGTGCGGGGCAAGCACTGCTTCAACTTTCAAAGATTATTGCTTTCTGGGGTGCCGCAGGGATTAATTTCATGGATCTCAAGGAGCATGTCCTGATTCTCATATTGGCATCATTAGTTGGGGTAGGAGTATCAATTCCAATTTCTCGAAAAATTTCCGATGCGAAATTCGACCTTATGCTAAATATTCTTTTAGGTTTGATCGCGGTTAAAGTGCTGTATGAAGGAATAGTTGAGCTAATCTAGAAACGATTAGTGCATGTATAAACGTTTTTCCGGATATTCCCAAAGATAATGACCTTCATCTCCCGGGATACGAACTTTACACAGAGAAACGGGAATCGCACCAAGTCTTCTGATTTTGTCCGACCATGCCTGAAGTGAAATATTAATCTTTTCCTGAATAGCTATGGCCTTATCAGAATTAGTCTTAAAAAATCCCAGTTGAGAATTGAGAACATTTAGATCGCGTTTGGTTTTTGCTGAAATATGCATTAAGAGCGGAACAAGCTCTAGGGCTTCTTCATGTTTGAAGATTTTGGTCTTATCGAGAGGATATATGGTGCGTACGTTATCTGACGTTTCCATTACTCGTATTGTCCTTGTCTTAGTTTGCGCTCTACGTCCTTTTTAGCAGCTGTGTCACGTTTATCAAAGAGTTTTTTGCCTTTGGCCAACGCGATTTCGCATTTGACTAGCGAGTCTTTGAAGTAGAGCGTTAAAGGTATGAGTGCGTAGCCCTTAGTCGCCATTTTCTTCTCTATTTGATGAATTTCTTCTCGTTTTAACAGTAACTTACGCTTTCTGGTCTCGGAATGATTATTGATATTCCCAAAATCATAATGAGGAATAGTGGCGTTTTGAAGCCAGGCCTCACCTTGAGAATCAATCACTACGTAGGCATCATTGATGATTCCCTTTCCTTGACGCATCGACTTAACTTCTGTTCCCAAAAGGGAAATACCACACTCGTACTTCTCTTCTAGGAAGTAGTCATAACCAGCGCGCTGATTTTTACAGATAATTTTGACACCCATTTAGTACATCCAGCTAAGTCCTATGCTCAGGACGTGGATCATACCACCAACGGTGTAACCTGGCGAACCGATCTTTACTTCGGGATTTCCAGATCCGTCGTCCGGTGTGCCATCTTCGCGATCTGGTGTTTTAGTGATTTTTTTAGATTTAAGAAAGTGCGCTTGATAAGCAAGATCCAGCGTCACAGGTTTTTCATAAATTTTAAAAAGGTGCGCCACACCAAGTGAAGCCACGTGTTTATCAACATCAATAGTATTGCCGGCGTTTTTTAAGTTATTAGTATCAAGTGGGGACTGACGATAAAAGTAACCCATTTTTCCAATCCATCTTTCATTAATATTTTGTTCGTAGCCAATTTTCGGAATGAAAATGTTTCTGAGTTTTAGTTTCTCTTGGTCATTCGAGCTATTGAGGGTTCCACCACGCTTTTTGATCTTCATGGTTGATGCTTCAAAATTTTCCCACTGCTGGAATTCTAAAGAAAACATCAAGTTTCCGTTTTCAAGTTTTACCTGATCACCTAACCGAATAGTCATCGGATCATAATAGAGTAGAGAGACGATATCGAAATCAAATGAGAACGCACCACCGGCACCAATATCAGTTTCACCGGTCGCTCGGTTGGTGAACTTTGATTTCATTTCCTGTTGGAAAGTAAAATAGCTCGTGTGGTTTGCGGTTTGTTTTGCAACAGAAACGACTGCACCTATTGAAGGTTTCGCATTGAAGGTCATTTTACCGACACTCGCATTCGCCGTGCTTTGATCACGAGTCACGAAATAAGTTTCACCGGTGGTTTGAAATCCAGTATGGGCACCCAATGAATAACTCCATTCATTAAATGATTGGGCAAAACTAAAAACCATGGTTGGACGCGCTAATCGACTGGCATACATAACATATCGAGGTGTGTAGGGATCACCCGTATCTGCTTCCATCATGCGATCAGCAGGGGCAAATAAACTGAAATTGAATTTTGGACCAGCTGGAGAAAAAAGTGGTGTCGAGACGTGAACTGCAAACATCGTAGAGAGTTTTGTGTTTACATCAATATCACCAGTTTCAAAGGAATTGACGGTGGTGTTTTCATTTTTTGTTGTAACGTTGTTGATGTCTTTAAAGGCCGTATCAATGTAGAAAAAATCAAAACTAAACTGAGTTGTCTGTGAGTAACCCAAGAGCGATGGCGCATGATAATTGTTAGCGGCAGAATCTTTTTGGGGCTGATTCCCAATAGCAATACTTCCGGAAGATGGACCAAAAAGTTCAGGCAATGAAGCATGAGCTGTGAAAGAAAGACTAAGGAGTATAGCTAGAAGAAATTTCATAAAGTTTTAATACTTGATTGAGGGTTAAGGCTTCTGCCCGGATTTCTAACGACAGGCCGGCTTTTTCCATAGAATAAATAGACTTTTCGGGTCCCCATTCCTTACGCAAGATTCCGCCTAATTGTTTACGGCGGTTAGCGAAGGCCAGTCTGAGGAATACTTCAAAATTATCAATATCACTGAGAGAAATTAGAGGAGTGGTTTTACGTTTAAAGTTTAAAACTTGTGAATCAACTTTCGGTGGTGGAATAAATGCACCAGGAGGAGCGTACACCACGTGAGATAAATCAAACTGAGTTTGCATCAAGACGTGGAGAGAACCCATGGCATTTCGTAAATCATTCGGAAGGATCTTTTGGGCCACTTCTTTTTGATACATCAAAGTCATTTGGGTGATTTCTGGGATTCGCAGGAACGCCAGAGTTAGTGGCACGCTGACGTTATAAGGAAGGTTCGATACCAGCCAGATGGATTTAAAGTTTTTGCTTGTTAAAAACTCAGGCCAGTTAAACTCCAGAGCATCTTGGCGAAAAATGTGATCGGCACCAACTACAGGAGCAAGGATTTCAACAAAACGTTCATCCATCTCAATAACGTATATAGGTTTCTCATAAGCGGCCAAGTGTGGAGTTAACACTGCCGGGCCCGGACCAACTTCCACAATCGCGTCGCAACCTTCGGGTAGCGGGGACGTAATTTTTTTTATGACTGTTGGGCTATTGAGAAAATGCTGACCAAATTGTTTATTAGCGGTTGGAAACTTACCCATTACTTCTTCTCCACATATCGGCTTTGAGCATCGAGAGAAAGGCATTCTGGAAAGCTAACAGCAAGTTCTGGAACACGTGCTGCCCAGTTGGCAATCATGCCGGCATTATCGGTACAGAAGAGAGGAGTGACGAAATGAACATTCTTAAAATGTTTTTTCATGACTTCTCTTAAACGTGAATTGCAGGCAACTCCGCCACCCACGACAATAGGAATGTCGAATGATTTTAATTTGAGGTTGAGAACTTTTTCAATGATCTCTTCCGCTTTTACCCGGAGAGTTTGAACAATGGCTTCCTGGTATCCGGCGCATAAGTCATTAAGTTCTGTTTTGATTTCTTCTTGGGTCATCTTTTCAAGTTTCACTTTCAAAGCGGTCTTGAGTCCCGAGTAACTCATTTTACCGGGGCGATCCCGCATATAACTAATGGGGAAAGTATATTTTTTTGGATCACCAGTTTTAGCAAGATCATCAATTAATTTTCCGGCAGGGTAACCCACGCCTAAAATCTTTCCACCCTTATCAAAAGCTTCACCGGCAGCATCATCGAGGGTATTACCGATGACATCCATTTTATTTGGTCCAGTAACCCAAAAGAAAACAGTGTGGCCACCGCTAACTAAAAGTCCAAGGTAGGGATAAGAAACTGTTTCTGAAAGATGGATTGCTTCAAGATGTGCAAAAAGATGATTAACTGGAACGACAGGAATTTCGAGAACTAAAGCAAAAGTTTTTGCGAGATTTATTCCTGTGAGCAGAGAACCGATTAAACCCGGGTGAGTAGTAACTGCAATTTCATCAATTTCTTCGGCCTTGACTCCGGCTTCCTTGAAAGAAATTTCTAATAAAGGAGGGATCGCCTTTACGTGACTTCTAGCCGCTAATTCAGGCACAACTCCGCCCCATTTAGAGAGGAGAAAGTCTTGGTTATAACTATTGAGTGAAAGTATTTTTTGGCTGGATGATGTCACTTCCATAATGCAGACTGAAGTGTCATCACAGCTCGTTTCTATTCCAAGAATAATTTTTCGAAGGTTCTTTTTCAAATCCACTACATTTCTTTTTTGGCCTCTTTAGCCTCTTTTGATCCTGCGTAGTCTTCAACTACTTTTGCATAAGCTTCTTTCGCCTCATCTTTTTTACCCATCTTCTCTAAGTTTTGTCCGATAAATAGTAGACTACTGGCCGCGAGTGATGATTTTGGATACTTCGAATAGATCTTGCTAAAATAGATCAAAGATTTTTCATAGTTCTTGATATAGTACTCAACTTTACCGAGTCCATGGAAAACTTTATTATGGTCGCCCAGAGATAATTCTGGATGATCAATTAATGTTTCAAGTTCTGACTTTGCATCTGTGAAAGCATCTTGCTTAATTAAACCGAGGGCGTGTTCCAATTCACTTTTTGCGCTTTTTTTTTGCGATTTATTGCCAGTTGATACGTGGCTTAGATTGGCAGTTACTTTTTCAATGAAAGCGCGCTGTTCTTTTAGTTCATTTTGAATTTGTAATAATTGTGCACTCTGAGCTTCTTGCTGAGTTTTGATAACTCCCATATTCTCGCTCATCTTATTTATTGCATCTGGATCAATTTTTTTGTTTTTATGTTCAAGCTCATCGATACGACCATTCATTTTATCAAGTTGTGACTGAATGTCTTTCATTTGAGAGACCATATCTGCCACCAGACCCTGAGAGTCTTTCATCTGCTCAGACATGCTTTCTACGCGTTTTTCTCGATTAACCTGATCTGCTGTTTTAATACAAGAAAGAGATAAAACTAATAGAAAAAAGTAACTTAAGAATTTCATACTATTAAACCTTTTATGGATTGATTAAATAATACTATCTCAAAGATTATTAACTTGGCAGGAATTTTACTTATTCAGCATTGCCTTCGAGGGCTTTTTTTCTGACGGCCGAGTATTCGGCTTGCTCAGAGTACTTCTTAGAAAGGATGGCATATTCTTTTGCCTTATTAAAATACTTCCGGCGATAAGATGATTTGGCTTTGAGGTAGTAATCCTCAGCTTTGCGAAAGAGACTTGATGCGTGAACGTCAGCTCCAGATTCTTTTGCGGCCATGAAAGCAGCTTGTGCGAGACTCATTTCAATTTTAGGGCGTGTGGTAGTTAAACCACACGCGCTGATAACAAAAAACAGTAGGAAAGTAAGCTTCAATTAGGTCTTATTTAGCAGTTACAACGAAGTTTGCGCGACGGTTTTTAGACCAAGCTGATTCGTCATGACCTTCAGCAAGTGCACGCTCATTACCGTAAGAGATTGTTGAAACTCTTTTTGCTTCAACACCCATTGCTACGAGGTAGTCACGAACAGCTTTTGCACGACGCTCACCTAGAGCTAAGTTATATTGACGTCCACCGCGCTCATCGCAGTGACCTTCAACTTGGATATCAACATTTGCATTTGTTTTAAGAAAATCAGCATTTGCTTTCATTGTGTCTTTAGCAGATGACTCTAGGTTTGAAGATTCATAAGCAAAGTAAACCGTCTGAAGTCCGCCAGCTTTGTTTGAATCAGAATCACCATTTAGGTCAAGTGAAAGACCGTTGTTAGCACCATTTGCACCATCTGCGCCTGCATCTTGAGCATTTTTTGGTCTGTTAGAAGAACAACCTACGGCAAGAAGTGTAACCAATAGTGTTGTGAAAAAAGCACGAGTAAACATGAAACTTCTCCTTTGAAGTAGGGCAATATTTGAAATTTAAATTAGCTTTGTCATTATGCCGACATGAGCGTGTTATTTGAAGTAAAAACTGATCTGAGGGGTTAGACTTTATTACGATCTCCCGTCATAGGTTTGACGTTAAATCTAAGTAGGAGTTTAAAATTTGACAGCTATGCAAATTCAGAAGTGCGTCAAGAGTTCAATTTTGTGTTATAAATTTTAATCGCAGGGAAAATTTAAGGTGGCATACAGTTTGCATCTTTAAGTCTGTGTGTGTGTTGGAGTTAAAGAAAGGATTTTTTTAACTTCTCTTTGTTTCTCGTTAAAAAAAGCCCATCTTTCCGATGGGCTTTTTTTTTGTCTTAAAAGCATTCGTAGAGAAAAGAGCCGAGTGTTCGCATACTCATCATTGAAAGAGTGTCATATACGGGATTCAATTCATAAAAGCCCACGATTCGTTTTCCTGAAGAGGGGAGTTCTTGATAGAGCTTCCAGATTTTGTTCAATTCTGTTCGAGTCAGGCCATTACCGTTTACTGCACTTACTCCAGGCATATCAGCACCGTTTAAGGCATCAGCGTCCAAACTGAAAACCACAACCGTTTTTGAATCAATATGTGCCCCTATGCTCTTAAAAAAGTTTGAAAGCTTTTCAACTTCATTTAGCTCATGGCGCCAGAGAATCTTGAAGTTACCATTATTCAATGGGCTTAAAGTTGCTTTAGAGTTTGCAAGCTCAAGGAGGCCAATCTGAAAAAGGTGAAATTCTCCTTTGTACTCATCGGCAAATTGTCTGAATGGAGTACCAGAATGAAAATCATTATCAGTTCGAGTATCAGCATGAGCATCGACATTAACAACAATCACTTTCTCGTACTCGAGCCCAATGGCCGAAAGGAGCGGATAAATGTGATCGTGACCGCCCCCTAGGTGACAAATGAAAGAAGGTTCAGTCGTTTTGATAATATGCCCTATGCGCAGGGCTTCTGTTTTTTGGGCTTGATGAAAATCGCTCTTTTCCTCATCTTCTGATGAAACCTCGATTTCTTGAAAAATCTTGTTTTCAAAGGCCTGACCGATATTCAGTTTTTTGAAATAGGAAAGGAAGGACTGCGGGCCAAGGCGGGCGCCATTTCTTCCACCATTTCTTTGTACGCCTATGTCAGATGAGCTTTTAAGGAAGATAAAATCGCAAGGGGAAGCTTTTTCAGGCCTAAAAAGTGACGACAGAGAATCTTTAAATCGTTTTTGTGATTGAGTGATGGGTTGCTTCGTCATAAAATAATTAAAATTCCATTGGTTAACCTAAATGACGTTGTCAAATTTTGCTTGGACTGACAAGACTTCTGTGAAGTGGTTCATTATGCTCCCTACTGGACATGAGGGGCCCTATTCCCTTTTATCCTTGATTAAACGTAAAATGTCCCCTGAAGTTAAAGTTTGGGCAGAGGGTCTACCTGAAGCCATCTTGTTTAAAACTGCGGTCAAAAAATCTCAAGAAATCATCGAAGAAGTAATAAAAGTGACGGAACCTGCAGAGGAAGATGAAATTCCACCTTTGCCCATTCCATCTAGGGAAATTGAATTCATTCCTCCAGTTCCGGAAACTACAAGTTACGAAGAGAAGACAGATACTTCTCCGGAAAAAAATTATAAATTTCAAAAAGTAGTTGGCTTAGTTTTGGGTGTCACTTTGGTCGTCTTCTTTGGACTGAAAGAATGGGTTCAAACTCAGGAGTTTTTTTCATTTAACAGGGCAACTGGAATGTCCACTGAGTTGCATGAGAGAATTAATTCTCATTTTAAGTTTGATGGCTGGGACAAAAAGATATTTTTTAAAGAGTATGTTCCCGCTGATATGTCCCGCATTTGGCTCGTTACATCTAGTTTTCAGACTTGTCAGATAGAGGCCAGCTTTTCTTCTGTAAAAGAAAAATTACTATCAAATAAAGATGAGAAAATTATCTTTAAAGCCTCTGCCAGAATAAAAGACCACCTTGCAGAGTTTTCAAACTTTAATTTTGTTTCTGGTCATAAAATGTTGCCTGGTTTATACGAAATGGATTTAAAGGCCCACTCATGTTCGTGGGATGGCCTGGCACCCAAATTGGTAAATCTTTTTAAAACCCCAGATCCAACGTATGTAACTAGAATGAAGGTGGTTCTCTATCATAAAGGGAGTGTTGAATTCATTTCAGTCTTGGACAAATTGATTAATAAGAAAGTTAAAACCGAATTAAAAACTCAAAACCAAGAAGAACTTTTTTTGCAGGATTATCAGCAGAAGTTGCAGACTTTGTTGGCCATCTCTTTGCAAATTGAACAGCTTCTCCTTGATTTTGTAGAATCTCCGTCGGTTAATTTTAGGAAAAATCTAAAAACAGCTGTGGGTAAATATACTCGAAATTATGGTCGTTTTTTGACGGAATTAGTTGTCGCCAATGAAAAATACTTTAATGAACTTGAAAAATCAGAAATCTCCGATCTTATCAATAAAAGAGATTATGAAAAGATTATTCGGATTAATTCAAAAAATATTGGATTAGAATCTATGAAATTAATTGAACAACTTCAGACATGGAAAAAGCCTAATAAAAAAGATCTCGCTCAAATGGAGACCAAAATCATCCAAAAATTTGAGGCACTCAAGGGCAGCTTGAATCAACGAATCATAGAAATGACTGAAGATCGTACTAGATAAAAATCTGCATCATTTTATCTTCAGTCGCAGGAAATTTTTGGAGAATTTCTGGCTCATCACCTTTTAAGGCAATGGTTGCCCCCCATGTTTTGATGTCGTGCTCAAAAATCATGGTCTTCTTGGTTTGAGAAATAAACTTATAGAACTCTTCTTTATCTTTTGTTGTTTGCCCAGGAGCAATATCGTAGCCCATGACCCATGGAATAGGGACGTGGTGGGCAGTTGGAACTAAGTCGGCCATATAAATAAAATTTTCGTCCCAAGCGTGCATAAGGTATGGGGTATGCCCAAAAGAGCACTTGAAGTTGATCGTGTCTGGGCCATCATTTAGAATGACGCCGTCTTTTCCATCTAACCAGTGAACTTTTCCCTTATTTTCCGCAAATGCAATCAGGCCTTTAAAGTATTGAGGGTGAAAAGATCCTGAATCCCTGGCTGTAGGATTTAAAGAATATTCATAATGCTGACGGTGAATATGGAGAGTCGCTTCAGGAAAGACCAATTGTTGAGGGTCGTCACTGCCTAATCCACCCACATGATCAAAATGCAAATGAGATATAATCATATCTGTAATGTCTAATGGATTCAGATTAATTTTTTCTTTAAGGATTTGAACCAACGGGTTTTTTGATCCCTCTACTCCAAAGCGGCTATCGAATTTCTCACCGTGGTAGTCGCCAACCCCTGTATCAATCAGTATGTTCTTGTTTTTTGTCTGAATTAACATGACACGCAAACTCAACTGAATTCTGTTTAATTCATCAGCTGCTATGGCCTTTTGCCATAATGGTTTTGGAATAATTCCAAACATCGCCCCGCCATCGAGCTTAAAAACTGCCGGATGAATAATAAAATATTTTGTCATAACACCTCGCGCGTCTTTTTCAAGACCTTTTCATTGATAGAGCCTGATAAATGCCTATAATGTCCAGCATATACTTTTATTGTGGATTTTAAGGAGACCTATGAACGTTCATGAGTATCAGGCCAAAGAACTTATGCGAGAGTTTGGTATTAGCGTCCTAAAGGGCGGTATTGCGAATACTCCTGCAGAAGCAGTCGAGGTTGCAAGAAAATTAGACACAAAAGTTTGGGTTGTTAAGGCCCAGATTCATGCTGGAGGTCGCGGAAAAGGCGGCGGTGTGAAGCTTGCAAAAACTTTGGAAGAAGTAGAGAAGTATGCGAAAGAAATTTTGGGCATGCAACTTGTCACTCACCAAACTGGACCTGAAGGAAAAAAAGTACTTAAGGTTTTGATTGAGCAGGGTTGTGACATCGATCATGAATACTATTGCGGGATCGTCCTTGATCGCGTGACAGGGCAAAATACTTTTATGGTTTCAGTTGAAGGCGGAATGGACATTGAAAAAGTGGCCCATGACACACCTGAAAAAATTATTAAAGCTCACATCAACCCGTCAACTGGTTTTACTCCGGCCGTAGGTCGTAAACTTGGATACGCTCTTGGGCTTAAAGGTGAAACTTTAAACAAGGCTATCAATTTCTTTGATGGACTCTATAAGCTCTATACTCAAAAAGATTGTTCAATTGCAGAAATTAACCCTCTGGTTACAACGAAATCAGGTGACGTAATCGCACTTGATGGAAAACTGAACTTTGATGACAATGCTCTTTTTCGTCATCCGGAAATTGAAGCATTGAGAGATGTGACTGAAGAATCAGCACAGGAACTTGAAGCTGGAAAATTTGGTCTGTCTTATATCTCTCTTGATGGGAATATTGGCTGTCTTGTTAACGGTGCCGGTCTAGCGATGGGTACTCTCGACATTCTCAAAATTCACGGTGGAACTCCGGCGAACTTCCTTGATGTAGGGGGTGGCGCAACGAAAGAAACAGTTCAAAAAGCATTCTCAATTATTCTTGAAGATAAAAATGTTAAGGCGATCTTGGTTAACATCTTCGGTGGGATCATGAAATGTGACATTATTGCTAACGGTGTTGTTGATGCTGCAAAAGAGCTTTCTCTGAAAGTTCCATTGATCGTCAGACTTGAAGGCACTAACGTTGCACTTGGTAAAAAAATCTTAAGTGAATCTGGACTTAAGATCACGGCCGCAAATGATCTTGCTGATGCTGCTATTAAAGCTGTAGCGGCTGCTAAGGGAGCTAAATAATATGGCTATTCTAATCAATAGAAATACACGTTTGATCACTATTGGTCTTACAGGTAAACAAGGTACTTTCCATACTCTTCAATCACGTGACTATGGAACTAATGTTGTAGGTGGTGTGACTCCTGGTAAGGGTGGAACAATTCACGAAGGTATTCCTGTTTTTAACACGGCCTATGAAGCGATTAAAGAAACTGGTGCTAATGCAGCTATGGTTTTTGTTCCGCCTGCATTTGCTGCGGATTCAATCATGGAATGTATTGAAGCTGAAATGCCTCTGATTATCGCCATCACTGAAGGGATTCCGATACAGGACATGATCAAAGTTAAGGCCATGCTTAAAGGCTCTAAGTCTCGCTTGATCGGTCCAAACTGTCCGGGTGTAATAACTCCAGGCGAGTGTAAAATTGGAATCATGCCAGGCCATATTCATATGCCAGGAAACGTTGGGGTAATCTCTCGTTCTGGAACTCTTACTTACGAAGCAGTTTTTCAACTTACTCAACGTGAAATCGGTCAATCGACTTGCGTTGGTATTGGTGGAGATCCAGTTAATGGAACAAACTTTATCGACATTCTTGAAATGTTCGAGAAAGATCCTGATACCAAAGCCGTGATCATGATCGGTGAAATCGGTGGTACAGCTGAAACTGAAGCGGCCCGTTGGATTAAAAAGAACATGGCTAAGCCAGTAGTCAGCTTTATTGCTGGCGCAGCAGCTCCAAAAGGGAAAAGAATGGGCCACGCTGGAGCAATTATCTCTGGTGAGGACGATTCGGCTGAAGCAAAATTCAAAGTTTTAAAAGAATGTGGCGTAACTATCGCCAGATCTCCAGCAGAACTTGGACAAAAGGTCTCAGAAGTATTAAAGAAGTAGTATTCAATTTATAAGGAGCTAACAATGGCCATCGAAAAAACGTTTTCAATCATCAAACCTAACTCAACTCTTGATAACAATATCGGTAATGTTATTAATGTTTTCGAAAAAAATGGGCTTCGCATTGCTGCTGCAAAATTCGCTAAACTTTCTAAAGAGAAAGCAGAAGGATTTTATATCGAGCACAAAGAGCGTCCATTCTTTGGTGAACTTGTTAATTTCATGACTTCAGGTCCAGTTCTTCTTATGGTTCTTGAAGGTGAAAATGCAGTTTCTAAAAATCGTGAGCTTATGGGTGCAACTAATCCAGCTAACGCTGCTGAAGGTACTATTCGGAAGCTTTATGCTAAATCTGTGGGCGAGAACTCTGTCCATGGTTCTGATTCAGCAACTGCTGCTGAAAGAGAAATTGCTTATTTCTTTGAGAGAAATGAAGTAATTAATCGTTTCTAGTATTTAATAAGACTATTTTTATATTAGCCCCGCCTTGTCGCGGGGCTTTTTTTTTGCATATTTATTGAATGAAATCATTTTGTCACTTTCTTATCAACTTTCAATGCGAGTGCTTCAGTGAAGGTGATATCAACAGCATCTCCCACATTCACTCCATTAAGTCTTTAATTGTTCGCAGACAACTGAGGATAATTATTTTCAGTCATTTCAATAATTTCCAATTGCCCAAACAAGTCCGAAATACACAATTCTGTTTATCAAACAGAATTAATTAGAGGACGCTACAACCCTGAACCAGTAAGTGCACCTCCA
>CAMDQH010000013.1 GCA_945905815.1 Bacteriovorax stolpii | reverse complement strand
TTAAAAAATCGCATAAATATGGCCGGCTATATTTTTGGATTTAACACAAATTGGTCATTCATTTACTCTGACGAATATTCTTTCAGTCCGGCTAGATCGTCTGAATATATCGAAGATGTGAAATCTGAATTATCCGTTCCTAAATACTCAAGACCTGCCTGGGGTAGTAATATGACTTCCTATTCGGGAAGGTTAATTAGGCAACACCCAATCGTTTTTGCCTCCTATATCATCCCACTTCTCCTCATATTAGGCTTATTTATAACGCGCTACGCCTCTCGCTTCTACGCGTTACTGTGCCTTATTCTAGGAGCAAGAATCATTCTAGTTTGCCTTATCGCCCCGGCCGGTTATTTTAAATACCAATACCCTTTATGGCTTTTTGCACCATTTTCACTCTTCTTATTAGTTGCCGAAAAGAGACGTAAATTGACAAATCCGCCCGCACCGTTTACAACCCTATGATCAAATTAACTCACCTAGGGCTTAAAGCAGGAATCAAGTTCCTCTCCGACAGGTGGTATTCTCGAAGGAGTCCTCATGTATACGGTTGTTGAAATCAAGGGTCACCAGTACAAATTGAAAGCTGGCGATCTAATTGACGTTGAAAAAATTGATGCTGAAGAAGGCGCAATTGTTACTTTCGACCAAATTCTTCTTGTTGGTGGAGCAAAAACTATTGTTGGTGCACCAGTTGTTGGCGGCGCTAAAGTTACAGCTAAAATTGTAAGACAAGGCCGTACTCGTAAGATTTTAGTTCTTAAACGTAAGCCAGGTGCTTACCGTCGTAAGAACGGTCACCGTCAGTGTTACACTGGTCTTTTGATCACTGAAATCAATGATGGTCAGGGTGGAGTTAGTAAGGCTGAAGCAAAAGCTAAAAAGTAATAAATAAGAATTTAATTTTAGGAGATACGATATATGGCACATAAGAAATCGGGTGGTAGTACATCTAACGGACGTGACTCTAACCCAAAAATGCGCGGTGTAAAAAAATTCGGTGGTGAAGTTGTTAAAACGGGCATGATTATTGTTCGTCAAAAAGGTACAAAATTCCATGCAGGAGTAAACGTAAAAATGGGTCGTGATTTCACGCTCTATTCTATGTGTCCTGGTACTGTGAAATTTGGCTTTTACAACAAAGAAACAAAAATCATTTCAGTTGTTCCAGCTTAATTGATTTTTAAAGATTTTTAAGATACTGAGGGGGCTTAAATAGCTCCCTCTTTTTTTTTCCGTCGCGAGACGGTCAGGTTTTTATGAAATTCATTGATGAAGTAGACATTGAAGTGATCTCAGGCGAAGGCGGCAAAGGCTTTGTAGGCTATCGTCGTGAAAAATATGTGCCCTTAGGTGGACCAGATGGTGGAGACGGCGCCGAGGGTGGTAACGTTTATTTTCAAGGGGACGAAGGTCTCAATACCCTATTACATTTTAGAGGCCTAAAAACTTTTATCGCTGAAGCTGGCGGTAACGGTGGCGGTTCAAACATGCAAGGCGCTTGCGGTACGGATCTCATCCTGAAAGTTCCAGTCGGTACGATGCTGGTAGACCGTGAAACGGGCAATCTCATTACTGATATCACCGAACATGGACAAATGTATAAGGCCTGTGAAGGTGGCCGCGGCGGTAAAGGAAATGCCCACTTCAAAACTTCTGTGAAACAAACTCCAGCATTCGCCCAAAACGGTGAGCCTGGAACGAAACTACTTATTCACTTAGAACTTAAGCTTCTTGCAGATATTGCTCTTATTGGGCTTCCTAACGCAGGAAAATCAACTCTTATTAGTGCTATCAGTTCAGCTCGCCCTAAAATTGCTGACTACCCTTTTACGACACTTGAACCAAATTTAGGCGTCGTAGAGTTGGGCGATAAAACTCTAGTCGTTACAGATATTCCAGGACTCATAGAAGGTGCTGCTGAAGGTAAAGGCCTTGGGATTAAATTCTTGAAGCACATTGAAAGAACCTCAGCATTAGTTCATCTAGTTGATTGTTCGATGTTTCTAGAAGAATTTGAGGCGATTGAAGCCTATTCAACAGTCAGAGATGAGCTTGAAAAATTCAATCCAGAGCTTCTTCTAAAAAAAGAAATCGTGTGTTTAACCAAGATTGATGCCATGACTGAGGATGAAATTGAGAAATTTCGCTCATCTATGGAGCTTCAGTTGGACCGCAAGGTTCTCCCTATATCGGGTATTTCTGGACGCAATATTGAATTACTGAAGCAACTTATGCTAAGAACCAAAGAAGTTATCCAAGAAGAGCTCAAAAAAGAGAAATAATTATGGCCATAAATGAGTACGTACAAGGTGAAGTTAAGAAAGTTATATCAAACGATGGATTTGAATTTCCATTGAATCACGCCATGGCTTCTGCCTGGATCGTGGCAAACTATAAAGGTGATAACCTTAAGGTTTTTGATCTACGTAAAACGAGTGCACTTTGCGATTATGCAATCATTGCAACCGCTCAGAACACGATGCAAGCTCGCGCTATGGTGGATGAAATTTCTGCCAACCTACAACACAATGGTGCTTCAATTGTAAGTTATGAAGGTTATGAATCTGCTAACTGGATTCTTCTCGATACTGGTGACATCATCGTTCATATCTTCAATGGTCCTGCTCGTGATGTTTATGATCTTGATATGGTTCTAATTAAAAATGCCCAAGTTAAAATTCCGGACGAGTTTTATTTCGGAAAACCAACAAACGTTGCAACAGAGAAAGCAGACCTTAAAGGCTATTTCTAAATTATGGCCCGCCAGATTCATCTGATCGTGGTGGGCAAACTTAAAGATTCTCATCTTGAAGCTATTGAAGACGACTATCTCAAACGTATCAATAATCCCGAACTCATTATTCATGAATTAAAGGCCTCCGCTGAAAACAAAGAAGCTGAAGGCGAAGCTATTATCAAAAAAGTGAAAGATCTGGGCGGTGGCCATATGGTTGCTCTGACTGAGTGGGGCAAGCGCTACACTTCGGTAGCCTTTGCTGAATGGAGTCAAGTGCAGCTTGAAAGATCAAATAAACTAATCTTCGTAATTGCAGGGGCGGAAGGATTTGCAAGTGAAGTCCTCAGCCTTTGCCAAGAGCGTTTCTCCCTTTCCGAGCTGACATTCCCTCATAAGTTGGCCAGAATATTACTGGTAGAACAACTATACCGGGCCCAAACCATACGTACCGGTCACCCTTACCATAACTAGGGAAATGACATGCATTCAATACAAGGAATAAGTTCTCGAGTTCTTCTCGTGATACTAGATGGCTTTGGCATGAGTCCGAATGAACACAAAAACGCAATCAAAGCTGCTAAGAAACCAAACATTGATTATCTTTTTTCTCATTACCCATTAACAACCATACAACCTGGCGGCGAAGCTGTTGGTCTTCCCAAAGGTGTGGCCGGAAATTCTGAAGTTGGACATATTAATTTAGGTGCTGGTCGTCCAGTTCGGCAGGATCTGGTACGAATTAATGAGGCGATTGAGAATAAAACTTTGAAAGATATGCCGAAGATGAAAGAGCTTATTGAAAAAGCCAAGAGCGGAACTAAACGCATCCATCTCATGGGACTACTCTCTGATGGGTCTGTTCATTCACACATTAATCATTTGAAAGAAATTTTAAAAATCCTAAGTCCTTATTCTGATCTTCGTATTTACCTTCACGTATTTATGGACGGACGAGATACGGCCAAAGATAAGGGCGTTCAGTACCTTAAAGAAATTCTTCAATGTCCGGGTTATGTTTTTGCAAGTATGCAAGGGCGATCCATCGGCATGGACCGAGACCGCAGATGGGAAAAGATTGAGCGGTCTTATAAAATGATGATTGGTTCGGCAGAGAAAACTCAACTCAAACCAGAAGCCTACCTTTTGAGTGAGTATAAAAAAGGTAATTTTGATGAATTCATCACCCCTGCGCTTTTTGCTGAAGATGGTGCGATTCAAACGGGCGATTCCATTTTCTTTTTCAACTTCAGACCAGATCGAGCGCGCGAGATGACTTTGGCCATGATGGATAAATCTTTTAAAGAATTTCCTGTACCCGTAAGACCGGGATACTTTCTTTGTATGTCACCCTACGTTCAGGACGAGTGTCCGGAGATTCCCATTTTGTTTGATAAAGAAAAAGTTAAGGGAACTCTGTCTGAGTACTTATCCACACTTGGAAAAAAACAATTTAAAATTGCTGAGACTGAAAAATACGCTCACGTAACTTACTTTTTTAATGGCGGCGAAGAAAAACCTTTTCCTGGTGAAGAGCGCTGTCTGGTTCCCTCACCAAGAGACGTGGCAACCTATGATTTAAAACCTGAAATGAGTGCCAATGAAGTTGCAGAAAAACTAACAGCAGCTTTAGGTGATAAATCTTTTTCATTTTATCTCGTAAATTTTGCCAACGCCGATATGGTTGGCCACACCGGCAACTTTGATGCTGCAGTCAAGGCCGTTGAAGCGCTTGATGAATGTGTCGGAAAATTGAAGGCCAAATGTGAAGCTGAAAATATAACGATGATTATTACCGCTGATCATGGCAATGCTGATCAGATGGCCTATGAGGATGAGGCTGTTCACACATCACATTCAGATTCTGATGTTCCTTTTTGTATTGTTCATCCGAAACTGAAAGACGTCGATATCATGCCAACAAGTGATAATAAAGTTATGGCCCTTAAAGATGTTGCTCCAACCATATTGAAAATATTAAACTTACCTAAACCGAAAGATTTTTCGGGACGGCCGATTTTTGTCTAAGGATTGATTCATGAGTTTTGCCCACATTGGAATCCTATGCTCTGGCGGAGATGCACCTGGAATGAACTGTGCCATTCGCGCTGTAGTGAGAACCGCCATCTATAATGGAATTAAAGTAACCGGAATCAAGCGCGGCTACGCAGGTCTTCTGCGCGGTGAGTTTCAACCGATGAATCTCTCTAGTGTAGGAAATATTATTCAGCGTGGAGGAACCATTCTTCAAACTTCACGATGTGCTGAATGGCAGAAGAAAGAATTTCGCGCAAAAGCAGTGGATATCATGAAACATCAAGGTATCGAGGCCTTGATCATCATTGGTGGAGATGGATCTTTTAACGGAGCGAAAGCACTTTGGGATGAGCATCGTTTTCCAGTGGTTGGAATTCCCGGCACTATTGATAACGACATTTCAGGGACTGAATACACCATTGGTTTTGATACGGCCGTTCAAACGGGTATCGAAGCTGTCGATAGAATTCGTGATACGGCCCACTCGCATGCTCGTACATTTTTGGTTGAAGTGATGGGAAGAAACTCTTCCGCGATCGCACTAAAAGTCGGAGTGTGCACAGGTGCAGAAAATATTCTTCTCTCTCATGAAAAAGTAAATCATCAAAAACTCTCCGACGATATTCAACGGGGTATGGCGCGTGGAAAAGATTCTTCTATTATCATCGTGGCCGAAGGTCCAACTGCTGGACGTAGTTATGATATTCAGCATGTGCTAAAAGATTTGTTTCACCTTGAGGCCCACGTGGCAATCTTGGGTCACATTCAACGTGGTGGTTCACCGTCTGCTAATGATCGCTTTGTTGCTTCTCAGATGGGAAATATGGCCGTGCAAACATTAATTGATGGTCACTTTCCAACTGTCACGGTGGTGAGAGCAGGAAAAGTTTTAATGGCGCCGTTGAGTGAATGCATTACAAAATCAGATCATAATTTTGTGGAGTATCAGAAATTGGCGGAGACGCTTTCTATTTAGCACCAAGAGCAATCTTAATGGCCTTAATATCAGATTCGCTTACTTCTTTTAAGACGGCCGCTCTTAGGTATTTATTAAGTAGCGTCTGATACTTTTGTCCCGTTCGGTCCGCCTCATCATTCAATGCTTCATAGATATCGAGATCAATAAAGGTATTCACTCGCATTTTAACGTCGCGTTTTGGGGCATTGAGGGCTTTTTCAATTGCCTTGCTAACTTCCTCATCCGAAATGCGAGTTCCACGCTTTTTTGAGTATTTTTTCATGTTTCCTCACAATTATTAAAATTCTTCTCATTTCGCGCAGCTTAAATCCATGATTATAGGCAACGTCAAATGTATCAAGCCAAATTTTAGATTCTCTACCTTGGAAAGCCACATGGATGTGCATTCTAGTCTCTTCTCGAGAATAAAAGTAAAATCTTACTCCATTAATGATGAATACAGTTGGCACATCAAATCCCTATCCTTATACATACAATATACACAATTGTCAATCAAGCCATCACTGCTGTCGGATTGTTAGTCATAAAATGCAATTCCGCTATCGAACCAAACAAGTCTTTCCCATCAATCACTCCATTCGGGGTCTCAACGTCACTGGATGAAATCAAGTGAAGCTCATGTTCTTCACACAGGGCCATAACCGAAGAATTAATCGGCTCCACCACTTCTCCATTGGGAGTCAGTGAACCTATCGCCAGACAATTATCCAGCTTTGAAATCGGTAATAACCCTGCAAGATACCAGTAATGAAGTAAAAGTGGATACTCCAGCCATTTAACTGAAGAGCCTTCAAGATCTCCCAGATCATCGGTGATTTCCACATTCAAAACAAAACGCTTTAGCGGAATTTGAAGCTGTCTCGAGCGAGTGACAAAAACAATTTTCTCTTTGATGGCCTTACCATATTTTCCAAGACCATTGATTTCAAGCCCTGGCACACTCTTGGTGGCATAGCCAAAAAGCGTAACGAGTGATGGACCTTTTTTCGTGAAGTAACAAGATTGCAATTGAGTTTCCATTAGTGACCTCCAGGGAGGGTATATACACTAATGGGGCCAATTAACTTTTAGCTAAGGCTTCATAATGTTTGAGAGTTTGACACTATACTTAAAGATTATTACCGGATGATTTTGCAAAAGAGGGAGCTTTTAAAGCTTATCTTTCAAAGGCAAAGATTCAAAATAACAATTCAGTTCCTTAATGCCCTTCTCATTTTTCGTAAACGACGAATGAACAATATCCAATCGCTTGGCCAGATTCAGTTTCATTTCTTCACAGCTTGCTTTCGCTGTTGATTTACAAAGTTTGCGGTCTGTTAATTTCACACATTGGTATTTGAATAACACTTTCTTCCCACTATGGCAGACCACTTCTTTGGTTGCACGATCAACATAGGCCCTAAGATAATAAGGATCAGCGGCCATTTCTTTATCGCAGAAAGCCCCTACATCAACTTTCTTGCCCATGCATTCCAGTTCAGTGCCTGAAACGACATCAATCAGCGGACTCTCATGAGAAACCATTTTTTGGCAGACAGTTGTAAAAGCGAATCTGGTTTTATCGGTAGTAGAAACGTCGTCTTGAACGATACTGGAAAAAGCAAAAAGAGGGACAAAGAAAAATGCGAAGATCATATACCTATTGTAGAAGAGGTAATGATCTTCGCAAGCATTATTTAACTATTAACCTGGCCACATTCCACGAAGTCTCATGGCAACTTGAATTCTATCCAAAGATGCGATGAAAGCGGCTTGCTTCATATTTACTTTATAAGTTTGAGCACAATCCCAAACTTTATCAAAAGCAAGTTTCATAATATCGTGAAGCTTAGTATTTACTGTTTCTAGATCCCAGAAGAACATCTGAAGACCTTGTACCCATTCAAAGTAAGACACAATTACACCACCAGCATTACAAAGAATGTCTGGGATAATGAGTCCACCTCTTTCAGTGATAATATCAACAGCTTCGTGTGTAAGCGGACCGTTTGCACCTTCTGCAATGATCTTCGCTTTTACTCTGTGAGCGTTGTCTTTTGTAACAACACCATCGATTGCCGCTGGAATAAGAATATCAACGTTCAGCTCAAGCAGTTCTTCATTCGTAATATGCTGACAATCTGGAAGCTCACGAAGAAGTTTACGATTTCTAACCCAGTCAACACACTGAGGGATATTTAAACCTTTCTCATTATAGATAGCACCAGAAACATCTGAGATAGCTACGATCTTAGCACCTTGCTTATTTAGATCTTGAGCGGCAGGCATACCCACTTTACCAAAACCGTGAATAGCAACAGTCGTATCCTTATCTATTTTTTTGTTCAATTTTTCGTAAGCAAAGTTAATACAAAAAACAACACCTTTACCGGTTGATTCTGCACGACCAAGAGATCCACCAATAGCAATGGGTTTACCTGTCACAACACCTGGAACAGCGTAACCACCGAGCTGAGAATATGTATCCATCATCCATGCCATTGTCTGACCATCAGTACCGATATCCGGAGCTGGAATATCTTTATCAGGGCCAATCATCATCGCGATCTCAGTCGTATATCGACGAGTCATCGCTTGAAGTTCTGCACGAGATAAATCGTTAGGATCAACTTTGATACCACCCTTCGCTCCACCAAGTGGAAGACCAACCAGAGCACATTTAAATGTCATGAGCATGGCGAGTGCAGCAGTTTCAGAAAGACTTACGTGCGGATGAAAACGAACTCCACCTTTACCTGGGCCGAGAGTCATATTGTGTTGAACGCGGTAACCTTCAAACACTTTTACTGTTCCGTCATCAAGACGAACAGGAACTGAAACTTGTAATGCACGCTTAGGATACTTTAAACGCTCAAGAACGTTTGGATCCATATTCATTGTGGCGCCAGCTGATTCAAGCTGAGAAAATGCATCTTGGAAAAATGGACTCTCGAAGAGACTCATGAAAACTCCAATGTAGGTGAAAATTTAAGTGGCCGTAGTCTACTCTTGGAGGGATTTTTCGGCTAGAGAAATGGTGACTCTAGAAGGTTTTTGCGTATAGCAGCATTAACGTATTATCATTAACTTCAGTCGCTGGGTCCTTATTCGCCGTATAACGTGCATAAATATTTTCCATAAGTCGCTGATCCACTGAGGTAAAGTATTTACCTGTATCTGCGTAATAGTTGAACATGGCACGAAGACCAATAGAATCATAAGTTTGTTGCACGTTAATTTCTGTACTACCGTTAACACCGACCCATGCGCGGGCCACAACAAAAGATGTTTTAAATCCTACAATCACGAGACCTTGATCAACACGTGGCTGGAAAGTAAATTTTGTATTTTTCCAAAGACTCACTTCTTTTGCTTGAAGGGACTTAGGTAAAGCCGAACCACCACTTGCAGTCATTTTATTTGATTTTTTAAAACGTGATTCGATTTCATCAATCGTATCAACTTCGTTAGATGCTCTATTATCCTGGTACCAGTTTTTAGGAGCATCTTTAAGTGGCTGCTCGCCTTTTTGTCTTAGGTAACGAAGGTACTTACTCTTAAAATATTCCCACTTATCCTCTTGGCTAGGAACAAAGTAAGGTGAACCGGCGAGCGTCGTTCTTAAACCATACTGTTGAGCAAATGCTTCGTTATCATTCCAAATTTTAATTTGGTTACGCAGCTTAACAACGTCATTACTTTCATCTTTAGCAACATATTGTTGATAGAAAGACACTTCATTCATTTCAGGCTTAATAATCACATCATCATCAGGAATATAACTAGCAGGGTTACGATTAAGAGGGGCAGTTTGTCCATAACACATACTTGTAAGCATCAGGCCTATCATCAGGCCTAGGTGTCTAAAACCTAGTGAGTTCGATTGCTTTGACCAAAAAGTGTACATTTCTTGTAACCCCTAAAAACCTGTAACCGCCTGTATTGTTTAGTCTTCTTGGCAGAATAAAGGTCTCTCTTACCTTTATTAAAGCAAGGGGTATGCCAAATCAATCCTAAAAGAATTACACCACTTGACCAATGTTTACCCACTTATGATACACAGCGCCAGCCTATGTATTCTTAACTCTAAGGGAGTCAGTAATGAAAAAGCTTTTTGTACTTGGACTTTTAAGCTTGTCTACTCAAGCCTTCAGTCAAACTTGTTATGTTGATATGGTTGATAGATACAGCCGCGTTGTCAGAACATTCACTGGATACGGTGACCAAAATTCGTGTCTTGAAGGCATGAAAGAATGTCGCAAATCTATTCGTTTTGATTATTCAAATAATCCTCGTTACCCGAACGGAAGTTTGGATTGTGTACGTGCTGGAGGCTACAACCCTACTCCAAATCCTAATCCATACCCGAATCCAAATCCAAATCCGTACCCTACTTACGGCGTAAATGTGACAGGTGTGATTGAAGATAATGCATTCACATTTACTGCTCGTGATGCTTCTCAACTTTACATCAACTGCTTAACTGATATCCGTCGTGTTATGTATGGTTCATCTGATGAGCTATTCTTTTCTGTAAATAACAATCGCTTCGTATCAACTTCAACTTCTGGTTGGTACAACGATACTCAAATCTGTTCAATCATCGAGCAAGAGGCACGTAGAGCTAGTATGTCGGTTTACACTAATTCTATGAGAATTGTTGGAAGTCTTGAGCGCGCTCCGTTTCAGATGGAAGCTTTTGACCGTGCTTCGCTTTTGACTAACTGTATTGGTGCTTTGACTAACACTCGTCAGGGATCTACTGATGAATTAACTTTCTCTTTGAATGGTGCTCCTTTCGAGAGAATCACAACTTCTGGATGGTGGACGACACCTACAAGAGCTTGTAAGGCGATGATTTTGAATATTGATAATCGAATTCAATAGTCCTGATTTTTTGAGGGGTCCGAAAGGGCCCTTTTTTTTTTAGGTTCTCTTAATATGGCATCTAATAACTGACGTGATACTTCTCCAGTCCCTATTTATGGGAACCCGGAGGCGAACATGTTTAAACTTTTAATTCTCTTGGCAACTTTCTGGGCGATTTATGTGAATGCGCATGCGGTGACTTAACAATAGCAGAAATAAAAAAGCCCTCTTTCGAGGGCTTTTTTTTAGTGAATCCGTTCACCTACTAATTCCTTCATCATTTCCTTGGCGCGAGCCTGAAGTTTGGGATCCTTCATTTGGGTCTTAATAACCTTCATGAGTTTCTCAACCGAATCTTCTTTTTTCTTTTTAGGTTTCTCAATCTTAAGTTGAGAAATGATCCTTTTCAACTGCAATCTTTTATTTATTTCGCCGCTTAAAATGCGAGATTTGATTTCATCCTTGAATTCATTTCTTGGGAGTTCATCCCACTCGAGTAAAACATATTTTTCAGTATTAAATTCTTTAGCAGCTTCTTTGATATCTCTTGGAAGTTTTGCAATCATCAAACAACGGTGAACTTCAGATTTTGAAATCCCTAGTGCGGCCGTGATTTTTCTTTCCGATGTACCAGTTAGTTTCTGGTAACCATAAATAGAATCTGCTTGATCGATATAATGAAGATCTTCTCTGGCCTGGTTCTCAGAGAACTGGATCGCCATTAATTCTTCTTTCGACTTATTATCAAGAATGAAACACGGAGCCTCTTCCATATTAATGATCGTCATGGCGCGAAAACGCCGCTCACCACAAATCAATACAAACTTATTACCTTCACGGTGAAGGACTAAAGGTTGAATCAAGCCGTTAATCTTGATGTTTTCACCAAGTTCACGAAGAGACTCATCATTAAATTTTGTTCTTACCTGATCTCTAACTTCAATATCCTTTAAAGGAATATTTGCAAGCTGTGCTCCCTTAAGAAGCTTAAGATCGTTTGCACGTAAAATTTTCTCGTCAATTCCTGAAGTAATGTCGGTGACCTTGCGCTCACGTTTTGAAACGCGTGCAGAAAATTCCTTGGCCATGCCCTCTCCTCACAATTTATATGTTTAAAAACTTAAAATACTAATTTAATCCTAGAGAATCCCAAAGCACCTGATAGTCGTTCTTGCCTTTAGAATTTTTGTTAAACATGAAAACCGGCTTTTTCATAGCAACCGATTCCTGCATATCCACCAAATTTCTGATCATCGGAGTA
The DNA here is from genome assembly GCA_945905815.1 of Bacteriovorax stolpii. Taxonomy (GTDB): domain Bacteria; phylum Bdellovibrionota; class Bacteriovoracia; order Bacteriovoracales; family Bacteriovoracaceae; genus Peredibacter. Next base: position 43,792 of record CAMDQH010000013.1, on the reverse strand, counting down.
ACATTGAACGACTGAGATAGTTCTTCTAAGCGAGTGCGTTCAATTTTTCTTCTTGGATTCACCATAGAAGGAATAATATTGAATTCAAGCTGAGGATTTTCAGTTTCTTTGATAATTTCGAAAGTATCCATCAATTCTTCAAGACCATCGATTGAATAGTCCTGAGCTTGAGTCGGGATCAAAATTAAATTTGAAGCAACAAGTGACATAATTAATTCATCACCAAGCATTGGTGGAGTATCAATGATCACGAAGTCGAATTGATTTTCAACTTCTTTCAAGCGCATTTTCAAAAGACGCTCTTTACGCCCAGCTGATCTTCTAACTTCATTCTCAGAAAGAATAAGAAGTTTTGCAAGATTCGCCATGTGACGACTTGAAGCGATCAATTTAATATTTTTATAAAAATCAAATTCACCAACAGCATCCACGATGATTTCATCCACTTTTACATCGCCAATTAGCCACTCAGGAATGAGTGTTCTTTGAATGTTCACACCAAGTGTTGAACTCAAATTTGCCTGTGAATCCAGGTCAATTGCGAGGACTCTGTGCCCTTGGTTTGCCAAGTGACAAACAAGTTGAAAGCATTGCATGGTTTTACCCACGCCACCTTTGTTATTACCGATTGTGATAATTTTCATAACCCGATCTCCTAAAAAGAGTGGTTCGTTAATGGTCCTATTAATAAAAGTTTAAGGAACTGGTCACACTTCGTCAAAGGGCCAAGTGATTAAAAATAAAAAGATTTATGCTGCGCGGCCCAAAAAGACTTGTTTGGCCCGACGCACAACAATAAAATAGCCCCTTCCTTGCCCCTTTTTATTTAGAAGAGTATGTTAATGTCCAAATTCAAGAGGCCCCAATGATAGATATTTATGGTGATTTAAAAAACAAAGATCATCTTCCACAAATTCCTGAAGCAGAACTCAGCGATGAAGATGTTTTAGTAGAATTAACTGCAATCAAAAAACGCTTAAGCACTAAAGTCGTAGTGCTTGGTCACCACTATCAACAAGATGATGTGATTGCGTTTGCTGATATTACAGGAGACTCACTGGAACTTGCTCGCAAGGCCGCCGAAATTAAAGATGCCGAATACATTTTGTTTTGTGGAGTGCACTTTATGGCCGAGACAGCAGATATGCTGACGACGGAAAACCAAAAAGTGATTCTGCCTGATCTGCGCGCAGGATGTTCCATGGCCGATATGGCCAATCGACGTGAGATTGATGTGGCCTGGAAATATCTTACTAACTCAACTAAAGATAAAATCGTTCCTATTACCTATATCAACTGCACCGCTGCTTTAAAAAGTTTTGTTGGTGAGAATAATGGTTCCATTTGTACCTCTTCAAATGCTGAAAAAGTTATTACTTGGGGATTATCTCAAGGTGAGAAACTTTTATTTTTCCCGGATCAACATCTGGGACGAAATACCTGCTTTAAACTAGGAATAAAACTTGAGGATATGGTGGTATATGATCCACGCCAGCGGCATGGTGGTTTAACCGTTGAGCAGATTCAAAAAGCAAAAGTTATTTTATGGTATGGATTTTGTTCCGTTCATCAGGGATTCAACGCTGATCAGATAAAAACTTGGCGTGAGAAAGATCCTGAACGAATCTTGATTGTTCATCCCGAGTGTAGCTTCGAAGTGGTTCAAGGAGCTGACTTGGCCGGATCAACTTCTTTTATTGTGAATCAGATTAAAGCGGCTTCGGCCGGAACTAAGTTTGCCGTAGGTACTGAGATTAATCTTGTGAATCGCTTGGCCGCTCAGTATCCCCAATTAGATATTACTTCGCTTTCGCCTTATCAGTGTCTTTGCACAACGATGTACCGTATACGCCCTCGCTGGTTACTTGAGAGCTACCGGGCCATTGAGCGCGGCGAACCTATTAACGTTATCAAAGTGGATGAGGTGACAAAAAAGTTTGCTCTCAAGGCACTAGATCAGATGCTCAAAATCTCTTAGGAAATAATATGATCTATGCAGACTATAATGGCTCGGCTCCCCTACTTCCTTCTGTTAGAGATTATTTAAAAAAAAGAATTGATACAGATATCTATGCTAATCCAAATGCCATTCATTCCATTGGCCAAAAAGTATTTCAGGGCATTGAAAAATGCCGGGATGTAATTGCAGGATACATGGGCTGCTACCCCGATCAACTCTATTTTAATTCTGGATCGTCTGAAGGAATTTCGCACATTTTTTTTTCTATCCTTGAATATGCGCCTCAAAATAAGAACTTAGTGATTACAAGCCCGATTGAACACGTTGTAATACCTAAGGCACTAAGCTTTTATCAGGAGCGCAGAGGCTTTAAAATTGAAAAAGTTGAAATTGATAACAATGGAATGATTCGTATCGAAAGCCTGGAAAGATTATTAAAACTGAATGCAGACTCTATAGCCCTTGTAATAATTATGGCAGTTAACAATGAAACTGGGGTCATTCAACCGTATAAACAGATTGCGGAGCTTTGCCAGAAATACAAAGTGGAATATTTTTGCGATACAACTCAACTCATAGGCAAAGGCGAATTTAGTTTTGAAGACTCTGATGTTGATTATGCAGTCTGCTCCGGCCACAAAGTTGGTGCTTTACCAGGAACAGGGTTTGTTATGGTTAAAGAACCCACCAAACTGAAATCCCACGTTTTTGGGAGTACTCAAGAGAAAAGTTTGCGTGGCGGGACTCAGAATTATATAGGAGTCGAAACTCTTGCTATCGCGCTTTCAGATTTTCAATCCAACAAACTTAAACTTGAAAATTTAAAAGAAGCGCGCTTAAAGTTTGAAGCTACAATGAAAAATTTATTTCCAGAACTTGTAATCATTGGTGACAAAGTTCCGCGTTTGGCCGGAACAACTCTTATGAGTTATCCGGGGATTCACGGACAGGCCGTTCAAATAGAACTTGAGGCACATGATATTTTTGTCACAACATCAGCTGCGTGCGCAGATAATCAACCGGAAACTTCCGCAGTTCTTAAAGCGATGGGCATCAATGATGATGTGGGCAGAGGTGTAATTCGAATATCACTCAGTTATAATCACGGGGCAAGAGAGTATTCAATAATTGAAAACGCTCTAAAATCATCGTATTCGAAATTAATTAAAATCAAATCCTACTAATCATGAAGCCTTGCGGAGTAAAACGATTTTGAGAAAATTATCCATAATAAAGAAATACATCCGTTCTGGAATATAGTTTTTAAGAATATAACTGAACAAACCATCTTTTCCATACACTTTGCGCATTGGTAACTTCGTTTTCAATGACAGCTTTAGCAGGCCTTTAGAAACTTCATTGGGCTCCTGAGGTTTTTTCTTTGAGACTTTCTCATGAAGTTCCCTATAGTTTTTCATTTGAAGTCTATAGATAGAGTCTGGGTTTTTCTGACTCCAACTCAAATTTTTACCAAAATTTGTCCTATATCCGCCTGGCTCAATAAGACAAACTTGTACACCGTGTGGTGCCAGTTCTGCACGAAGTGATTCTGTTAACCCTTCAATAGCGTATTTACTAGCACAGTATAAGCTGGTTAAGGGAAATCCCATGAAACCAAAAACTGATGAGAAATTAAAGATTTTGCCGCGGGACTTTCTTAACATTGGCAAAAATGCACAAGTAACATCAACTGTTCCGAAAAAGTTTACTTCCATTTGATATCGAATTTCTTCTTTTTCAAGATCTTCTAATGCACCAAAAAGTCCATAGCCTGCATTATTTATAAGGATATCAAGACTCCCAAATTTTTTAAAAACCGAATCAGCGGCCAGGATCACTTGATCAGGATTAGTGACATCAAGATCTATCTCTTGAAAATGGTCCTTATATTTTAAGCGCTCGTCTTCAAATATTTCTTTACGGGAATGAATGTTTCTTCCAGTAGCTATGACATAATCACCATTTTGTAGAAAAGCATCAACGAGCAATTTCCCAAAACCTGATGTGGCACCTGTTATCAATACTTTTCGCATATATTCTCACTTATAAGGATGTTAAAAAAGATCTCAGAGGTATTACTAACTTCCGAGCTTTTCACGCGGTGATTAGTTATTCCTACTTCCACTCTGGCAGAAATTATGAAAATAGCTATAATAAAGAAAACAAAAATTGCTGGATGATCATGAAATTAAGCTCCCTACTCTTTTTAGTTATTCTGTCCTCTTGTTCGTTCAAAAAGAACTTGCTTGAAAATCAGACTCAAAGTGGGCACTCAGAACTTTATTCAGAGCCAGAAAGTCCTTCATCCGGAAGTAAAGAGGGATTTTCGCGGGTGATAATTGCCGCTACAAATGACATCCAAGGGCATTATCGGCCTAACAAAATAATCTTTAAAGATAGGCAGCAAGAAGGACAGCAATCAATTAATGTTGGTGGGGTTAATTACATTAGTAGTTATTTCCAAATTCTTCGAAAACACTATGGCAATGTTTTACTGCTGGATTCAGGCGATCTTTTTTCGTCAAAATCTCAAGAAGTTAATTTTATTTCCGATTTTTATTCAGAACTTGATTATGATGCTGTAACTGTTGGGCTCGATGACTTCAATATCAAACTTCCATCCAAATTTAAAAGTAGTTCAGACTTCATTAAGGATTTTTCTGCAAAATCTAAAACGCCTCTAATCCTCAGTAACCTATACGAAGTAAAGACTGCTCGTGCGGTGGAATGGACAGGAACATTGCCTTATCTTATACGCGAAGTGAATGGTGTTAAGGTTGGCATTCTCGGTCTCATTCCAGATGATGTAGTGGAACTAACTCCAATTGATAATCGAATCGGTCTGTATGTTGACAGCATGCTTGAATCAACACTTAGACAATCACGCCTCCTCAGATCACTTGGCGCAGAAATAATTGTCGTACTGACTCATCAAGGTTTAACTTGCGGAGAAGAACTCGCACAAGAGTTAAAAATCCCTTTATCTAAAGTTAATTTTGAACCCGAAAAAAAAGGTATATGTGATCTTGCCAGCAAAATGGGAGAATATTTAAATCGTCTTCCTCCAGGACTTGTCGATTTAGTGATTGGCGGAAGAACAGAGAATAAAACAGCAAATTTTATAAATAATACGTTGGTCATTAATAGTTTCAATAATGGCTTGAGTTTTTCTTATGCTGAATTATTTGTTAACACCAAAACAAGAAAACTACAAAAAGAGAAAACTGTCGTTCACCAACCAGTGATGTTTTGTCAGGAGTTTTTTAAGGAAACCAATGATTGCTATACAGAAGACTCTTCCGTTGACCATAAAGTTAGAACTTCTGCAGAATTCCTTGGGAAGATAATCGAGCCTGATACAAATCTTATGCAAAAATTTCATTATTATCTGAATGATAAATCTAATACAAGTTCGATCCGTTCCAAAAATATTCAGTCCATTGTAGACTTTCATGGAGGGGATATTTCTTATAGTAGTACCGGGTTGGGTGTGGCCAAATTAGTTCTTATAAGTTTAAGAGGCGCAGATATTATAAATATATTAGAAGATGATTATAACCAGGGACTGGAATCAAACTGGCGGCCTTCGCCATTTAGTCTGAACCAAAGTAATCTATCGCTAAGTATTCAAGGATCATCAATTGAAAATGATAAATATTATAGCGTGTTAGTAGACCTTGGAGAGGCGCAGCGGCATATCGCTCTTAAAAAATTCATTTCACAATCAAGTACCAAGTCACTAAATACAGTTTCGTGGAATGAGCCTGGGATTGAAAAAGATGCTGTCTCAACTACGATGTCCTCGTCACAAACAGTAAGGTAGATTACCCTGACATTCTATGTTTAGGCCTTTCGCGCAATATGCAAAACTATGATTCTCTCGGCAGCTAAATGTAGTTTGAGTTTTTTGATACTTCATCCCACGCCTGCAGGCAGGTTTATTTTTTAAACCACATTCGATTGATCCACAATACTTAGGTCCTTGAGCACATCCATTTGGAATTTCATACCATCCACCAGTGCACTGAGTACAAGTAGATGGTTCCTGCTCAACACAATCCTCACTTATCCTGTGACAAATTTGCCTGTCGGCCAGTTGAATTGCTCCTTGAGGCCGCACCCTAAGGTCACCTTTATGAGGCGTCAAATAAAAGACCTTAGGTGAGCGATATTCGGCTGAAGACATTAATGCCTTGGGCTCAGGATGAACAAAAATATTAAATAATGGCACTTCCCATCTTTCAATTTGAAACTGCTCGTTGGTTAAACTGATTGATAACAAATTATTCTGAACTGAGTATTGAACAGCTTTAAGATTTTTCCATTCTTTTTCCCCAGGTTGATAGAGATATTCGTCGCATTTTATATTTGCTGTAATCGTTTTGAGCTTCAGTATTCCAGGCCCGTCTCCAGGAACGCGATAGTAAATACAATCTTTAAATGTTTTCAAGCTGGAGTCACTATAAACGACAGCAAACAATGTTTGCCATGAATTTTTAGGTTTTATTATGATTTCATTGTCCAGATAGAACTCATGCTTTTCAACTATTTTAATAGCGTTTGACCATTTCCATGTTGGATCTGCATTTGCTAAATTCATTATCGCTAAAAGAAAATATATAATCACAGAGAAACCTCTTCATAACATCGAAAAGCGATTGGCATATTGGCCTCAAGCTGACCCTGCCAATTGCTAAGAACACCCAATTCATGAAGGGGAGATTCTGGTGGTAAAAACTTTGAAGATAGTTTCAAGTTTTTCTTTGGCTCGATAGGATTAGGTAAAGATTCAGGATAAAAACCTAAAGCAAAGTTCATTCCCATCCATGTGACAGAATCTGTTGTAAAATATTTTTCCTGGCAGCCTTTGACTTGAGCCAGTTGGCAGTCAAGTGGAGTAAGTTGATAATCCGGGTTAATCTGTGACATGCCGAGAAAACTTTTTCCTATATCTCTTTGCCATGGCGTTTGAGGCCTTGAAACTCTATCAGGCAATGGATTTTTAATATCTGAAGGTGTCATCGTTGCAGCATCAAACATTTTCGCTTCTAAAACTTTTTTTCCAAAGAACGAGCAATAGTTCTTTTGCTCGGTTAGGTTCAAAATCGCAGGGTGTGACCATGTTGCTCTGTCTGTTACAACCTTGTCTGGCTCCCCATTTAAAATGCGCCACTCATTTACTTGTTGATTGGAAACATAAAACTTATCTATAAAAATTTTTCGATCAAAGTTGTCCCAAAGAAAATCTTGGTCATTTTTTTTAGGATCGACCTTACCATAACCATAAATTCTTTCTGGCAGATATACATCGCGACAACTGTCTGTAAGAACAATGGGCCAAGTCATATCTGGTACTTCATCCAGGGTAAGCTCTACAAGAACTCCGTAGTGGAAATTGAGTCCTTGAAAAGGGCCTTTTAATATTTCATAAAACCGGGGATAAGGTGAGTACTTCAGAATGGGCTGAAAACTGGGCTTGGCGCGGACATGAAAGGTTTGACCAAATAAATCTATTTTTAGCGCAGGCTCTTTTCTTATTCCCCCGGCCCAGTAGCATTGCCAAAAATGTGGCTGGCACTGGTAATAGCTTCGGCCAACACTTTGATCAAACAGAATCTCATCGTTACATGTCATGCCATTTTTTTTGATGAATTGGTCGCCATCCTCCCAAAGTTTCAAAATCTGGGGCTGGGACGCAAGAATCACTTGAGCAAAAAGCTTTTCTGAGGATGCTGGACGCTGGTATTTGTTGCGATTTTCCGGGCGGTGCCGAAAGAAAAGCAAAATTATGCCTATAACACTAAGAAAACCCAAGATCACGATGATCTTTGGTATAATGGAAGAATCCCTATTCACAGGATCAGGTTATATGAAATGGATGGAAGAAGTAAATAAAGAAGAAGGTCGTTACGTTAATCTTTTAGCGTTCGATGATTACATGAATCTCTTTGAGAAACACCCTCAAAAAGAATTGCGGCCGACGAACATTTACCTGCGTGATATGTTCGATTATTTCGGACAAAATGAAAATGGCAGCTTCAAGCTGTTCACCCGTGAACATTCAGACGCACCACCAGTACACGGGCAAGTAAAAACTCAAAATAGAATTTACCAGTTTCTTCAAAATTTTATGGAGGAAGGATTTAACAATAAGTTCATTCTCTTAATTGGTCCTAATGGCTCTTCCAAGTCTAGTCTGGTTAAAAAGATCATGCTTTCAGCCGAAGACTACGCTGCAACTGATGAAGGATCACTTTTTTCTTTTAATTGGATTTTTCCTATTGACCAGTTTACCAAGGGATCACTCGGTTTATCTGGTGGCATGTCTGATCGTAATCTTAACTCCTATGCTTTTTTAGAAGATAAAGACATTAGTGCGATTATGACTTCTGAACTTAAAGATCATCCGCTTTTGTTGATTCCAATAAAGTCTCGTCAGAAATTGATTGAGGATGCATTTAAAAAAGATAAAAACCGTTTGGAAGAGGTTAAAAAGAGTTATCTCTATAATGGAGATCTTTCACAACGAAACCGGCTAATTTTCGATGCACTCTTAAAAAACTATAAAGGTGATTACAAGGAAGTTTTTAAACATATCCGTGTAGAAAGATTGCTCATTAATCGCAGATATTCAATTGGTGCGACAACAATTGAACCTCAACTTCATGTAGATGCTCAATTACAGCAAATAACGATGGATAGAAGGCTTGCCTCTCTTCCGCCTAGCCTTCAATCATTAAATCTCTTTTCTGTCTCAGGCGAAGTGGTCCTGGCAAATAGAGGAATCTTGGAATTCTCAGATCTTCTCAAACGGCCTTTAGACACATTCAAGTATCTCCTTATGACAATGGAATCTAAAACGATCAATCTACACGGCATTTTAACCGAATTAGATATTTTCTTTATTGGGTCTTCAAATGAAATTCATTTTGCTGCTTTTAAACAGCATCCTGATTTTAATTCATTCAAAGGTCGCTTTAACTTTCTAAAAGTACCCTACCTCTTAAACTACAAAGAGGAAGAAAAAATCTATCAAGATCAAATTTCGAAATTAAAAGAACAGGCCTCATTCGAGCCTCACTCTTTATCGGCCATATGTCTTTGGTCCATCATGACAAGAATGCGGGCACCAATTGGTAAGAACTTTCGAGATGAAAAACTTGGTAAAATTGCTGAAGCACTTTCTCCGATTGAAAAGTGCCTTCTTTACGCTGAAAAAGAAACTCCTGAAAAATTTGATTCAGAATCACGGCAACTACTCAAAATGAGTGTCGAAGAAATTCAAAACGAATACGACAATGATTCTATGTATGAAGGCAAGTTTGGTATTTCACCACGTGAAGTGAAACAAATACTATATGATCTGGCCTATTCTCACAAGAGTGTGACTTTTATTGAAGTCACGGAGTACCTTCGAACGCTAAATGAAAAAAAGGCGGAATACGACTTTCTAAATATTTCACATCAGGGAGATTATCATAACCCTAAGAAAGCGATTGATTTAATTGAAGCTTACTCACTAAATCTTTTAGATACAGAGGTTAGAGAATCATTAGGATTAGTTGATGATAGATCCTACGAAGAGTATGTTTCAAAATATATTTTAAGTATCAATGCAGTGATTAAAGGTGAAAAGACCAAAAATATGGTTACAGGAAAATTCGAAACTCCTGATTCATATTTCATAAATGAGTTTGAAGCCAATGTACATATGAGCGAGGCACCGGAGAAATTCCGTTCAAATCTTATAGCCCGTCTCGGTGCCTATTCTTTAGATCATCCGGGAAGACCTATCGTTTATAGCGAAATATTTGAAGATCTTGTTCATTTACTTCAAGAGTCTTATCGTAAGGAACAGAAAAAAATAATCGATAAAATTGGTAAAAATCTTGTGTTATATCTTGCTGAGAAGCACGAAGGCACTAGAAATGGGCTTGAGAAGACAGTTAAAGATCAAATTACAGGTATAATTGAGACGCTTCAAAGTAAGTACCATTATTCTGAGAATGGGGCGATATCATCACTTCAATATCTGTTAAAAATGCGATATGACACTCAGAGATGAGTGAAATAGAGAAATCCTTTACCACAGAAAGGTATGTCGTAAGTTATCCCGTGTGCACAGAACACGATAACTTGCGTCTTGATCAATTTGTCATGACTCAGATGCCTACTCTGTCTCGTCAGTTTCTTAAAAAGAAAATTGAAAAGGGAGAAGTAACTATTTCAGGCAGAACTCCTCCTCACAAATCCAGTGTAAAAGTTCATTCCGGTGAACGGGTTACCGTCACCACTCATAATGATGGCATGATTGAGGATGAATACTGGCACGATGAAGTCGTTTCACGTGATCAAGAACCCACTATCATCTTCGAAGATCCAGGGCTTTTGGTTATTAATAAACCTCCCTTTATGATTACTCATCCTGCTGGCAAAAACCTTTTTTACTGCGCCACTGTCTTTTACGAAACACTTTATAAACATACAATGCATTCCATACACCGATTAGACCGAGAGACTTCTGGTATTTTAATGTTAGGAAAGAACCCAAAAGTTTCTCAAAAAGTTAGTCTGCTGTTTGAAGAAGATAAAGTTAGAAAATGCTACTTTCTGATTGCTCATATAAAGCCTAATGCTAAAACTTTTCCTTTTACGGCGAAGGACAGACTAGGTAGAGATGAAAATGCGGTTCCTCAGGGGATGATTAGCGCTTATGACGAGACAGCTGAAGAAGGAAAAGACGCCGAAACTCATTTCGAACTTGTCCTTGAAAAGGATGGCTATGTCCTCGCTCTCGCATTTCCAAAAACTGGAAGACAGCACCAGATCCGAGTTCATGCTGCCTGCAACGGATATCCTCTTTTAGGTGACAAACTTTATAACGGGGATGCCAGTGTCTTTATTCGTTTTAAAGACACTACTGCAACAAAGGATGACCATTCTCTGATGCAAATCCCAAGACAAGCGCTCCATGCTGTCGCCTTAAAACTATCTTACCCTAAAGAGGACATGAAGCATTTCATTGCTCCACTGCCGAAAGATTTAGTTGATTGGATTGAAACAAAGCTTGGTCTTAAAGATGATGAAGTTGAGCAACTGATAAAAGAAAAAGTTGAAAAGTTCCTAACTTAGCACAATTTCTTAATATAATTTAAGACACCTTTAGGTCCTGCATTCTCTGGCCCTTCTAAAATAATCCGTGGCTTATGAGTTAAACGATTCAAACAATGATGGATATTACTCACCCCTACTGAGTTATGAAAGAATTCAAACATACTTTGATCATTCGGAGCATCTCCGAAAAACCAACAGTTCTCATCCTTGATATCTGGACGAAACGCTTCTTTGAATTGCTTCACACCTAAATACTTTGAAATATCACCGGCCCAGAAATTAATATGGACATTAGATTTGGAAAAATTAATTTTATGTTGAACCATAAAATCTTCCACTTCCTTAATCAACTCTGCGTCCATCAAATGAAATTCAATCGCTCTATCCGTCAAACGGCCAAAACTATCTGCTGACATTGGAATGCCCGGAAAATGATTCTTTAAATTTGTAGTAAAACTTGCGAGACGATCTATTTCAATTTGAGAAACAAGTGGTTTCTCCACAATCTCACCATTGTCATCTAGATACAAAACCACTCCACCGCCTTCCATTATGCAGGCACGAAGTGGAAAATGTGTGAGAAAAAAATGTCCCCATGAAAGCGAGCGACCAGAAACAATAACGAGTTCATGATTATATTTTGCAATTAAATCCAGAATATCAAAAAACTCACGAGTCAGCTCACGGCCCTCTTTCGTGAGAGTGCCATCGAAATCAGAATAAAAGATCATGCTATTTCCAAACCCAAGAAAGAAGAACTCCAAGATAATCCGAAGAAGCACCTAGGTTCTTGTTTCCTTCAACAGAAACTAAAAGCTTATCACCACCAGCTGCTGGAAGTGGCATACTTGCACCCAGAGTCAGCGAGGCATAGTAATCAAATTCTTGGCTATCACTATGAATTTTTATTCCAGTTGGTACCGCCAAATAAGGAAAAAATTCATTACCTTGGATGCTGAAGCCTTTTCTTATTGTTGGGGCAGCTCCTATTAGGTTCTGATTAATATCTTCAAATTTTAGGTACTGATAATATGGTTTCAAGGAAACGCGAGGCTGACTAACGTCTTCTTGAAGAAGTTCAAAATCCACTCCAGTGCATAATGCTAGGCCACGGGAATCCTGCGCCCCACTTGCCGATATATCTAATATGCGGCCAGGGTTTAATTCTTGAGTGTATCTCATACCCAATCCTACTTCTTGCCTCTGGCTCATATAACCAGTCATTTCGGCCGACAGGACTTTGGCCTCGTCATTTAGCGGATGCGTGGAAATTCCCACCACAGAGGCCTGAGAATAAAAGCTGAAAAAAAGAAGGCAAATAAGAATGTGTTTCATATAGTTTAATTATCAGTGTCATTTAGAAAAAGTGCAAACACTTCGAAGAAAACTGGCTCTAACAAGTCGCGTCAAACCTGGTTTTGGGAAGGAAATCGTTGACTTTGGAATGGTGTGTCCTATAAATTGGGTCTTCTCTCAATGGTGGATGTAGTTCAGTTGGTAGAGCGCTAGATTGTGATTCTGGTTGTCGCGGGTTCGAGTCCCGTCATCCACCCCATTTAAGTGACGATCTCCGCAAGGAGTGAATTATACTAAAGCCCAGTTTAACCCACTGGGCTTTTTTTATTCCCAAAGGTCGTACATACATGATTAAAAAATACTTAGATGCCTTCCCCTACTCTTACACTTATATTTCCAAAGACTCTCAATATATTTTCTATTTAATGCACAGTCATGAGTCTAAAAAGTTGATGGCGCTTGATCTAAGTAAATCTTTAGATCGAAGTGATGCAGTTCAAATCTCGGAGGAAGACTTTTCAAAGAGAAGCTTTCGTCCAATCGCATATCATACTGAGACAAACCTGTTTTATTTTTTATCTGATCAAGCAAACCAAGAAAACTTTAATATTTATTCAATAGACCTCGCAACCAAGGCTATCAAACAAGTAACTGATACTAGCTATTGCGGTGTATATGGGTTCTGCAAGGACTATCAGCTTCTTGCCTATGGCGATCGTTATCAGAAATTGGATGGGAAATTTTATACCCGCCTGTACCTCATGGACTTAGCATCGGGGACGATAGAGCTTCTCGCCGATGACAAGGAATGGGAATATCGCCTTGGCTGGTCTAATGTTATTTTTGATGATGCCAAAGAAAACATTTTTCTTTCAGTCGACAAGGATAACGCCAGGTTAAAGGCAAACCTCATCAAGATTAATCTCTCGAGTAAAGAAATCGCGAAGCTTTTGCCGGCAAATATAGAATGCCCGATCATTTTCACCATTGGAAAACTCTGTGAGAACAACAATCTCTATTTTTGTTCACAAGGTGATGGTTTTTTAAATTATTATCATTGTGACTTGCATTCAAAAGTAGTGACTCAACTGACTTTTTTCACCAAAAGCAATACCGGCTTTCATTTTTCAAATGATAACAGAACTCTTTATACGACGTTGACTGATAAGGAAAATGATCAGACTCTTTACACCAAGATAACATTAAATAGTTCCCGTGCCCCTGAAACGATCTTTCATGCCTTGATGGGATCTCACTCAATAGTTCCAGGCGATGATATATGGATCAGTTGTTCCAACATGGACGTACCTCTCACTTTATTTCAGTATCAATTCTCTAATGAACTTAGAATTAAAAGAGAACTTCCACACTACATAGGAACCAAAGAGAGCCTTGTTCATAATACATATAATTATGTTGAGTATGAGTCCTTTGATGGCAAGATCATTCCATCGTTCATTTCCCTCCCTGAAAGTAAGATTAAGGGTGCGATTGTCACCGCTTTCTATGGTGGTTCCAATCACTACTCTTGGCAAACACAGCTTTTTGCTGAGCTAGGGTTTGTTCATCTTTCCCCCTCCGTTAGAGGTTCCTGGACCGAAGGACTGGAGTGGCAAAACTTAATCAAAGGAGACTTAGGTGGCAATGAAATCCTTGATGTTCACTGGGGATGTCGTTTTTTAGAAAAAGAATTCGGTCTCTCTCCTAAACAAATCGGCGTAGAGGGAGGAAGTCATGGTGGGTACTCAGTTCTAAGGGCCATGACCATGCCTGAAGGTTTTAAAGATGTTAAGGGGAGCTCTTACCCTTATGGATTTGGTATATGCTGGGCGGGGTTTGCTGATTTAGAAGATTTTTATAGGACCTCAAATATTCCTGACTGGCTTGTGAACATGCTTGGACCCTACGAAGGAAATGAAGAAAAATACAGAGAGAGATCGCCAATTCACTACTTTGAAAATCTAAGATCTCCCCTGTTTATATCTCATGGGACTAATGATTCTAGAGTAAGTGCAACTTCAATGGAAGGCTTTATTAACAAATTGAAGAAATCAGATAAACCATATGTATTGCATCTAATGGATGGTTTAGGGCACGGAACTGGGAATAAAAATGAAGAACTTATTCTTTATGAGAAATTAGTCAGTTTTTTAAAAAATACTGCGTTGACGACATAATGAAATGAACAGGGGCCATAGGCTTCTAAACTCAAAAGATTGTAGGATATTCCACTGGGCTTTTTTATTTCTATTCAATCTGATTTCTATAATACCCTTTGATCGCTCCAATTTGTCTCTAGCTCAATCCCGTAACGTAAGTCTTGGGTATTAAGTAATCTCCATCCCATTAGAACGAAGTACTTTGCATGCAAAGTCTAGACTGACATCTTTGACCAAAACATAGTCGGTATCAAAAGTTGAAATTGAAAAGATGCTAATTTTAGCCTCTGCCAGTGGATTAGCGATGCTTGCCAGAATGCCTGTCAGAGAAAAATCAAGCGTTCCAACAACTTTTAATATCCTCCAGCCAGTTTCAGATCTTATTTCTTTTGGAACCAAGCTTTCCTCACATACAACAGAAAGTTCTGCTCCAGTACGGGATAGAGAAAAAAAAGGGCTAGCTAAAGCCCAATTTGGAATAATGGAATTAGGCTCAAGCCTGCAAACAGCAAATGACTTTTCCAGTATTTGTAATTTCATGATTGTTCGCTATGATAACTAGCGTCTAAGAAATAATCGTACTCTCATTTTTAAAATACTCAATAGAACTCGACCTAAGTAACAGGTGAGGTTAAGATTACGGAAAGTAATTTTATGGAGAATCACAAATGACCTGGACAGTACATAAATTTGGCGGAACCAGTGTTGCAAATACTGATCGATACAAGGATGTTGCCAAAATTATTCTGGATCTTAAGCAAGAACCCCAAAAGGCAGTAGTCGTATCCGCCATGAAAGGTGTGACTGACGCACTTATAAATATGGTTTTGAGTGCAGAGAAGCAAAATCCTGATTGGCAAAACCAGCTTGAGAAGCTTAAAAAACAACATTTTGAAACAGTTGGTCAATTAACGACAGGTAAAGGCCAATTAAACGAAGAGATTCAGAATAGCCTTTGCCAAGATTTTTCCAATATTGGAGAGATCTTAAGGGGTGTGTTTCTCACCAAAATGGCTTCACCTAATGTTGTCGAGCTTATTTCTGGTTTTGGAGAAGTCTGGTCGGCCCAGCTTTTGAATGGATACTTTCAGACTATTGGAATTAATTCCGTCTGGCTTGATGCTCGAAAAGTATTAGTGGTTAAATCAAATGAAAAAAGTGTCACAGTTGATTTTGCAAAATCTCAAGAAAAACTAAACGCCTGGCTTGAAATTAATCAAAATGATCTCGTTATCATTACAGGTTTCGTTGCGAGCACTCACGAAGGCATAGCGACGACTCTGAAAAGAAACGGTAGTGATTTCTCAGGTTCTATCTTTGGTAATTTGTTTGATGCAAAAGAGATCGTTATCTGGACTGACGTCGACGGTGTTTTAAGTGCAGATCCAAGGCTCGTGCCAGAAGCCGTGACTCTACTGGAACTGTCATACGATGAAGTAACTGAGCTTGCTTATTTTGGGGCCAAAGTTGTTCACCCGGCCACGATGGGTCCTGCGATTGAAAAAAATATACCTGTGATCATAAAAAATACTTTCAACCCGACATTCTCTGGAACAAGAATTCACAAAAATTCACAAGGTCAGCATTTGATAAGTGGGTTCTCGGCCATTGAAAATATGGCCCTGGTTAATATTGAAGGTAAAGGAATGGTCGGTGTTCCAGGAATAGCTGAGAAGATTTTCTCTTCTTTTCGAACGTCTGGAATTTCAATTGTGTTTATATCTCAAGCAAGTAGTGAGCACTCTATTTGTTTGGCGATAAGTGAAGAGCAAGCGGAGTTAGCAAGAAAAGTTCTTGAAAAAGATCTTTATGCAGAAATACATCAGAAGATTATTGAAAAAATAGACATCACTAAGTCATGTAGTGTCTTGGCCGCCGTTGGTGACAACATGGTTAAGCACGCGGGAGTTGCTGGGAAACTATTTACAGCTTTATCAAAATCTCAAATAAATATTAAGGCCATTGCTCAAGGATCAAGCGAAAGAAACATATCAGTCGTTATTGACTCAAAAGATACTAAAAAAGCGCTAAGAGCTGCTCATGCTGCCTTCTACCTTTCAAGGCAAACCATTTCAGTGGGACTGATCGGCACGGGAGTTATTGGAAAAGCATTTTTAAGACAGTTAAAAGAGCACCTGGAGTACTTACAAAAAGAAAAAAATCTTGATATTCATGTTTTGGGTTTAATGAATTCAAAAAAAATGTATTTATCCCAAAAACCAGTTGCACTCGACAATTGGGAAGCGGCTTTGGCCTCAGGTGAACCCATTAATTACGAGAAATTTTCTCAACATGTTAAAACTCCCTACACTCCACATGCCGTAATTATCGAAGCCACGGCCGATGACAAAATTATTGAACATTATGAATCATGGCTTAAGAGTGGCTTGCATATAATTACGCCTAATAAGAAGGCCAATACTAAGTCTCAGGACTTTTATGATAATTTACGATTATGGAGCAAAGAAAAGCATACCCACTTTCTCTATGCCACCAACGTTGGGGCCGGGTTGCCGATAATTAACACCCTTAGAGATTTACATAACACCGGTGATAAAATTGTCAGTATCGAGGGCGTATTAAGCGGAACTCTTTCGTTTATTTTCAATTCATTCAATGGTGAGAGACCTTTTTCTGAAATCTTATTAGAAGCTAAAAACTTAGGATTCACTGAACCTGATCCTCGGGATGATCTTTCTGGCCAAGATGTTGCTCGTAAAATTGTTATTTTGGCTCGTGAAATTGGTATTAAAATTGATATTAAAGACGTTGAGATAGAAAATCTTGTGCCTGAGTCTTTGCAAAAGGTTTCCGTTACGGATTTTTTAAATCAAGTTCCAAGTCTTGATCAACTCTTTTCAAAAAAATTATCAGAAGCTAAAAGTGAAGATAAAATTCTTCGCTATGTTGCAAAGATCGATCAGAATAAAAAAGCTACAGTTAAGTTATTAAATTATTCAGTCAACCATCCTTTGGGAAGGCTTTCTGGCAGTGATAACATGGTCATATTTACAACTGAAAGATACAATAAACGGCCATTAGTTATTCAAGGGCCAGGAGCTGGCCCAGAAGTCACTGCCGCTGGAGTATTTTCAGATTTACTGAGACTTTCATCATATTTGGGAGCTGAATAATGAGCTCAGACAAAACCTCCATTACGGCATTTGCGCCAGCGACAGTTGCCAATGTGGCAGTTGGCTTTGATGTTTTGGGATTTGCCTTAGATGCTGTTGGAGATACGGTTACCTTAACGAAAACAACTGATGTTGGGAAAATTGAAATTGAATCTATTAAAGGACTTGAGGGATTGCCTTACGATCCAGCTAAAAATACTGCGACTGTTGGTTTAGTTAAAATGCTTCAAGAGCTTGGACTACCTTTTGGTTTTAAGGTTTCAATTGAAAAGGGAATTCCACTTAGTTCTGGAATGGGCGGATCAGCTGCATCAAGCGTTGCTGCAGTTGTGGCCGCCAATGGTTTTTTACCCAATTCACTTTCTAAATCAGAGTTATTACGATTTGCTCTTGAAGGTGAAAGGGCCGCTAGTGGCGCAATCCACGCGGATAATGTGGCCCCTTCTCTTTTTGGTGGACTGACTCTTATAAGATCAACTGACCCTATAGATGTTATTAATATTCCTTACCCAAAACTTTTTTGTGTTCTTATTCATCCTGATATTAAAGTTGAAACAAAGTATGCACGAAGTGTTCTTGCAACGCACCTATCGCTTCATCAGTTTGTTCAGCAAAGTGCTCATCTTGCCTCTTTTATTGCTGGATGCTTCCAACAGGACGTTGAACTAATCAAGCGTTCTTGCAAAGATTTTGTGATTGAAGAACAAAGGGCCCATCTTATTGCTGGATTTTATGACGTACAAATTGCTGCTCTAAAAGCGAATGCACTCGCATGTTCAATTTCAGGCTCTGGTCCAAGTATCTTTGCACTGGCCGCCAACGAACAAGACAGCAAGCTCATAAAAGATGCCATGATTTTGGCTTTTAATAAAAATGGTATTTCTAAACTGGATTCATGGATTTCTCCTATTAATCAAATAGGTGCGAGAATAATTTAATGAGGCATACGTGAAATTTCATTCGACACGAAAATCGACACCATCAATTTATTTTTCAGAAAGTTTGCTTATGGGCCTTGCCCCCGATGGTGGACTTTTAATTCCAGATCATTTCCCAGATTTCTCTAAAAGTGATATGGCGCAATTGGCACTTGCTTCGTTTCAAGATATTGCAAAAATGATTGCAAAATCTTTCACAGAAGACGATTTGTTACATAATAAAATTGATAAAATTTGTGACGAAGCTTTTAACTTTCCTGTTCCGCTTAAGACACTAAGAAATGACACCGCTTTTTTAGAACTCTACCATGGACCCACCTGTGCTTTTAAAGATATCGGGGCAAGATTTTTAGCTTCGGCAATTAGTCAGCTTCAATCAGAAAAAAAACAGAGTCTCACTGTTCTCGTTGCTACCAGCGGTGACACTGGAAGTGCCGTTGCAAGTGCTTTTTATAAAAAACCTTTTGTAGATGTCATAGTCCTTTACCCGCATGGGAAGATTTCACCAAGACAAGAAATTCAACTCACATGCTGGGGTGAAAACATTGAAAGCTTTGCAGTTCAGGGTGATTTTGATGATTGTCAAAGGATGGTCAAGCAAGCATTTCTTGATCCCTGGTGGAAGACGAATAAGAACCTTATCAGTGCCAACAGTATTAGTGTCGGAAGAATTTTGCCACAAACCTTTTATTATGCCTGGGCTTCTTTAAAATATTTCAACGAGACTGGAAATAAACCTGGATTTATCATACCGTCCGGTAATTTAGGTAATGCCACTGCTTGCCTCTGGGCAAAAAAGATGGGATTTCCTATTCGTGAAGTAGTGATGAGTACTAATGCTAACCATTCGGTTTTGGACTATGCCTTAACTGGAGTATTTCACCCACATGCAACGCTAACTACTCTTGCTAACGCCATGGATGTGGGAAATCCTAGTAATATAGAACGAATTTTAGACTTTTCTCCTGATCACCAAGAATTTAAAAATGAAGTGAAGGTTTTATCCGTCAATGATAGACAAATTAAAGACACAATTCAAAATGGACAAAAGAATTGGGGCGAAGTTTTTTGTCCACATACCGCAACCGCAGTTTTTGTGAGAGAACAATTAAAGACACCACATTGGATCATCGTAGCAACTGCCCATCCGGCCAAATTTGAAAGTATTGTCGAGCCCTTAATTTGCAGGACAGTAAGAATACCAAAAGCGCTCGAGCAAATACTAGATCGCCCTACGTTTAAAAAAATAATTCCTGCTGACTTAGAAAGTTTAAAACAAGAAATTATCTAGTCCTTATTTCTTCGGAATAAGCTTTATGAAAGTGGATTTTATACTTTCACCATCCAAAAGCTCTTTCATTGTTTTACTGCCCTTTTCTTTAAGATAATCCCGACCAAGGCCAATGAGAGTTTGATAATCTTCTTCTTTGATAGGTACTTGTTTAACGTATTCAAAATTAATATCTTTATTGCCAAAATGTTTCTTCAAAAAATTTTAGAGATTGTTTCTGCTTTTTGAGGTCTTGAGGAATGGAAGTCATGATACCAGCACCGTCGCCGATATTATCAGGACCAATAATCCGACTGATATGCTCACTCATTGCTTCTGCAGGAGAAATTATGTAAGCTTGGCCCATGCAATCTCTTGAAATATTAACTATAGGTCTACCATTCTGCGCGTTTAAGATCGTGACAGGTTTATTTTTTCATCAATACTGGTTAGTGGCTTTGGGTGCATTAGATCTTTTCATAAATGCCATTAATTTTTTAGCATTGTTTTTTTTAAAAAGAAGGGTTCTCGATGCGTGCTCTCTCTCTTTTCTTGTACGTTTAATCAAGAAACCAGTGATCGGAATGCAGCCCAAGTGGCAGGACTTAGGAAATTCAATTGATGTTCTACTTTCATTTTCATTAGTTGCGATTGTGATTGGAGGAGGGTTTATAAAACAGCTCCCGCCTGATCATCTTTCTTTATGGAACCTGGCCGTTATTCTCAATGTCTTTGGTGCCGGATCAAGTCGATTAACAGCTTCAATTAAAAATCTCAAAGCTTAGTTTTCTTAGGAATGATTTCTATCCAGATAACGCTAACAATTCCTATCATTATACAAATCACCAAATCAATAGAATGCAAGTATGAAAAGCTGAACATTTTACGAAGACTTTCATTATATAGAACACCACCTAACATCAAAAGAGAGGCGAGGATTATGTACTGAACAACCTTATTAGGTTTGGACGTTAGTTTCTGAATAAAAGATGTCTTGGATCCCCGGCTAATAAAGATAAGAGTAATATTTGAAATAATAAGCGTAGTGAACACCAATGCTCTAATTTCAGGCTCTCCTAAACCTTTTTGAAGAGAAATATAGTAAATACTTAACAGTGCAATCAAAATACTTACACCCATTGTAATACTAGGTAGCCATAGTTCACGGTTCAAAAGTTTTTCTTGAGGATCCCTTGGAGGGCCTGACATCGTATCTTTTCCAGCTGGTTCTGCCTCAAATGCAATAGATGAAGCAGGCTCGATAATCAGGTGAAGAAAGGCAATATGCGCAGGAAAAAAAACAAGAGGATGTCCAAAAAAAACTGGAAAGATAGACATTCCCGCGATGGGAATATGCACGGCAAATAAATACACTAAGGCATTTCGGAGATTAGAATAAATTTTACGGCCCATGCGAATGGCCTCTACTATTGAAGCAAAATCATCATCAAGAAGAACAAGATCGGCTGACTCTCGCGCGACATCAGTCCCTCTTTCTCCCATTGCAATCCCAATGTCTGCACTCTTCAGTGCAGGTGCATCGTTTACTCCATCACCAGTCATCGCCACAACTTCCCCGGCCGATTTTAGACAATTTACTAATCGTAATTTTTGCTCAGGCATGACTCTCGAAAAGACACTTATTTTTTTTGCCATGACTCCTAAATCAAAATCAGAAATCTTTTCCATTTCAGACCCGGTCATCACGAGATTGGGATTTTCTAGTCCAATTTCCCTGGCGATACTACACGCTGTCGTTGGATGATCGCCCGTGATCATAACGACTCTAATTCCTGCTTTATGACATTCGGAAACGGCGCTTGGTACTTCTGACCTTACTGGATCAATGAGTCCTATGAAACCTACAAAAACAAATTCAAAATCATGTTGCTTCATTGGAAGTGCAGCTTGATCTGAAGAAGCCTTGGCCACTCCTAATACCCTCAAGCCTTCACTGGCCATGGCGTCGGCAGCTTTCACTGCAGCTTCTGCATTTTCTTTAGACATGTGACAAAGATCAATTATGGCCTCAGGGGCACCTTTAGCTCCGACTACAAAACCACCACCGACCTTAGGTTTCCAAGCATGCGTAATAGAAAGAAGCTCTGAGGAAAGTGGATATTCTTTTTTAAGTGACCAGTCATGGTGAAGATGTTCTGTGCCCTGCAGAAATTTCGAACCAGCACTAACGAACGCCAGCTCCATCGGATCATAGGGATCTTTCCTACTGGCCAAAATTCCAAACTCAAGCGCCTCATGAAACTCTTCATCTAATGAATGGGTTTTCGAATCTAAAAGATCTACATAACGACCTTGAGAATAAATTTTCTGAATAGTCATTTGATTTAAAGTGAGAGTACCCGTTTTATCGACACATAAAACAGTCACTGCCCCCAAGTTTTCAACTGCCGAAAGTTTTCGAGTCAAAACTCTTCTTTGCGAAAGTCTCCAGGCCCCTAAGGATAAGAAGATGGCAAGGACTGCAGGTAATTCATTAGGCATGATTGCCATGGCAAGCGAAAGTCCAACGAGTGCTCCCTCCAACCAATTGCCTCGAGTCAAAGCATAGACAACCACAACCAGCACACAAAGAAGAGCAGCAATCCACGTTACCTGCTTAACAAGACCATTAGTTTGTTTTTCGAGATTAGTTGATTCCGCATCAGTTCCCTGTAACGATTTACCAATCTTTCCAATTTCAGTTTTTGCACCAATTGCAGTAACCAAGGCAATTCCCTGGCCACGAACAATAGTTGCACCAGCAAAAATCTTGGAATCCTTTTTTTTATCCAAGGGTACAGATTCACCAGTTATTAGGGATTCATCAGATGAAATATAATCTCCTGAAACAAGAGTGGAGTCGGCAGGCACACGATCGCCTTCATTAATGAAAAGAATATCACCCCTAACAACTTCTCTTCCCGCTATCCGCAGTTTTACCCCATCCCTTAAAACAAGAGCTCGCGGACTAGAAAGATCTTTAAGGGCTTCAAGAGCCCGCTCTGCCTTAGCTTCCTGTGTGACAGTGATACCAATAATCAGTACCAAAAATCCCAGTAGCATCAAGGCTTCTTGCCGATCACCAATGAGAAAATAAATAGCTCCACAAGCGAGCAGAATATAAACAGTGGGTTCTTTCAGAATATTTATAACGATGGAAATAGTTCGCTTCGGACGAGATTGAGGTAACTCATTGTAGCCCTCTTCTTCTTGTCGGCGTAAAACAATTGATTGCGATAGGCCTCCGCCGGATAATTGGATGATGTTCTTGTCATTCATAAATCACCATTCAAGATTAAACAGGCCATGAGAAAGCTAAACCGCACTAAAGTTTATCACCTTACACAGCAAACAATATCAGTTTTTTTTTTTTAAAATTCATTTTGATTTAGTGAAGCATTCCTTCGCGCCGTATTATACTTATTAATAACATCGCGAATGTAATTGAGGCTAAAAAAACATTCTGTGATTGTTGCAACATTAAAATTTGCCAATCAATTAATGAAGTTCTCGTTCCAGTACAATCTAAATGGACTTTATTCAGCGCTACCATCAACGACGAATAAGGGTATATCCCGCATCTTTTCTGAACTCAAACTAGGTGCGGGGGTTGTTAATTTATTTGGAAAAAAACTTCGTGAGCGTGCCAACGCAATGATCAGCATTGCTCATCTTGATCATCGAAATCAATTGGAAAGAGATTGGGTTCTTTTTCAAAACAAGCAAAGATAATAATTTTCGTTTTGCATAAAAATTGCTAAAAATAACCATGATAAATAATGATGTGATTCGAAGTGTTAGATACATGCTCAACATTAGCGAGTTTAAGCTGGTAGAAATCGTCAAGCTCGGTGGCGGTGAAGTAACCCAAGCCGCAATGAATGCTTATATAAAGAAAGAAGATGAACCAGGCTTTGAGGAGTGCGGTCAAAATGTTATGTCACGTTTTCTCAATGGACTCATTTATTTTAAACGCGGCAAGGATGAAAGCAGGCCACCACTTGGTCCTGAACTACCTACTAACAATGTAGTCCTAAAAAAACTTCGAGTAGCTTTTGAGCTCAAAGATGAAGATATTATTTCGATGTTAGATAGTGATGGTTTTAAAGTTTCAAAAACAGAACTTAGTGCCTTGTTCCGAAAAGAAGGACATCAAAACTATCGTCCGTGCGGTGATCAATTTTTAAGAAGCTTTCTTAAAGGTCTCACAGCAAAAGTGAAAGGACCGAAGTAGACCCCTTGTTGGATCTACTTCAAGAGTTATTTATTTGAAACTGGCCAGAACCTCTTTTATACCAATGACCTGTCCTACGAAGCGATTCCCAACAAAAACCAGTTGATTCACTCTTGCTCCTTCTTTAGTCAAAAGAACAAACTTTCCTGCAACCTTGACTAGCTTAAGGTTAAACACTTTTCTTGAACCTTTAATTGCATTGTAAAGGTAATCAAGAGCAATCGTTCCTCCACTACTCGCAGTAAAATTTTGTGCCCTCAAAATCACTACCTGGCGACCATCTCTTTCAGAAGCTACAATTCCATCAGCGATTGCTTGCTCAGCAGTATAAAACTCATCGCTAGTCACCTTATTGTCTTCAGTTTCATAAATTCGAATTGTATCCAGGTCTCCCTTCGAATCAGTCTCAATTAAAAGTTGAGTTTGCTCAGGCCCAACATCTGTTGTGATAAGACAAATTTTTGTTTCTGCAGCAAAAACATTCCATCCAAAAGTTACCGAGATTATGCCAATTAATAAAAACTTCATAAATACCCCCACCAGAAGAATTGGTTGGGCTAGATTTACCAAGGTTAGTGAGCAAAGTCTTAAAAGTGGAAAACTTTATAAGCTTTGGATATTTAGGGACCATGATTTTAACTAGTTACAAAAAAGAAGCTTACGAAAAATCGCGAAGTAGTTCTTTCATGGAATAGAAGGCGGCCAGACCAAGTACAATCGCTATAATTGCAGTTTCAGGAGATAGTTTGAAGGGGCTGCGCTTTGACATATGTATATTTTCCAAAATGTTTTAGGAAATCGACCTATGATTTATCGTATTTAAAGTTGAAAAAATTTAATCTTTTTCACAAATATTTTAATTAACTACTATGGTCCGGTAATTTTGTATTCTTCTTTAATGCGACAAATGATGTTTAGTGTTATCATGAATCATGTCAAATATATTATATGCAAAAGACTTTAAAGACATGCCTTGGGAAAATGGCGGAGGTACCACTCGCGAGATTTATCAAATAGCGAATGAAAGCGACAAAAATAAATTCTATTTCCGAATTTCAATCGCACAGGTAAACCAATCAGGTCCTTTTTCTGTGTTTCCTGGCATCGATCGTTTTCTCATGTTGCTTGATGGGAAAGGCTTCATTTTGAATTTCGAAGACAAAAGCAATGTAAAACTAGTAAACGCCTTTGATTCATTTGAGTTTGAAGGTGAAGAAAAAATTCAATGTGAATTAATAGACAAAAACTGCATTGACTTCAATGTCATGACTGATCGTAGCTGGGGCCAATCAAATGTTAATCTTGCCCATCTTAAAATGAATCAGATTAAAAAATATCAGCCCAAGCACCAAACTTTTCTCTATTTATACCAAACCTCACCAAAACTCATCGTTCTTGAGCCCAATGATAAATACGAGTTTAAGGCTTCTGAAAATGTGATTGTGATTGAAGTTGAGATCACAAAAACAAGCCACTAGAAGTAACTTTTATTTTATTGTTATATAAACATAAGGCTTGCTAACTTTAAAAGTCGTACTTTCCTGCTTTTTTAATTCATCAAAAACTTTAGATGTTAGATCTAAAAAACCAAATTTGATTTCAGAGACTTTTATTGTCAGCTTTTTTACGGGAGCTTCGTATTTAATTGTTCCAGTAGCAGTTGCAGTTCCTGAAACTTGAGCTTTAACTTCCGCACTTAATTCAAATTTTCCACCCGTTACCTTAAGGCTTAAATTCTTAATACTAACGCCTCCAAGAATTTCGTCATGGGTTTCATCGATTGCCTTCATCAAGGCCTGATCAAAACCAGACTCACCATCAGTTCTTAATGCTGCGGTTTTAAGACTCATCTTTTGAATACAACCGTTAATCACTTGATCCATAACTTCGGGGAAAGTAGAAATCCTATTACAGGCAAGATTCATATTTTGGAGATCAATATGTTTATCAGGGGAATTAAAAACAGCAGACGCTGCTGACAAAGAGACTGAAGTCGCGAATGAAAGATTAAATGCGCTGAGTTTAATTTGTTGAGCGCTCTTCATAAGATCTGGTGCGTCTTTAAACGTCAATTCCTGATTTTCAACTCCTTCAAAAATAAATTTAAAATCGTCTCCAATCTTTTCCGCATGGACCTTTTGAGTATCAACAATTTTTTGTTGATACGAGAAAGATTCAGCCGTCCCATCGCCTTGGGGTGCCTGATAATTAAAATTGAAATTCTTAATGCTCACCTGAGAGACTTGGCCCCAGGCCATGGACGTCATGAACAGTGAAAATAGAAGTGTCTTCATAGAATAGCGCCTTGGTTAATTGTCAACTTGCCAAGGTATCGGTGATGCCAAATGAAGAGGTGAAAGACTCGGGAATTAAGTCCTAAAAGTAGGTAAAAAAGACTTCATGAATGAGGGGGATAACTTTTTACTAAAGTTTATTCAAAGACGAATGGGGAGTCTGAGATCCTTCAGCTGGCCTCTTTTAAACTCTAGAGCAACTTCAAAAAATATAGCCGCTTCCTTTTTATTTAAATCAGCTGATCGCCCTACTCTAATAATCGCCTCTAATTGTTCCGGGTCAAATGATTGATTTATAATTTCTAACATTTTCAACTTAGCTCTTTTAATTTCAAGCCTTGTGAAAACCACGTCCAGACCTTGCATCTGATCTACTTGGGAAAATAGTAAAAACTCTGACTCATCATATTCGCCATCTTCAATTTCTAGTGGCTTTTTTTTATTGTAAATTTCAAAGCAATCCTGGCCCTTGGCCAGCATTATCTTCAGGTGTTCGGGTAACTCTTGAGCATAAGAATTAACACTAAGAAAAAATATTAAAAGTAACAATTTGCTCATATGTGAATTTTAGCAGACTTTTTCTCATCATTTCATGACTTTGAAACAATTTCCCCAACCGTCTAAATCAATGACATCTGAGATTGCTATCCTTGCTCCACTCTATAATCCCACCTAAAAACAGGTACTTGGAAAGATAGTTTAAGCCATATTAAATTATTTTGGAATATCAATCAATCAAAGGCTTTTTTAAGCCGATAAGTTCATGAGGGATTAATGGGAAATTTTTTTGGAAAAGCACTGGTAATCGACAGTAATGTGAAATTTGTCGATGGAATTAAAGAAGAACAAAATCTTCTGAACGATTACCCATGCTTATTCACCAAGACCTTTAAGGAAGCCTCTCAAATATTGAAGCTGCCTAAGCATAATATCAGGATCATTTTTATTTCGAGTGCTATTGGACCAAGCCACGGCATTGATGAGTTAAAAGAAATTAGAATTGATCGACCACTGACTCCCGTATTTTTGATTTCTCATGCCCCAGAAAGAGAGCCGAAAGAGTTAATGGCGAATGAATGTGGTTTTACAAAAATTCTACACTCGCCAATTAATTACTTGGCACTAGTTAAAGAAATTGACGACCTCTTTATATCAAAAGAATCCTGGGTAGATATCGTGGCTTCCAAAGAAGAAAAAAACATAGAACTTGACCTATTAGCTGACGGATACGTCCCAACCTCACTGACAGATTTTGTGCTAACGCCAAAGTCTTTTTTTAATATCTTCATTAAACTTGGGTCAAACAAATTCATCAAAGTTTTGAATTCTGGCGACGCTCTTAATCAAGAGCTCCTTCAGACTTATGCAAATAAAGGTGTCACTCATCTTTTTATTTCAACAGAAGAACACAAAAAGTATATCCGTTTCTGTGAAGAATTAAGTAAGAAAATTTTAAATAACCCTAATGCTAGTTCTATGAAAAAGATGAATAACGTTTTAAATCTTGGATCAAATATTGCCCAAAGCTTCATCCACTCAGGAATTTCTCAGGAAAAACTTGATTCTGCGAATACTTTTCTCAACCAAAGCGTGGGCTTGATTAAAAACATGAGATTAAAAAATGAATCTTTGAAAAAATTCATTGATTCAATTGAAATGAACGAGCATAGCGCTGCTGTATCTTTTTTGGCAGGCATGATTGCTAACGAAGTAGGCATAGAATCTATCAAGTCCGTCAAACTTGTGGGTATCGCTGCACTACTTCATGACATCGGCTTGTACGACTTGGACCCACATTTTAAAGAAGAGTCACTTGAGACTTTAAATGAAGAACAGAAAAAAAACTTTGAGCAACATCAAAAGCACGGTGGAGAAATTCTTAGGAAGTGCGGTGGATTTGATGAAGTCATTTATCAGTCTGTTGAGAGTCACCATATGCGCCGTCGAGGCAATGACCCTTCTCGACGTGCAAACAACATAAACATGCTCGCTGAAATAATTGGTGCAGCAGATGAACTTCATAATATTTTCATTGGAACAAAACTTGACGATGTGAAGCTTCATAATTTTGTTCAAATAAACTTAAAAAATTTTTCGCCTCAAATCGAGAGGGCAGTTACTAAGCTGCTAAATAAGAAACAAGCTGCTTAATGCATTCCTCCTCAAGGTATCTTTAGTATTCAATTCATTTTTTTAAATGCTACATCCTTACTTAAATTGGCCTCACTTAGAGAGGGATAAAATTTATAAGGAGTATTTTATGGGAAAAAAGATTTACGTAGGAAACTTACCATTTACTGCAACAAGCGAATCTCTTTCTGAGATTTTTTCCTCATTTGGAATAGTAGATTCTTCTAAAATTGTAATGGATCGAGACTCAGGCAGAAGCAAAGGGTTTGGCTTTGTAGAAATGTCATTAGATCATGAGGCAATTTCTGCAATTGAAAAGCTTCAAGGCTCAGATTTTGGTGGCCGAGCTTTAACCGTTAACGAAGCTCGTCCAATGGAGAAAAGGCCATCTTCACAGGCCGGAAGTTTTCAACGTAACCATTCAACCATGAATTATGGCAATCCTGTACAAGATAACTCAGGGCGATAAACACGCTTAACTCAACTTAAAATCAATGCGTTATATCACTATGATTCCTTGTAGTTGAATTTTGTCGCTTTTTCTAATTAACAGTGTTAAATGTTTGGTTCAACGTTCGTTTCAGAGTGTCCCGAGTAAAGTTACTCCATGTCCTCTAAGCGGCTCCCTGGCCTTTGGAGGTTTTATGGGTAAGAAGATTTATGTCGGTAACCTACCGTTCACAGCAACTAACGAATCACTATCTGAGATGTTCGCATCTTTCGGTAATGTTGATTCATCAAAAATCGTAACAGACAGAGATACTGGTCGTTCAAAAGGCTTCGGCTTTGTTGAAATGTCAGATTCTTCTGAAGCTGATGCAGCTATCGAAAAACTTAACGGTGCTGATTTCGGCGGCCGTTCACTAACTGTTAACGAAGCTCGTCCTATGGAGCCTCGTACAGGTGGATTCGGCGGCGGCGGCGGCGGACGTGGTGGCGATCGCGGCGGTGGCGGCGGACGTGGTGGTTTCGGTGGTGGACGCAGTGGTGGTGGTGATCGCGGTGGAGACCGTGGTGGAAACCGTTGGTAGTCCAACCTTAAAATTTATTTTTTAAAGAAGCCCGCGCAAGCGGGCTTTTTTTTACTGAATTATTAAATATTTGATTTCGTTACCCTTGAACTGCGTCGCGTTACTGGCCAACCTTGATTTTTCCTTTAATTTTTATAAGTACCCCTAATTGTGCTATCCTTGAAGTCTGGAGTTATTGTATTTAATTCCGCAATTATTGTCGCAGGTAAAGAGTTTCAAGCGAGTTGCTTAAGATCCTCTGAGAGCGCATCTAGAGCCTTAAGGAGGTATCTATGGGTAGTAAGATTTACGTTGGTAATTTACCATTTTCTGCAACAAGCGAGTCTCTTAACGAGATGTTCGCAAAGTTCGGAACTGTTGAATCAGCAAAGATCGTCATGGACAGAGACACAAACCGTTCAAAGGGTTTTGGATTTGTAGAAATGGCTTCTGCTGACGATGCTGCAAAAGCAATTGAAAAACTCAATGGTCAAGACAACGGTGGACGTTCACTTGTTGTTAACGAAGCTCGTCCTATGGAGCCACGTACTGGTGGATTCGGTGGCGGCGGCGGTGGACGTGGTGGCGATCGCGGCGGTGGCGGCGGGCGTGGTGGTTTCGGTGGTGGACGCGGCGGTGGTGGTGATCGCGGCGGAGACCGTGGCGGAAGCCGTTGGTAGTCCAACCTTAAAATTTATTTTTTAAAGAAGCCCGCGAAAGCGGGCTTTTTTTTTATCTTTAAGGACATGATTCAAATTTGATGTTTTAATAATATTATGATTACAGAATTCCTTTCAAAAAAAGATTTTAAATGGGTTGATGTTCAAGAACCTGAGACAGAGGATTTTGAGCGTCTCAATACGGATTTTTCACTACCATATCTTTTGGTTCAAGACTGTTTGCGGCCGGAGCATCTGCCAAAATATGAAGAGAGTGAGGAAGGTGGTCACTTTTTAATGATGAGAAGTTTCGATAATGAATCTCATCATCATGACACCTCTGTTCAGGAACTTACAAGGAAGATTGCTCTCTTTATTAGCGATAATCGATTGGTTACTATTCACCGAATTGAACTCCCCTACTTGAGTAGTATTGCTGAAAAATCAAAAAAAACAGATCTACCTAAAACTTTCCACGGTCTAATTCACCAAGTGATTTTAGGTGTAATACGGACGTATGATGTTCCTGTTATAAGACTTCAGGATCTTTATGATGGATTTGAACACGAGATTCTTGCGAAAAAAAATGAACATCTTTCAACGATTCGTATTTATCATTTCCGTAGGCAGACCTTTATTTTAAAACGAATTCTAAAACAAACAAATGATGCCCTCTATCGCTGTAAAGATTTTTGGGTTGATCATCCTTCAATGCTTCAAGATCTAAGGGAAAATGTTGATCAGCTTTACTTTCAGCTTGATGAACTCTCGGTTAACTTTGAGCATCTCTTCAATTTACACGTTGCCTTGAATGATCAGCGTGCAAATGACGTGATGAAACTTTTAACTGTGTTCTCTTCCATCTTGCTCCCATTAAACTTTATTGCTTCATTCTACGGAATGAACTTTGATTATCTACCAGGGATTCATTCTCAATCGTCTGTGGTGATTTTATCACTCGCTATGCTTTTTATTACCATTATGGCGGTATGGTATTTTCGACGCAGAGGATGGTTTACAACTGCTCGGGAGTAATGGATTGTAATCGAAGTTACTAATTCAAGTGGAGATTTTATGCGTTTCATTTTCATCCTTGTACTTGTTTTATTTTCAGTTTCAACTTGGGGACAATCTATGAAAGATCTAAACAATAAAGACAAAATTAAATTCTTCTTTGATAAACTCTCAAAAGATAACATGCAACTAGTCGATGAGTTTTATGATGGCAAAATTGAGTTTATTGATTCTGTTGGATCAATTAATGGGACTGAAAAGATCAAAGCTTATTACTCAAATATGTATCAAAATGTGAAAAGCATTAAATTCGATTATAGCCAATTTTATGAATCAGAAAATAGTGTTGTAGCTATATGGAAGATGACACTTCAGACTGATAAACTAAATGGTGGAGAACCCTTTACGGTTGATGGTAATTCCATCATCAAATTTGGTGCAAACGGGAAGGCAATTTATCATCGCGATTATTTTGACATGGGAGCATTTATTTATGAAAGACTTCCTGTTATCGGATTTGTGATTAAAAAAATTAAAGACCGTTTTAAAGTAGAATAAATGAAGAGATTAGAAGTCCTTATTTCATTGGTTAAACCATTTTATACCCCGGACGATCCTGCTCATGACTGGCCTCATGTTGGGCGTGTTATTTCGACAGCAAAGAAACTGGCGGTGGATGAGGCCGTCAATCTTCCATGTTTGTTAGCAGCAGTTTACTGCCATGATATTGTCAATCTTTCCAAAAATCATCCTGAGCGTTCTCAAGCTTCTCAAATGGCAGCTGAAAAAGCAGCTCCCTTGTTGTTTCAATGTGGTTTTTCAAATGAGGAAGTAAAGAATATTCAACAATATGTAATAGAGCATAGTTTTTCAAAGGGACTTAAGCCAACCAGTCTTGAAGCAGCAATTTTGCAAGATTCTGACCGCCTTGATACGCTTGGTGCTATTGGCGTTTTGAGGTGCGCATCCGTTAATACTCAGATGAAATCTAGTTTTTATGAACCATTCGATCCTCTTGCGGAATTACGTGAACTTGATGACAAAAAATATATGGTTGATCATTACTTTGTTAAAATATTTAAATTACCTGAAATGATGAACACCAATAAGGGTAAAGTAGAGGCTCAAAAAAGAGTCTCATTCATGAAAAATTTTTTAGAGACGCTTATGACTGAAATTAATGGCTAATTTTAGGCTGCATCAATAAATGAAGCTTCATTCCTAGCTACAACCTTCTCTTCTCTTTTAAAGAATCGGTGATATAAAAATATTGCGAGACCATAAAAAAAAGCTGCCGTAAAGAAGGTTGGACCAAAAGAATATTTTTCGATTAAGTGACCACCTAGACGAGTACTCGAAGTGTAGATGATATGATAAAAAAACAAAATAATTGCTGAGGCGAGCACACACTCTTTTTCTTGAACGTGTTCCATTTCAAATATTGAAGTCACTGGACTCGACATATTCATAAGCATACCGCGAATAAAAAAACAACCCAGCACGATGCTAATATTAGCGGTCATACCCATCGTAAGCATAAAGGGAATTGAAAGAGTTGCCGTTATCATAATAAAGCGCAACGGAGTCGTTTTCTTAATTAAAATCGGAGTCATGAAAATTCCAGCAAAAATAAATAGCTGTAATAGTGCGTAAGAGATTCCGATCATTTTAATAGAGAAGTTAAAGCGTTCTTTAAGGTACAGATTCATAAAAGGAACTATTAATCCTCCGCCGAAAGCAAAACACAATTTAGGCAAGATCAGTTTGCATAAGACTTCCCAGTCTGTTCCTTTAAGGCCATCCAAAATTTTTCTTTTCGTTTTTGGAATTGGTATACGACGAATCCGAATAAACATGAGGTTCGAAAGGAAAACAACCATTAAGGCCAACATGATCGATGTTCGGTAGAGGTCAATTTGAGTCATCTCTGGGCGAAAGTGTCTTACCATCCCTGGTAAATAACCTCCCACGAGATAACCTACAAAATGCGCGAGCATATTAAGCCCAGAATTCAGTGTAAATAAATAAATTCTTACCTGAGGGGTAGAATTACGAAAATAAAATGGCGACACTGAAATATTAAACAATGCTTGAAACATACTAGCGAGTAAACCAAATGCAAAAAGTGAAGACTCGCTTGTATTGATCACTTGAAAAAAATAGAAAACAGAAGATAAAACTATACCGGTAACAACAAGATGTTTTACATGAAACTTATCAATTATAAATGCGGCCGGGATTGCCATCAAAGAAATGCCAAGACTGGTAGTTGAGATCAGATTACCAATAGATGATTCGCCGTATCCTAATTTTTTGAGATAGAGATTGAATAAAAGAGCATAAATTGAGAGACCAATTCCTTGAATGGCATTTCCTGCTAGAAAGAGCTTAACGTTGCTTGATAATTGCTTAATGTGGATGTGATAACCGCGAACCATGCTGGTATCTTAGCGACTATTTGAGAGCTTAGAAATCGGGAAAATAATGTTTTTAACATACCGCCAAAGCAAATTAGTTTGATATATCAAACACCCTTAGCTATCATCCCGTGATTAGCTCAAAAGGACTGTTCATGAAAATTCTTATCATCCTCGGTTTCATAATCTCAAATATAGTATTTGCCGACGTTGTTTATATGCAAGAAAGCAAAATTGGAAAATCTGTTATTCTTCAACCTTATAATAGTTCTCCACGCACGCTTAACGACCTATCTTCAAAGAATTTAGCTATTTATCCTGACATCACTCCCGATGGCCTAGA
Organism: Bacteriovorax stolpii; assembly: GCA_945905815.1. GTDB lineage: Bacteria > Bdellovibrionota > Bacteriovoracia > Bacteriovoracales > Bacteriovoracaceae > Peredibacter. The sequence continues at coordinate 9,820 of CAMDQH010000013.1, read as the reverse complement.
AGTGGTTTACGTTGAAGGCCCTGCAACTAATGACCTCAGTATTACATATCAGCATCTCGAAAAAAATGTCGTTCAACATTTTCATGCACCTCAGAAAGGAATGATCCTTCATCCGAAGTTTTCCCGAAATGGCCGACTAATTTACTATTCAGCGCCTGGACCAAAATCAAAAAATACAATTTTCTATTTTGATCGTGCTTCAGAAGTTTACCGCCAAGGTCATGGATTAACTGATTACTCTTTAGAGAGTGCCAAACTTTTAGATGGAACCGAAGAGTCCTACTTCCCAAGACCTTCTTCTGATGGAAACTTTGTTGTTTATCAACGTAACACTGAAGGAAAAAAAGAGATCGTTCTTTTTGACCGCTTGGAAAATACAAAAACTATTCTCGCTGAAGGGATGTCGCCAGCACTTTCATTCGATGAACGCTGGATTGCTTATACTTCTAAAAAAGATGGTAACTGGAATATCTATGCTCTTGAGAGGTCTACAGGGCAAACTATCCAAGTCACTTCTGATCCAAAAGATGAAATGGCACCAAGTTTTATGCCAGACAACACCATAGCTTTTGCTTCAAATAAGGATAACCACTTTCGGTTATTTAAACTTATTAAAGGTGAATGGATATCAATGAATCAAGGAATAGAAATAAATGAAGAAGTAGATTTTTACTCTCCTCAATTCTCGGGAAACACTCAAATTACGCAAACTCTCAAGGCCCCTTTTATAGGTAATCCTCGATCATCTTTCGGGACTGTTTCTCATAATGGAAAACTCTATTTGTGTGGTGGCCATCAAGGTGCAGAACACACTTACCCACCTGAATCATTTACGGATATGTTTATTGTTTATGACTCTGAATCCAATTCCTGGAAAGAACTCGCTCCTCGCCCTGTAAAGGCCCATGGATTTCAACTAGCTGCTTATGGTAATTACATTTATGCCTTTGGAGGCTTTGCGTATTCAGCAGACTACAAACCTGCGTGGAAGTCTCTGGATCAAATTGATCGTTACGACATTTTAACCAATCAGTGGGTGACGATTGGTAAACTTTTTTCTCCACGATCTTCAAACATAGCAGTTCAAATTGATGGCAAAGTTTATCTTGCGGGTGGTTGGGATTCGACTCCAAAATTTCCTAATGATAAAGATGGTAGATTCTTAGATGCTATAGAAGTTTTTGATCTTAAAACTCAAACGAGTGAACTAGCAAATTATAAACTCCCATTACCGCTTCGTCGGGCACTTACAGGAATTGAGTATAATGGTAAAATTCTTTTGATTGGTGGTTTAGGTCAGGGTGCATCTCACTTTGAATTGATAAATAATGTTACAGCCATTAATCCTGTTGATGGTTATGCCCAGGAATTAAGCCCACTCCCATTTCCTACATTTGCACCGGCCGCAGAGATTCTAAACAATCATCTGTATGTATTTGGTGGGATGTATAAGACTGGCACGATGAATTATGAATATGTTTCACACATCTATGACATGAACTTACTTTTATCTTCTTGGGACCATACTGGTCGCTGCCTAAAAGAAACGAAAGGGTTTTCTCAAGTCTTTAAGTTAGATGAAAAAACACTGGGAATTCTTGGAGGGCACCATTATTTTGAAGGTAATGATTTGCCTGTTTCAACTTTTGAAGCTTTTAGTCCTTCTAAGTAATGTAAAAATTGCTCACAATTGGGCATTGTATAACTCAATGGGGTAGCTTACGACATCCCAAAGGACCCCATATGAAAATGCTTTTTATTTTTGTTTTTACGATCATGTCGGCTTACGCTCAAGACAATGATGTTACTCATAGACCAAAAAGTTTTAATTACCTTAGTGGGAATGCTGTTTTCGTAGATTTCGAGGAAGCTATCTATGACATAACTTACGACATCGATAAGAAAAAAGCGGAAGTTATCGCTAAATTTAAAATGAATGTAGTGGAAGCTGGTTATCCAATTTTTGATCTCATCCAGGAACCAACCTTAGTAAAAGTCGATGGTCTTGAAGTTAAGGCCCCTGAAGTTTCAACTCCCTCAAATGAAACTAAGATTCGCGTGATTAATAAAAAGCTTTCAATTGGACGCTACGATCTCGAAATTCAAGTTCCTCTTACAAACTTAATTGAATATACGACAACCGGAGTAAAGAGCGCCTACTGGGTAACCGATCTTCAAGACCGAAATTATTTAGAACGCTACATTCCAGTAAATTTAGAATACGACCGGGTGAAAATGACTTTTAATATAAATTTCAAAGGTCTAAAGACGAAGCAACATCTGTTTGCCAATGGTCTCGTAAAATGGACAACGGATCAAAAGGCTACAATTGATTTTCCGGAATATTTCACGGTAAATAGTCTGTATTTCCACACGACACCATTGGGTGAGGTGGAGCTTTTAGAAACAACTTTCAAATCAGTGAACGGTCGGGAAATTCCAGTCGCTGTTTATCAAGTACCGGAAGATTCTGATCCTGAGGGTTTGAACGGATTAAAAAATGTGGCCCTGAGAGTTTTTAACGAATTAGAAAAAGACTATGGAGCTTTCCCGCATCCTTCAATCACTATCTACAATGCCAATCTCGGTAGCATGGGTCTTGGTGGGATGGAGTATGCTGGTGCTACAGTGACCAGTAAATCCGCTCTTGCACATGAACTTTTTCATTCCTACTTCGCGCGCGCCATGACCCCTGCCAATGGTAATGCCGGATGGATTGATGAAGCACTCGCTAGTTGGCGAGATGATGGATACCCACGATTGGCAACCCTGTCAGGTACATCTTCAATGGCCGCTCATGCGCCATATACCCGCAAAACTGATACAGCTGCTTATGGTTTTGGAGCTCGCTTCATGTCATTTCTAGATAATAAGTTTGCCTCTAAAGGTGGTCTGAAGCCGTTTATGAACAAGCTGCTTGAAAAGAAAATCTTTGAGCCCTTGGTTACTGAAGACTTTATTCAAGAGATGGAACTATTTTACGGTGAAAAAGTTCAGGACATGTTTAATAAATATGTTTACGGAAAACCTCAAAAGCTAAAATCTGCTCAGTTTCACCTTCACCGTAAAATCTCCGGTGTCGAACTTAGATCTATTCTCTGATACTTGGGTCCTTTCGGGCGGCTAATTAGTCCGTAACCGGTCATTTTTACAACCACCACTGCGTCGCATTAAAACCTAAAGTAATATCTCTGCATTGTTTATTACCCAGGAAAAATGCATGAAACTTCACGGAATAATTCTTGGACTAGCTTGTTTATCAACGGCAGCTTTCGCACATGAAAATGGGACGATTAAAATATACGATGCTAAGTTTGTTCCGCAAATCATAAGTATTTTCAAGCCCGGAAATCTGGTTTTAGAAGATGGCCAAAAGAAAACGCTTATCCTGCCCAAAACTGCTCGCATTTTGAATTCAAATCTTGAAAAAGTGAGAGACTTCTATTCAGAAGAGTTTTCAAGAAGAAGTTGGGATGACAAGGGTTCTGATATCCTTGCCTCACTTAATATTAACCGGTTCACAATTTTTGACATCTTAGGCTCAAAACAAAATGCAGCGTGGGCAAAAAAAAGATTTATATTTGGAGCAGGTAGTGACAAAGGTTTAGATAACTTTGAAAAAGCATTAGACGTTGTTGGACATGAATATACACATGCAGTTATTCAGACGACTTCAAATCTTAAATACGAAGGTCAGTCAGGCGCCTTGAACGAACATTTAGCAGATGTCTTTGGAATCATTGTAAACAACCTCCACAATAAAAGTTTAAGCAACCCCTACCTTATTGGTGCAACTGTTCTCGCTGGTGAATACGCTAAAAAAGCTCACGCATTAAGAGATATGATGGATCCAGGTAAAGGTCTTTCCAAACAACCTGGACACATGAATGATTTAAAAACAGAAAGATTTGCAAAATTTGGTGAAGGCTGTAAATCAACACGGGAAAATGATAACTGTGGCGTACACGTACTTAGTGGTATTCCGAATAAAATGTCAGCCCTTGTCATGTCCGCCATTGGTATTCAAGAATCTGCAGAGCTTTTCTATAATGTTATGACGAAGAGATTAACTGAAAACTCTCAATTCGCTGATTATCGTTCCGCTCTAATGGAAGAATGCAAAACTCAAAGCTCTGATACTTGCACGATTGTTGATGAAGCTCTCAAGGCCGTGGGAATCTAAACTCCGGACTTACCATAATTAGGAAGAACTCTAGCAGACGGATCTGCTACGTTGCAGTTGGACCATTCTTTGTTTGGCATCCAGAAGTCTTTAATTAATCCAGACTGACCAGAAAAATGTTTCTCAAAAATGTCCCTATAAAGTAGAGACTCTTTTGTGAAAGGAGTTCCGTAAGGATATTTTTCTTTAGCGGCTATGAGGTCTTGATCTGAGTATTTTGAATCGGCAAATTCTTTTAAGTAATCCACCATTGAATGTCCAACAGCATCTGAAAAAGCTGCCTTTTCACGCCAAAGAATTGATTCAGGTAAAAGATTTGTGCCTTTAAAAGCTTCTCGAAGAATCCACTTACCCATGCCTGTTGTATTCATTTTAAACTCAGGCGGGATTTCCATAACAGTTCTGACAAAGTCTAAATCACCAAATGGAACGCGGGCCTCAATTGAATTTGCAGCGATACAGCGATCGGCCCTAAGAACGTCATACATGTAAAGCTCATCCATGCGCTTTTTAGATTCCTTTTGGAATGCTTCAGGTGAAGGCGCAAAGTCGGTATACTTATAACCAAAAAGCTCGTCAGAGATCTCACCGGTTAATACAACTTTTATGTTTGTTTTTTCGCGAATGTACTTACAAACAAGATACATACCAATGGAAGCACGAACCGAAGTAATATCCCAAGTCTCAAGATGCCATATGAGTTTATCTAAAACACCAAGCGTATCTTCTTTATTGAAATAGACCGGATGGTGATTTGATTTAATATAATCAGCAACGATTTTGGCATAATGAATATCAATTGGGTTATGATCTAAACCAACTGCAAAAGTTGTAATTGGTTTTTTTAAAATATCATTTGCGATAGCACACACCAAACTTGAATCTAGGCCACCCGACAATAGAAAACCGACAGGAACATCGGCGACCAGTCGTTTCCTTACACCTTCAATAAGTTTTTCACGGATATCTTTCAAATGAGACTCTAAAGTTTTAGAACTGTGCTTGATCACTGTTGTAATGTCTGTGTATTTTTCGAATTTTTCTCCATCAAAACAATATCCAGGGGGGAATGCTTCGATTTTGGTGCAAAAAGGAGTAAGTACTTTAATTTCTGATGCAAACATAATTTTATTTTCTGATGTATAACCATAAAATAATGGACGTATTCCAATAGGATCTCTGCCTGCTACTAACTTACCTTTGACATGATCCCAAATAACGACCGCAAATTCTGCATCTAATTTTTGGCACAATCTCTGTATCCCTAATTCTTTGTACATGGGAACCAGAACTTCGCAGTCAGATTCGGATTTAAAAACATATGAATTTTCATATGTCGTTTTCAATTCTTCATAATTATAAATCTCACCATTACACATGATGACGTTGCCAGTAGGCTGATCTTGGAAAGGTTGATGACCTTTTTGTGTAGGATCCATTATCGCTAAACGATGAAAGCAAAATGTCGCCTTACCATTTTCTATTTTTACGATCTCTGTATCATCCGGCCCACGATGACGAAGCTCATTAAATTTAGTAGAAAAATTTTCGAAATTAGTTGCATCACCTGAATAAGCGAGAAGTCCGCACATGATTAAATCCTGACGAGATTTTGAGAGAGATTTCTCAATGAGATCCCTGACTTATCTTATCGCGAAATGTGGGTGTTTTTGAGACAGGCCAATTTTGCCTATCCTAAGATTTTAAATCTTTTCAGATCATCTGAAGCGAGTTTTTTAGCTTTTTCTCTGGCCTGATTTAAACTTATTGGGCGAAGTGCTGGCTCTTCAACTTCAACAGTCGAGCCAACATATTCTTTCGTCCAAACATTGATAATTTTAATTGTTACAAAATACGAATGAGTATTGGCCTTGTATCCATATTCTTCTAGCGCTACAAATTGCCCAGCTTTAGACATACCGAGGGTATCAATTTTGTTATGTTGCTTGGCAAATGCATGAGTCGACATTCCTAATAACAAAACAAAAATTATTTTACATATCATGCAGACCCCTTTCTTCTATTAGAGCAAGCCCTAGGCCAGTGACCATATAAGATTCCAGACAGTTACCTATTCCCAATCAGTCAAGAACTTAAATGGCGTCTAGTTTTTGGGCATTGGGGGTGGTAACTTGAGGCCCAATTTTGAGTTTTTCAGGAGATATTATGCATTCATTTGAATCCCATATTCGCAACGTTCCAGACTTTCCTAAAGCAGGAGTCCTGTTTAAGGATATTACCCCTCTGTTGCAAGAGCGTTTTCATGAAGTCATTGAGGCCATGTCAAAAACCATTAATTGGGAAGAAATTGATTACGTTGTAGGCATTGAGTCTCGCGGTTTCATCCTAGGGGCAGCAATGGCAACGCTTAAGGGTAAAGGGTTTATTCCGGTAAGGAAAAAGGGAAAACTTCCTCCTCCTGTAATCTCTGAATCCTATGCCCTTGAGTATGGAACGGATACGCTTGAAATGATCATTAACCACAAACCGGGTCGAGTAGTCTTAGTAGATGATGTTTTAGCTACAGGTGGAACACTTAATGCTGTTTTGAATCTCTGCCAGAAAAATAAGCTTGATGTTAAGGCAATGGCCCTACTCATTAACCTGACTTTTTTGAATAAGTTTGTCGAAGAAGGTCATCCAGTTCATTCAGTTCTCAATTACTAAACTCTTTTAATAAACTCAAAATAGACTACACTTAATAAATGTGGATTATTTTGGGTTTATTATTTTCTGTGCAAGGCTTTTCTCTTGAATCATTTGAAAGCCTCAAAAACGTAAAGATTCTAAAAGTCATAGAAACAAATATAATCATGATAGATCGCGGTCTTGAAGATGGAATTCTCATAAACGACCACGCCAAGCTTTCTCAAGAAACTGATGGATACTCAGCACGTGCATTATGTCTTCTGACTAAGGCCAATGTTTCATATTGGAAGCTTTATCGAATTCCTTATGCAGAAACCATTTCAAAAGACCTTAGTTACACTCTGGTTGGCATGGCCGATAAAGAAATCCCGGCACCTTACGAAGCCATGAGAGATAATACTACAAGGTATGAAGACCCAGATGATATCAAAAAAATCCCACTTGGAAATGACCCGTTTATAAAAAGAGATCTTCCAGAGAAATTAACGGAAAGAGATATCATTGAGACTATTGGGCCAGAACAAAGAAAGCTATACGTAGAAAAAGTCTTGAATAAAGATCAAATAAATAGAGACCTACGAGACTATAAAGTTTCATTTTTTGCTTCACCCTACACTCGCCAATCAATCAATGAAGCGGAAAGTTTTCGATACGGTGCCCGCGCAGGCAATATAGCTTCAAAATACCGCCTTCAAGGCCAGTTTGAGCAACAACAATCAAAACTGAAAGATCCTAAAACAGAAGAAACTGTCTCGACCCGAAGTACTACAGCACAAGCTCAGTTTGTCATTCATAGACTAACTCCTGATATATCCTCATTGACTCTCATTAATTATAACTCAATGAGGTTTACAGAACTAGGAACACCTAAATCTCATTGGCAATTTGGGCCAATTGGATTCACTTGGCATATGTTTGAGAATCGTACGTGGGAATACTTTGACTTAAGTTATGTTCCTCTTTATGACTATCGCGCAACCGAAGTGATAAACTCAGACACAGGTTCAAATAGTGAAATTAAAACTCGTGCTCTCCGGCACGGTTTCCGCTTAGCCGTAAAAACAAAAATTAATGAACGTGTATCCTTCGAGAATCTTCTTTGGGTCAGACCTTATCAGAGCCTCGCAACTTGGGAAATCGATGGGTCTGATTTAAACTTATCCAATGACATGAAATTCGTCTTCAATCTCTCAGGAAGCCTGTTTTTGGATTACAATCTGGTATATCAATACGATAAGCTGTGGAGAACTTTAAGTGACTTGCCATCAACGAACACCATAAATTCTATTAATTTCAGATATGATTTTGATATTTAGTTAGAAATAAAATAAACCAAAAATTCAACATTTCCACTTTTACCCTGAATAGGAGAAAGAATTGTCTCCACATGTTTCCAACCATGAGTAACTGCATGCTGAATGACCTCGTTTAAAATCTGCTTGCGAACAACTTCGTCTTTAACTACACCATCTTTAGGTAATCGCTCCACACCAGCTTCAAATTGAGGTTTTACTAACGCCATAAGAAAAGACTGCGGTTTGAGTAGATTTTTAACGTGATCCAAAACTTTGGTTATTGAAATAAATGACAAATCCATAACGGCACCATCTGCAAGCTCTGGTAGCGATGTCACATCCTTGATGTTTGTTCCCTCAAGATTGATTACTTTTGGATTTAATCTTATTTTTGCGGCCAACTGTCCATGCCCAACATCAATAGCATAAACCTTTGCAGCATCTTTCATTAAGAGAATTTCAGTAAAACCACCCGTACTAGCACCAACATCGAGTATGACTTTATCCTGAACATCAATTTTAAATTCTTCTAGGGCCTTTTCAAGTTTAAAGGCACCACGACCAACAAAAAGAGGAACATTTATTTCGATTTTAGATAATGGACTAATGAGTTCAGAGGCTTTTTTGACTGGGACTCCATCAACTAGTACGTCACCTTTCTCAATCAAACTTTTTGCCTGAGACCTTGAGGTAACGAGTTTCAAATCTGCTAAAACTTTGTCAGCTCGCTCTTTCACAATGTAACTTCACCTTTGAAAATCTCACTTACTTCACCCGAATAAAAGATTTGATCTCCTACGGATACAACTTGCTGACCACCTTTGGTCTCGAGTTTAATATCACCAGTCCATTTTAACCAATCAGAAAGTGCCAGGGCAGTGGCCGTTAGACCGGTGCCACAAGAGTATGTTTCATTTTCAACGCCTCTTTCATAAGTTCGGGCGTAGGCTTTTTTATTATCACTCTCAATGACTTCAACAAAAGTGACATTTGTCCCTTTTTTAAACATTGAATGGTGCCGATAATAAGCACCCACTTTTTTAACATCAAGTGATTTAACATTCTCGGTTAAAAATACTAAATGCGGCACACCTGTATTGATATAAAAAGAATTAGAGTAATCTTTGAATTGAGAAAGATCGTAAATATTTTTGTCTTTAATCTCCGACATCTCAAGCGCAAAACTTCTACCTTTTCTAAAAACAGGATAAACCGAATTCATTGTTTCAATTAAATAAGAGTCTTTATGAGGTGAACTGATTGAATCAAAATAGGTCGCCAGGCATCTCAGCCCGTTGCCACACATCTCGGCTTCCCCGCCATCCGCATTATAGATTTTCATGCGGGCATCGGCCTTAGCTGAGGCGCCAAACGTAATCACCCCATCTGCCCCAATACCAAAGTTCCGATGGCAGAGCTGAATGACGAGATCCTTTGAAAGAGGGGCGCTTTCAGACATAATGATGAAGTCGTTGCCATTTCCTGAATATTTTACGAAAGATGTAGTTGTCATACCAAGAGTATAGGTCGAGAAAGAGACCGCGTCAAAAACTTTGCCTCGAGTCTTCTTGGCAGAAACATAGAGATGCAGTAAATTTATGACTTCATTTAGTGGGATTATAGCTCAGTTGGTTAGAGCTCCCGGCTCATAACCGGGTGGTCGTAGGTTCAAGTCCTACTGGTCCCACCACTT
>CAMDQH010000012.1 GCA_945905815.1 Bacteriovorax stolpii | reverse complement strand
GTTGATCTAAAATAATTTTCAAGGCGTTCGTTATACTGGGCCTGAAGCTCAACCATTTGCTGATAATTTAATTGATAAGCTTCTTTTATTTTTGAAAAGTTTAGATAGGTAAACGAACTTGTTTTATAACAGGCCCCTTCAGATGAAGCATTTGCCCACTTCGGTAATTCAGGAAGAAAAAATTGCTCGATGCCAGATGTTCTAAAACTGGTTGAGTCCATATTCTTTTTAAAACCACTACTGGCGCAACTAATGAGAGTTAGTAGGGCTAAACAACTTAAAAACTTCATGTTCGATACCTTTCAATTTTGTGACACTTTTTTCCCATGCTCCGGATATATTAGGAAGGTTTAGTTCAAGTTCAAAATAACCAACTTCATTGTTGGCCAAATGAACATCTAACTTTGGCTTATGCAGTTTATTGGCAACAAGTATCCGATCGACACCAATTGTTTTGAGGTCAAGCGGATTATTTTCAGGGTGTCTGAGTCCCTCTCTGAAATCCGGTTTTTCCAGAGTTAGAAACAACCTTCTTTTATCAATTAACTGGTCTACCGCAGTGGCATTGTGGCCTGAGAAGAAAACCAGCCTAGGAATAGGTTCAACTGGTTTTTGTATTTTGGCCTGAACAAAATCATCTAGCGTCTGCCATTCGCGCAACTTTTGATGAAATTCATTCACATCTTTTTTAAATTCGATATCCATATAATCAAAAGTCTCTTTAAGCTTTTGAACATGATTAACCTCACCATCTTCAAGGAATTTTTGAAATGGCCAGGCTTCTTCACTGACGATAAATAAACGAGAGCGTTGATCTTTCAACCATTCACTCAATGTGACAACTATTTCAGCTGCCAGTGGTTCTGAGCCAACAAGAACTAGTTCACGCATGTCTTGTGGGTTCTGATTTATTTCTTTCGCAAGGCTTAGGGCCTCAAAGCCGTATTTCATTTGACCAGCCGAAACACGACTCTCTCCAAGTGCCCTTCCTGTCACAGAAACCGATCGCGCATGAGTAGATCTTCTTAAATCAAGGACAAGATCAAAATCTTCATACATCTCAAGATTCATTTGCAAGGAATCGACTAGTTCTTTTGAAAGTCTTTCGTAGGTTTCGGGATTGGAATCTTTCTGTTGTTTGATAAATTCCTGGGGGTTCACTTGAAAAATAACTCTAAACAAATCAAGAAAGCGAGATTTATTATTCAAAATCTCTGAAGGTCCCAGAAATCTTTTCGTAATACTAACCACATCATGCGGTGTAACTTTTTGTTCATTTTTAATAAAATCTGAGAGTGGAAGGAAATAATTCTGCTTCCATTCACTAAAGTTAAATTCAGTTGGTAAATAGGCCTTACCTATTTCTTTCAAATAATTTAAACCAGCTTCTGTCACATAGGAATTTGCCGGAAGATATTTGGGAAAATAAGTCTCATATTCAACTTCATCGAAATTGAACCACGTCAAAGAGGCCCCATGGAGATGAAATCTCAGGGCCGCTTCAAGAGCTATAGGAGATGAACCAAGTATGGCCAGCTTCATAAAAAAAGACCTCCAAAGGAGGCCTTTATGCTAACAAAAAAATTTTAAGAGGGCGATCGTTAAAGGAAGTAAACCTTACTCTCACCCTTATCTAGGCATGAAAATTCAGCATATTGATAGATAAACGAAATGAAGTGCGAAAGTGCCTGAAAACTAGGAAGGCTCGTGTCGAACTCTCCACCCAAACGCAACCATGCATCACCCTGTTGATCAACATATTCAGATGCGTGTCGAATAGTGACTACCGCTGGTAGAAAAGATCCTTTAGTAAAAAAGAGTTTCAATGTCACTTCGGTCCCGGCCTTAAACTGATTCTTGGCTTTGAGACTGAAAGGAAGTTGTAGCTGACAGCCATCAGCTGACACATCAATCAGCTTGATCGGAAACCCTGACCCTTGGTCGTCTACAACTGTATAAACACCCAGAAATTCCTGGAAGACAACTCGCTCAAACGTACGGCGTTTTTGCTCAATAGCTTCTGCTCTTTTCTTTCCAAAATCGACTACTTTTTTATCATCAGACATGAATTCTCCCCTGGTCTATTCACTTTCTTATCGGAAAATGAATGGGCGACCTGAGGAAAATTTAAAGAACCACTCTTTCTAAATCAGAAATAGATTCTGGGGCCATAAGTTGATGAGCGAGGCGTTCAAAGTGATCAGTAAGGTCGGTAATACAAACCCTGATTTGTCTGGTACCAACGTCCTTAACTAATACATTGTCCTGATATAAGGCACTTAATTGTTCAGCTAGCACATCACCAGACTCAACTAAATTTACTTTATCCCCTAGCACTTTAATCAGATCACTTTTAATAACTGGATAATGAGTGCAGCCAAGGATAACTGTCGTGAAATTTTTCTTCTGAATATCTGACAAGTATCGGCGGATAACTAGCTCCGTGATACTGTCGTCAACCATACCCTCTTCCACCAATGGAACTAATAACGGGCACGCCTGTTCGATAACTTCAACTTCTGGAGCAAGTCTTTTTAATGTGTCTCGGTAAGCATGAGAACGAATCGTAGCGGAAGTTCCTAGTACTGCAATTTTATTATCTTCACTTATAGCAATCGCGGCTGCAGCACCCGGCTCAATTACATTTAATAAAGGAATTCCTTCATATACTGATTCACCTAAAAAAACCGTCGAGGCAGAATTACAAGCAATGATGATCGCCTTTACGTTCTGATTCTTTAAAAAATCTAGAATCTGTAAACCATAGCGCCTAATTGTTTCCGGTGATTTATTTCCGTAAGGCAAGCGAGCAATGTCACCTAAATAACAAAACGATTCATTTGGAAATTTTTTTGCCAAGACTTTTAAAACTGTAAGCCCACCAAGTCCTGAATCAAAAATGCCAATTGCTTTTTTCATCATTATCTCTTTGTCAGGATATCTTTAAGTTTCGCTACTTTCTCAAGGCTTCTCATAAGATCAGGAGAAAGTAGGCCAGACTGAGTTAAAAGTTTGTCAGATAAAAGTACTCGCAAAAAGTCTTTTTCCCACAGAGTTGCATAATGAGTTTTAGAACTAGAGCGTGCCAGATCCATCGCCATTTTCAAAGCTTGCGGCTTGATGTCGGGAAAAGCTACTAGCGCATCACTGTTTGTCACCACTGTTGAATGCTCTAAGCTTTCGGCAAGCTTTCTTCCAGCATTGGCATGTTCAGGAATAGTATATTCCATTACTTTCATCATCACTTTAAGTTCGACTTCCGGTATTTTTACTTTCTTACGCTTAAGTTTCGCGAGTTCAGAATAAAGATCAAGGAGCTCCCCATAAGTCGCTATGTCTGGCCCACCAATTTCAAAAATCTCATGACCTTTTCCATTTCGCTCTAAAGTGGACTCGAGATACCTTAACAGATCATGAAGCGCCAACGGCTGACAGGGCTGATTTAAAAGAGAAAACTGAGGTCTAAAAGGTAAGCGCTCAGAAAGTGCTTTAATCATTTCAAATGAAAGAGAACCTTCCCCCATAACAACGCTTGCTCTAAATTCTGTTGTAAAAATCCCACTTGCACCGAGTATAGCTCCGGTCAGATGACGGCTTCGAAGATGAGGAGAAAGTGGAACATCTTTGGGACCAAGACCACCTAGATAAACAATGGAAGCGCCACTTGGCCTTATCCAGTTAATGAAATTCACTGCACCCAAGGATTCATGGTATTCAAATATATCATTCACTTCTTTTAATCCATGAATCAGAAAATAGGCCTTATCCATTTTTTTAAGTTTCGGCAGACTTGCAGGCTTAAGTATATCCCCTTCAATCCAGTTAACTTTGTGATTGGGATGTTTAATATTATTCAGCGAACGAACGAGGGCAGTAACTTCATGACCGTTCTCTGCTAAAAGATGAACGAGTGCATTTCCTACAAAGCCATTGGCGCCAGTTACGAGGATTTTCATACAATAACCTTTTTATCAGAAATAACATGCCATTTAAGATGTTCACCAAAAGCTTTCATCACAACAAGATGCATGAGCGCCTGAGTCCACTTATAAATAAACCAGGGAAGGGCCGGCCTGAATTCATGAATAGCGGCCATTACATATTTATGATCTAAAACTTCTCTAAATTCTAATCTTCCTCTTCCCTGCTTCCCCGATAAAATCCCACCAACAATATAGAGTAGCTGACGATCAGATGAACTCCGTTCAGGACTCTTTTCCAGAATTAATAACTTAATCGATGGATCAAAAAGATAAAACGTACAGCGATTACCCTCAACTAAAACTCTCACCAGAGTTGATAAAAAAGTCGGAAGCCAATTAAAATATTCAGTTGCTACCCACTCCGCATTTCTTTCAGGTGGAAGAACTAAGCGTTGAATTGAGCGAACGTCCTTCTCTTCAGGGACATGGCCTTTGAAAGCTTCTTTCTTGTCACCAGTCAAGGCCAACTTAAGGGCTTCATCAAGTGACGTTTTTAAATCTTCTGGATAAGGCCATTTATGATCTTCAGTGGCAAGCATCTGATAGCGTAAACTCAACACTAAAGGATAAACCAGTTTTTTTGGAACACCCGTTACAAGTGATACCCAGAAACGAGATAGCCCCAAAGGAATAATATTCAGAGTAATTAATCTGCTACTTTTTTTAATCTGCTGACCGGCCTTAATAATTAACCCTTGATAGGTGATAATTTCTGGTCCGCCAACATCATAAATTTTGCCCTGGATTTTCTCATCTCCTAAGACTCTTTGTAGCGCATTTATGATATCTTTTAAAGCAATCGGTTGTGAAAGAGTCTTGGTCCAAGTTGGACAAATCATGATCGGCAGACGGCGAATCAATCTTTCCAAGATAGTAAAGGAAGAGCCGTGAGGACCAAGTATAAGCCCTGCTCTTAGCGCCGTTGTACTGATTGAGGAAGTTCTGAAAGTTTCTTCAACTTCAAGTCGACTTTTTAGGTGCCAGGATAAATCAGTAGCAACTGGAATCATCCCGCCCAAATAAATAATATGTTTAAGCTGATGAGTTTTTGCGGCCCTCACAAAGTTATCTGCCATTATTAAGTCGAAGTCGTAAAAGGTTCCCTGAGAAAGAGAGGCCGAAGGAAGCATCGAATGGACTAAATAATAGGCCGTTTCACAACCCACCATCGCATCTGAAATATCCTTTAAGGAAAATAAATCGCATACCATCCACGACAATCGAGGATGATGGGACGTCTTCTGGTTTCGTGAAAGCCCCACAATTTCAATATCTTCTTCTTGTAGTAATTTATCAATTAACGCATGCCCAATAAACCCACTGGCGCCTGCTATAAGAATTTTTCTCATTTAAAATCCTAGCGAATGTTTCAACGAGTGTAGCATAATCAACTTATGATTTTTATGAGAATTTTGCCTGGAGTTCTTAAAGAGTTGCTTAAGCATGTTCCAACTGTGCTATTTGAAGCAGTTGAATGGAGCGTGCTTGCCTCAGAACTACCAAAACTGTCCCGCCGTATCATTCAAAAAGAAGGATACAACGAGTTATTTGAGTTGCAGAGCGCCTTTTTATCACATTTTAAGGTCAATTTAGTTGATAAAGTAGACAAGCATTGTGACTTGAAAGACAAAAAACTGGCAGCTGAAAAGATCCTAGGTCTCTATTTCGCCCAACTTTTTTCTCCTCATGGGCTTTTTCTTGATTTGAGCCCAAGTCACTTTGACCTACAAAAAGAAGAATTCAACTTCAAACCATCAGGTGTTTGGACAAAGTTTAATCCTACTTTTTCCCAAGGTCTTAAAGATATCTATGATGGATTTTACTTTGAAGACGAAAACATTTTCCACCAAGGACTTCTAAAGTCAGGACTTACTTCCGACAAATGGCCAGAAGCTGATCGTCAAAAACTGGCAGAACTTTTCAAATCTCATTTCGGAGCTTCACTAACGTCTGAAATGTCATTTGAATTAAAAGGCTTTAAAGAATCTTTTTTAAAAGTTGCTGATTTCATGTTGGAGAAAAAAGTTAATATATCCACCGACTTTTTATACTTGGGTATTGCTTTAGTAACTATGTACTCAAGTCTCGAAAAGATTGGTGCAAAAGTAAATGTTAAACAGGTTTATCTCGATGTTAAAAAACAACTAGAAGCGAAATAGGTTTCTTGCGTCAGTAAAATCATGAATAATATTTTCAGTTAGTGGTTTTAATTCATATGCTTCATGAGACGTCGCGACTCCTACAATTTCGCACTCCGCTCTTTTCCCAGATTCAAGCCCTGCCAATGAATCCTCAAACACCACGCACTCTTTTGGGTCCAGACCAAGCAAAGTAGCACATCTTACATAAACCTCTGGATCGGGTTTACCGCGAAATACCTGAGGGCCATCAACAATTACGTGAAAATATTTTCGTAAAAAAAGATTATCTAGAGTGAAATCAACATTTGAAGTAGGTGCTGATGTTCCCAAAGCAACTTTATACCTACGAAGATGTAAGTACTCTAAAAAATCAATTAATCCTTTCAGTGGCTTCATCTCTTCAGCATAAAGTTTTTGGTAATTGGATTCTTTTTCTAGGGAATAAGCATCTATCTGAGTTTGTGAGATCTCACCAAAGATCATCTTAAATAGATCGGTATTGGTTTTACCATTGAAGGTTTCCCGATAAATCTTTTCGTTTAATTCAAATTTATGCTTCGTAGCAAATGCCATCCACGCCTTAAAGTGATACCTATGATTATCGACAATCACCCCATCCATATCAAAAATAAAGCCTTTTATATTTCTCATGAATTCATTTTACTCATTAATCTTAAATTGACTATGATGAAGTCATGATGCGTTTCCAAACGGCTACCTCTTTACATGCTCAGGAACTTGCTGACCTGGTTAACTCGGCTTATCGTGGCGAATATTCAGAACAAGGCTGGACTACAGAAGCCAGTCTTTTAGGTGGGCAACGTACAGATTCTAAAAAACTCGTAGAGATGATGACAACTCCACAAAATCAAATTGAAATTGCCTTCAATGACGACTCACAGAAAATTATTGGCAGTGTTCATCTTATCCAGGAACTGCCTGATACTCTTTATTTTGGTATGTTAACAGTGGAACCCAAGCTTCAGGCCCTAGGCCTCGGAAAAAAAATGTTAGAACATCTTGAAAATATTGCCAGAGGTTATCAATTTAAGCGTATTCGATTCACAGTTATTCCAACAAGAAACGAGCTAATCGCTTTTTATGAGCGTCGAGGTTACAAGGCGACTGGAAAATTTGAACCTTTTCCAGAAAATGATCCCAAGTTTGGTTTGCCAAAAGTAACTGGTCTGATTCTAAAGGAATTCGAAAAAAAAATTTAGTGCTCGTCATAATTGTCTATTATTTAGACGGCCATGCTAAAAAGTTCACACTTTTATCTAAAACAATGAAGTTTAACCTATCTCAACTTGGCCTAAGATTTGCTTTAACTACCCTATATAGGAGTATTTATGAAATCTCACATTGGTCTATCCTTAATCTTCTCTTTTCTTTCAATCTCAGCTTTTGCTCAGGTTAAACCTGATATTTTAGGTATCTGCCAAGGAAAAGACATTCCTAAGGATTTGATCATTATAGACAGAGGTTTCTGTGATGAATTTCTTAAAGCCGAAGTTAATAGTACTATCCTGGATCTTGATAAAGGAGTTAAGCCAACTGTTAAAGAAGAATGTCTCCCCCCTACATCTGCAGATAAATGGAAATTCCGCTTTTACGCCAGTCATTCATTCACTACATACTTTAATAGCGACGTTTCTTTCAGATCAACTCGATATAATGTTGATATCAAAGATTATCAGTGGGCAGAAAGAAGTTCGAGAGAGTTCTTCACTCCAGAAGAGTGGAGAAAGCCAGGAAGTAATCCATTTCAAATGATTGATGAACCAAGTAACACCTTCACGGCGAGCATTGAAAAAAATGGTCATGAGTTTTTCATTTCGGCTTTTCACCCCAAATTTCTTCAAGCAGAAAATCAAGTTAAATATATGAAGGGAACGATTGATGGAACAGCTGTTGACGGTATACAAGATATTAATAAACCCTTTGATGGCTATGATCAAGTTCCAGGTGAAAGCGAATTGGTAAGAAATCAAAACACGCATAAACAAATGACTTTCGAAATAGGCTATGGCCACAGATTTACCCTTTTAAAAGGTAAAATTGGATCATTAACATACGTTCCTAGCCTTGCAGTTGGTGTAATGGTTGGGCAAAACCTATCAGTCATGGTTAAAGAAAATGAATGGTGGGAATTTGAAGGACATGATGATGCTTATGGGGTCCAAGGTCTTGGCGCAAGCCTAACAAACAGAATTGAAATCAACTCACCGAAAGAAAGATTTGGAGTATTCTACGAAAACAAACTCTCCATGTATCGTCAGGAACATGGCTTCCTTGATGGGACTCAGAAGTATAACTTAGGCTTTATGGGGAATAGTGTTGGCATGAAGTTTATGATCTATAATCCTAAGAACCATAAAAAGAAAGTCCCCGAAGTCTAATCAAGCACTGGATAAAGGTATCCAAGTGAATGCTTCCAGCTGTGCAAAACCTGTAGTGGCCGACAAATGGAAATTCAGACTATACGCCAGCCACTCTTTCACGACTTATTTTAACACTAATATAAAAATCAACTCCAGACCTTACACAGTAGATATTAAGGATTACGAGTGGGCAGAAAGAGGTTCTAGAGTTTTTTTTATGCCCAAGGTAATAATCCTGCCCAAATGATCGACCAGCCTTCAGATACATTCACGGCCAGAATCGAAAAGAATGGCCATGAATTTTTCATTTCGGCTTTTCATGCCAAATATTTTCAAGCGTTCGGTCAGGTTAAATATATCACGGGAACAGTTGATGGCGACGCTGTTGATTGTCATCAGGAAGTCGGAGAAACTGAATTAATTGGAAATCAAAACACAAAGACAGTACACCTTTAAGGGTTAATCTTTTTACGAAAGAACTTAAACGCCTCGCCCATGACATCGGTTTTAATAAACTTGTCTCCATCTAAAATAAGCTTTGCCTCAAGTCCTAAGCTTTGTGAACGGGCATAAAGCAATTTGGCATGCCGTGGACTATGCATAAAATGGCTTCCATCCTGGCTTTCAATGTCAGGCAGTCCGTTCCAGAAAAGAACTGGAGCATCATCGGCACTCATGTTCTCGTACATATCAAGATCTTGTCTGATCTCCATGCCCTGCTTAGTATAAAGCTCTTCAATTGAAGATAGATGATATCGTGACCAGACCTGCTTGCCGACATAGAGATCAACTTTTGCACTGTCAAAGTATTCATACCAATCAATAAAGTCATAGGACACTTGAGCACTCAGATGCCCTACGGCAAGCATCCTACTGGATTCACGTTTTACAGGGTCAATATTTTCTTCATCAGCAATGTCATCATGAGTTCCGAGCCATAGACTAGCACTTCCGCCGGCGCTAAACCCATGGGACATAACAAGCTTTTTATTAATATTGTATTTCTTTGCGTGATAGCGAATGTATTGAACAAAACCCGCGATATCTTCGCGCATGATAGTCTGCAGTGGGGCATGTTTTAAATAACGATAGTTAATTGAAGCGAAAGCGATACCAGCTTTGAGATACTTTTTTATGATTTGGTTACCGTGGATATCATCCTTACTACCCTGGACCCACCCCCCGCCATGGATATAAATCACTAAGGGAGTCTTGGTTAAAGATTTGGGCATCCATAGATCAAATATCTGTCTTTCATGTGGTCCATAATGGGCATCCGCGACCATTTCTTTGTGGCGTTTAGCCAGGGCAGCAAAGCTAAGACACATAGAAATTAAGAAGATAATAAATTTATTCATGTGGTGGGTAGTATAATTCGAAGTGAAGATACTGCTCAGACTGAAATGCAAAAGGGTGAAAAGGATTCATGCTGTCTAGATAATGATCATCTTAAATACGTGATTCCCTTCGCCGCTTCCATCATAACCACACCCATCGAACCAGGCAGTGACAAGATACATTCCTGCGGCGAGGTTATTTGTCATAAACACGATTTCCTTCGTTTCATCTTTATCGATCGGACCTTTGTAGAGATTTCCTCTGGTACGGTCTTCCGCTGATACTTTGTCCACACCGACAATTTGACCGCCCATGTTCACCAGCGTAAAAGTGAGATTTTTACAGTACTGATTTGAAGTTATCCTTGTGGTCATATTTTGACCTTTTATTTGAGGACTCGGAAATGCATTAATTTCAACAGAAGCTGTTTCATTTTTATTTGTATTGTAATTATAAACAGTATCTTTATCTTTAAACTTCACACACTGCTTGGGATCATCGGCTGCAGTACATCGGGTGTAGGTTCTGACGTAATCAATCACATGTTTCGTAGTTTGAAAATTATTCGGATCGGGTCGATATTTTTCTTTTTTCCCTAGACCATGTTCGATGGTGGTATTAAGAATCCAGTAAAAAGGATGATTAGGAATTCGGGCCGGATGCTTAAAACGATCATCCAGTTCATCAGCGGAATAATTAGTTCCATCATTTTGATGATACTTACTGCGAATTGGATCATCTTTGTAGACCGTATTAATAACGGTATCATCAAAAAGAAACTTCACGTAATTAGGAGTCCATTCCACAATGTACTTATGGTAGTCCGTGGTAATCGTTTTAGATTCACCATAGCCACCCTCTCCACCGGCAATGCTCTGGTCACAGTCCCCAGTAATCAAACCACCTTTATATTTTTTATTATTAGAGTCGGACCACATTTCCATAATGTCGATTTCACCGCTAAAAGGCCATCCACAGCCTTTGCCGGCAGAATTTTTGTCAGGCTCAATATCTGGTAGCAACCAGTGCGCAGGCCAGGTTCCAGGTCCACCAGGAAGAATTGCTCTCACTTCAAAGCGGCCATACTCCTGAGCAAACCCGACTGGGGTTCCATGATTGTCATGAGTCTTACTATTAATTCCACCTGAAATAAAAGGACATTTCTTGGTGTAATTATCCCAGCTGATTTCGGTATCGTAAAAATTTCTTTTACAATCAAGCTCGCTGCTTGAGTAGGGACTTCTTGAAGCATAGAGAGTGAGATTTCCATTTTTGACTTCGACCTGCGAAGGATTAAGGGCGTTAATACCTTGACCTTCTTTAGCATCAAAATCCATCCAGTTATACATATCGTAAACTCGCCAATTGCATTTATTCAGATCGCGCAAATTGGCATGATACTCTTGTTTACAATCTTTCTGCCCCCAGTAATTAAGCAAGCACTGCGGAGTCATGTCAAAACAGCTGCTCGAAGTGCCTTGCGCAATAGCATCATTACGACCATTAAATTCATCTTCAAAAGTTATTTTCCAGCCATATTGAGTTACGTCTTCCGCAGCTGGAGAACGCAAGGCTTCTGGATTGGTTGAAACCAAGCTGTAAGTAATCAATAAAAACAAAATTAATAAATGATTCCAATTCATAAGCTGAATAGCTTATCGGCTAAGAAGACAGCTAATTTAATACTTGTGAAAGCCTGACTAAATTAGCCAGATAGGTCCGTACGGGGTGGCCCTATCATAAAGATCAACTGTTACGTGCCGAGATTCCCCTACACTATCAATGGAAACTCCGAGTCCTTCCATAACGCCACCATTTAATACGAAGTCATGAGTTTTATTGACCCATTCAAGCATTCTTTCCGGATTCCATGCTTCAAGGTGAATATGAGCTTCCTTGTTTGACCATTTGGCCCCTGGAGAAGCGAGGAGCTTGAATATGCTGACCTTGTTGCCAGTCAGTGGTCCGCCGACAAAACGCTTTGGAACATCTATTACATTTTGCCATTCTTTTACGAATGGCTCCATTAATCCGCCAACTCTCAGAAAGCTAACTGCAAAGGCTGAACAGCCGGACCCTTCACCTTTTAAAGGATCGGCCTGAAGTCCTGAATAGATATTTCCGTAGCCGCGCTCCTCATACTCACGCACGTAACGAAGCATGCGCTGACAAGTTGCAGGGTTAACAATTGCAGTAAAAGTTCCACGTCTTTCAGACCCTTCATAGGGGGCCATGTCATTTAAAATTGTCTCATCTTTTTCAAACTTACCTTCATAGGTGAAGAACATGACACCCATGCCATATTTCTTTTTGAAAAGGAGATCCCTTTCACCTGAATTCTCAATAGAAGTTTGTCCACGGTAAATATGTTCATTCGTTGAGTTGCAATTAATTTCAGCAAAAACGTGGCTAATAGAAAAGGCGCGTTTGCCATGCGTGTTGGCAACTGAGTTCTTAAGAGTTGAAACAGTCATTTCCCAAGGCGTCGCCCAATTAATTCCTAATGGAGAACGAAATAAATGCAAGCTCACAGAATCGGCGAGGGTATGAGTAGAGATTATAAGGACTAAAAGTGCCATTAACGTTTTCAAGATAACTCCAAATCTTCCATGATTATTATTTTGAAATTATATTCCAAAGAAAATTCTAAGATACCCAAGGCACTTTCGTCCATCAAATCCACGTAAACCCCATATAAAGGGACCATTTTTTGGCAATGAAGCTACAAGAATTTAGGGACCCACTGAGTTAAAACTGGATTAATTGCAATATCTTGGTTTGCTGTGCCGGCATAAACCTCGTTATTTTCAGGACGTCATTTCTTGACTTTGCCACTTATAAACGTTGAAAGAATCTACCTCTCAAGAACCTTATAGGAATGTGGAAACTTGACATCTCTGCATCCATAGAAATAAATCAATCACTTACCATTTTTCACACGGAAGATCTTACTCCCTTCGAGACAAAATTAGTCTGTGTGATCATGGCCCATCTTAGATAAACAAGACGGCAGGGCTGCCATCTTTTATACCAAGGAAGGTAAATGAAAAAACTGATAGCAATTTTTCTCATGATGTCGCTTTTCAGCGTCTCATGCAACAAGTCTGACAGGGGATCAAGTAGTAAGCAGGATGCTCAAGGAGTGCCAGTGATAGGGGATCATGAAAATAACATTGTACCCGGCCCACCAATACCAACACCTACAAATTCAAATTTACCTGCTCTTGCACTTAGCTTTGACACCAACATTACTCTTGTCAGTTTTACTGCCGCTCAGGAAGAAAAATATAACAAGGCGATAGAAATCGTTAAACTAGTGGTTGCAACTGAAAAATTTAAAAATGATGTTGTGAATTTCACCTATAACGGACAAAAAGCTTTTATTGACAATAAAAGCAGAACAAATCAACAAATCTACCAAACGATTCTTGATGCAGCCGAAACTCTTAAGCCGATTAAGAACAATACAATGGATTTAGAGGTTCAGCTCTACTACGCTGCCAATACCGTTGTTGGCTACACTAACGGAGGTACAAGACGTATTTGGGTTAACACCAAGTTCTTTAATTCTTTTAAAGAGAATAGTGTTGCCGGAAATCTCTTTCATGAATGGTTACATAAGCTCGGCTACACCCATTCCTCCTCATCAACTCCAACCAGACCATATTCAGTTCCTTATGCCGTAGGTTACATGATGGGAAATATTGGTAAAAACTTTCTTTAATTAAAGGATATTTATGAAAAAATTAGTAATTATTTTAACGTTGTTAACATCCCTAATGGCCCAAGCATCAATCGATGAGGCAACCATGAAATCCACAGAAGCGACGTCGGGAGAAATTAAAACCTCAAGATCCTGTTTTAAGGAACTGGAGATCTTGGGTTGCCGCCATCCCCGAGAGGACCTAGACCAGTTTCGATCTTGCATGAGAAATGTTTACTCTTCCCTGAGTCCTAGTTGTCAGAAAATGGTGACTCAACTTTATGGAAGGCGAAATTAGTTTTTTGAATGGCGCATACCAAGCGATTCGAATCAGGAATCACTAATCATTAAATTCATGTATAGAAATCTAAGAAATTAGACAAAAAAAAGCCCCAATCAAACACTTGGGGCTTTTTTAAATGGCGCACTGGATAGGAATCGAACCTATGACCTACCGATTAGAAATCGGTTGCTCTATCCAGCTGAGCTACCGGTGCGCATAGTACCAAGAAAGCGTTAAAATCCATTGATTCCAAGGAGTTTATGATTCAGGGCATTTAGGGCCTAACTTTAACGACCGGTTCAAATCTTGTCAATCAGGTAGTCAGGATTTATGCTACGATCAAAACATATATGACAATCAAAGCCCGCATTTTTAGATCCTCCAAAAGACATTTTGACTGTCAGCGTTCAGACAATAAAGAGATGGTCACGGCTACCGCCTTAGCAATCTTGCTTAAAGAAGACCATATCGTTGTGGGTGATTGGGTGGAACTTATTCCTCCCCCAGTGGCCGGCCAGGAATGGGTCATTGAAAAAGTTATTAAACGAAACAACTCTATTTTTAGAAATCTTCCGCGTGTTCAGAAAAAAAGTGTCATTGCGAGTAACGTAGACGTCTTGTTAGTTGTAAGCAGCGCTGATAAACCGGCGTATAAACGAGGGCTCGTTGACCGCTATCTGGTTCGTTCTGAATATTGGGATATTCCGGCCTATCTGATCTTTAACAAGATGGACCTCTATGAGTCCGGTGAATTTGATATTAGCTTTGAAGCTGAGAGACTTAAATGGTTAAACGTTGAGTGCTTTGAAGTTTCCGCCCAGGATGGAAAGTATAAACAAAAATATCTTGATCAAGGTTTTTCTGAACTCTCAGAGAAACTAAAAGGTAAAACGGCCATTTTAGTTGGGCAATCAGGTGTTGGTAAAAGCCGCCTGATAACTGAACTCTCTGAAGGTAAAATCCAACTTCTAAGCGGTGAAACTAATCGCGCCAATAAAGGTTCTCATACCACAACATGGGCGGAACTTATTGATGGTGAAAAATTTGCGTTGATCGACTCCCCAGGGATTCGTTCCATGAGTTTAAGTGACCTGACAAAAGAAGAACTGATTCAGAGTTTTTCAGACATTCAGGAATTCGCTACAAAATGTAAATTTGTGAGCTGTAACCATGAAGAGAACAACAAAGGATGCTTCTTTCAGAAGCTTGACCTAGAACAAAAAGATTCCCAGTATATTCTTTCGAGACTTGATTCATATAAGCGAGTTTTGGAAGAAGTTTCAGACGTTCCCGATTGGCAAAAGAAGCCCTAAAATAAGAAAGAGAGGCTTTTTAATCCTCTCTTACTCTTGAATCTTTTAAACGATGTATTGAAGTCCGAAAAAAGCCTCTAGGCAATTAGCGAGAACCATCTCTATACATAGATCCACGTTCGTGCCGATATCCTGCTTCAGTCTCGGCCTGATCAACAGAAGAAATCGCTCTCTCATTACGATGAGAAGCACAACTAACCATTAAACCAAGAACGAAAAAAAGCGCTAATGTCTTTGCCATACAAGGCCTCCGGGATCGGGTTTTACGCACATATTCCCTATCGGACTTATCGGTTGGATCATGAGAAAAAATCGATTGTTACATTTAACCATAAAAAATCAGATACTTAGGCATCCTAGAATTGTTACACATTCAGAGTTTGTCTAATGAAGAATTTCCCTATGGGATGTAAATTCGCCCTAATAAATATCCTAAAGGAATCATGATGAAGGCCCTCCATCTGGCACTGATCTCGCTCGCTCTTTTCTTCAATGCAATTTGTTTTGCCCAGACTGAAGAGAGAAGTATTGATTTTACAGTTAGTCCTAGCATCATATTAGACGGCAACATTCAAATGGCAGTAGAATGGCTTACGCCATCTGAATTCAGAAAAAAAGAATTAAGTCTGACAGATATTCCAAAAATTTCAGACCTATATTCAAACAACATACAAATGATTGCTTCCAAAATTGCTTTCATCAGTAATAAATCTTTTAATGATCTTTCATTTTTAAAAATGACCAAGACAAATTTTATTTCAGATATGCTTAACGCTGTTTCTATTTCTCAGAAGACTGCTGAAATTTGGAACGTTACGAATCGAGTTAAAGCTTATGGTATTCCATTTAAAGTAAGTTTTGATTTCAAGGTTAAAGAAGTTTCGGCCGCGACTCTTGGAATTCAACTATCAAATTATTTGAAAGATGAAGGAGCTGCACTTAAGGGCACAGGCAAAGAGCGTTACCTGATTTTAGATATGTCGAACTTTACCCAACTTATTTACCGAAACTATGCAGTTGTTTATATGAAAGAAATTAGTCCAACAGAAACAATGATCGTTTCAACTATTATCACGGGCTTTGATATTAAAACGGCCAACATGTTTTTTAATATCCCGCCATTTTCTTCGACCAAGGGGACAATGATAGGAAACTTTAATACCCAGATTCTTCACATGGCCCATTCTATTCAGAAGTAATTAAATTTCAACTGCACCGGGCAATGGAGGAAGTGGTTTTCTTTCCTCTTCTTTCTTTACAGGCGCTTTTACAGATCTTAAAGACTTGAAAGGAAGCTCGATCAATAGTTTTCCGTCCTTTGAATTCATCTTCACTCTTGTCCCATCACAGTCATCAGGCACTGGGAAGCTATTAGTAAAGGCAGATGAAAATGTTGAAGTCGCTGTTTTTTGTAGCGAATCACCTTTGATAGTAATCACAGTGGCATTTACATCGACATTTATTTTCTGATCTTTATCTTTAGGAGTAATTGCGAGAGTTCTTCCTATCTTAGTTTCAAGCCACTCTGATTTGTAATTTACAGGATTTCCGCCACGGAATTGATTCATCCCAGAAAAAGAATCAGACATAAGACTGCCAAGTTCTTCTTCTAAATCTTTGAACATATCTGGATCGTCAGCTTTTCCATTAAGAAGCATATCGCGAATTCGCTGGTGAACTTCTTCTCGAATCTCTTCACGTCGTTTGATTTGATCAGACTGTTGGTCAGCGAAAGCCCATCCAGTACAGACCAAGAAAATAAAAATAATACAAATTTTTACGAAAAACCGTTCCATAAGTACAAATATGATCTCATTAATTGAGTCGTCAAGCGCACGAGGAGATTTTTGCCAAAAGGCCAAAAAATTGATCTAATCCGTCAACAAAGAGTGCCGGACCGGGCTGAAGAAAAATTGCGGGATCCACTTCAAAAACTTGATTTTTTCTTATCGCAGTTATTTCCCTATAACCGGGTCTTTGAGCAAATGAATCCGTCTTTACCTTCTTTCCACACCAGCATCCAATAATGATATCTGGGTTAAGGGCCACAACTTCTGAATCAGTTACTGCTCTTTGGACCGCAAGGCTGCCTATTTTATGTTTAAAAATATTCTCGCCTCCAGTCGCCTCAATTAATTCTGAAACCCACTGAATGGCACTTAGTCTTGGCTCATCCCACTCTTCGAAATAGACCTTCACTTTAGGTTTGAGCTTAGATTTCTCGCGGAAACTTTCAAGTTTCTTTGAAAAATCATCCACAAGTTTCTTGGCCTTCTTTTCCTCCCCGATTAAGCGGCCCAATAAAAGAATTTGATCTAGGATTTCTTGCAATGATCTCTGATTTGTAACCAGAACGTTTAATCCTCTGGATATGAGCTCACGGGCAATATCTTTTTGGATATCGGAGAAACCAATGACAAGATCTGGTCTTAGGTCAATGATCTGTTCAATATCCGAGCGAACGAATTGGCTTACGATGGGATGATTGGTTTTTGCCTCAGTCGGCCTTTCGACGTACTTACTAACGCCACCAATTAGGTCAGATCGGCCCATTAGATACAGACTCTCGACGGTTTCTTCAGTGAGGCATATAATTTTAGATGGAAAACTCATTTTTTTCTCCTCCTCTATTATGCCTTAGGGGGACAGGTTCTACAAAGGGTCAGTATGCTGAAGTTTATGTTTTTTTATATTTTATTTTCATGTTCACTCTTTGCTGCCGAGGAACACGCGACTGTTTCATTACAGAGAGTTGATAACAAATTAGTTGTTTCAGTCAATCATGATGAAGGATGGCACACTTATTGGAAAAATCCTGGAGATGCTGGACTTCCCTCGTCGTTTAAATTTTCCTCTTCTGACAAAAAGCCTATCGTCTTAAAGGCCTATGAGTGGCCAGTACCAGAAAAGCACATAGAGGCCGGGGATATCCTGACCATTGGCTATGAAGGGCTCCAACACTTCTTTTTCGATGATGTTAAAGGAGCTGTTGATGTTCATATTACGCTTTTGATTTGTAAGGATATATGTATCCCAGGTGAAGCAGACCTGAGATTAGAAAAAGACCAATCTTCAGCGGCCAATCGCAAAGGATGGTCACCCTATTCGGTTTCTGAATTACAGAACGCATTTAAAAATCTTCCGGCCGATGCAGCTCTGCCGTCGAACTTCGAATTTTATTTAACTCGCGTGAAAGATCAGAATCTGTTGACTCTCCATTACTCTATGAAAGGGTTAAAAAATACAAAGCTGCCCAAAAGACTTTCACTTTTAACTGCTTTTCCCTCGCCACCTTTTGGTTACAAGCGTGAAACACTTTATGTGGAAGGTGATACCCTTTACGGAAAGACTGAAATTGAATGGGATGGTGAATATCAGGAACCCGCTGTTCCTCTTCCGGCAAATGGTGGTTTCAAACAAAACTATGATCTGCCATTTTTGTTAAATGCACCTGGCCTAAGTAACACTCAAAAAGTTATTTTAAAAATTAAAGACTTCTCAAATGCATCCCCCACGCTGGATGATTTTTATAAAAAGCTCACACCACTTGATCAAAAGAAGATTTTTTCAACGACGGACGTAGGCCCAACGCAAGACATGAACTTTTTCCAATATCTGATGTTTGCTTTTTTGGGTGGACTCATTTTGAACCTTATGCCCTGTGTACTGCCAGTTATTTCGCTTAAGCTTTTTGGCCTCATTAAGCATCAGGGTTACTCGAAAAAACAACTTCTCAGACACAATCTTAGTTATGCCTCGGGAGTGATATCGACCTTCATGGCCTTTGCTGGAATCATTGTGGCGATTAAGGCAACAGGCGAAGAAGTTGGCTGGGGTTTCCAACTGCAATCACCCGTTTTTATTTTTGCGATGATGTTGATTCTTTTTATTTTAAGTCTGAATCTTTTTGGCCTTTTTGAATTTTTCACTCCTGGTGGATCCAAACTAGGCAACGCGCAAACTGAAGAAGGAATTGCGGGAGATTTCTTCGGAGGAGTTCTTACAACTATTCTCTCCACTCCATGCTCGGCACCGTTTCTTGGAACTGCCCTAACTTTTGCCTTTACGACTAGTTCATCAACCATTTTTCTTATTTTCTTTTTCATTGGATTGGGACTAGCATTTCCCTTCCTCCTAACTGCGATTATACCTAAGAGCTTAAGCATCTTCCCTAAACCAGGTGCATGGATGGAAAAATTAAAATATTTTCTAGGCCTATCACTACTGGCCACTGTCGTATGGCTTTATGATGTTTTTGTTAGTCTGGTGAATTTCGATATCATCAGTTGGAAAATTAATCTTATATTTGCTTTTTGGTTTTTTGCTTTTTTCTTTATGAAGAAAATTTCATGCAACAAACTTGCACTGGTTGGTGTTTTTATATTGCCATTGACGATGACAGTTTTCGCCATGAAAAATCTTGAAATGAAGCCTCTATCTGGCCCGGTCATTTCTAAAACGAGTCTATGGAAACCATGGTCAGAATCAAAACTTGAAGAGGAAAAAGGCAGACTTGTATTCATGGATTTTACCGCCGAGTGGTGCCTTACGTGCAAAGTGAATAAGAAGTTAGTTTTTGAAACAGATGCTTTTGAAGAGTTCTCAAAAAAGAACAATATCACATTACTTCGGGCCGACTGGACCAGACGTGATGATAACATCACACAATATTTAAAACGATACGGCGCTGTAGGTGTTCCAGCTTATTTTGTGCAAAAAACAAATGGTGAAGTTGTTTTCCTCGGGGAAACAATCAGTATTGGAAAAATCGAAAAATCACTGAATTAGATTTTTAATCATCTTCAAATTTGGGTGGGAGCATCATGAGTGCCTGCACCACTTCTTTAGGGTCATGCTCCAAATAAAGTACGTGGTAAATTCCAGTAAAAATCCTGGCACTAATATGTTTACTCTCGGCCAGTAAATGAGCTGCCTTGGCAGTTTTGTAACCTTCCACGACTGATCTTGAAGCACGGATTATATCCTCAGGTTTTCTGCCTTTAGCTATTTCAATTCCAAAAGATTTATTTCGAGAAAGTTCTCCCGTTGTAGTGAGAATCAAATCTCCCATTCCGGATGGGCCATAAAATGTTCCTGGCCTTGCTCCAAAATAAGTTCCGAACCGAAGCATCTCCACTATTCCCCGAGTGATAAGTGCCGCACGAGTGTTGTGGTTGTAACCTAGGCCTTCCATAATTCCGCCAGCAATGGCGATAACGTTTTTAAGGGATCCTCCCAAAAGAACACCCTTCACATCCGTCGTAGGTAAGGCCTTAAAAAAAGCAGTTCCTAACATATCGCAGGCATTTAGAAGATTTACTTTATCCTCACCCGCGAGAGAAACGATGGTGATTTGTTTAGCGAGAATTTCTTTTGCAAAAGAAGGACCAGATAAATACATCAATTGTTTGCGATAGGCAGAAAAGTGAGTGTTATAAATTTCATCTGGAAGTTTTAGTGTGGCATGGTCAATTCCTTTCGCTAAACTCACGAGAGGAATTCCGGTATCTAATAATTTAGTTAATTCAGAAAGATTTTCACGGCAGAAATCGTCAATAGCGGCCATGGGTAGACCTGAAATCATTAATTCAATTTCGCCTTCCTGAAGCTCCCTCACTTCATCCCAAGTCAGAGCGGCTTTAATAGATGACGGAAGTTTTTGGCCAGGTAGATAAGTTGTATTTTCACCACGATTTATTTCGTCATAAATATCCTGGGATCTAACCTTGATTATCACTTTTTGAAAATTTTGTGTGAGAACGAAACCTATTGATGTTCCGAATGCACCACCGGCCAATACCAAAGCTGTCTTGTATTTCATATTTTAACCCTCAAAGACTCATAATACCTTTAATAGTACTCATCACTTGATATACATCCAGAACTTCCTGAGTGCTCTTCATCAGTTTTCGGGCATTTATCGAGATATAATTGCCTTTTTTAGACGGGGTTTCAGTAATTGTGAATCCTTGCAGCTTGTTAAGGGCTTCAAGCCTTTCATCAACTTTCAAAATAAATTTAAATTCATAGTAATCCGGCCACTGATAACTTTGGTCTAGTAAGTCGCGGAATTTTTTAAACTGCTGATCATCCATGTCTGTTCACTTTCCATAATTTTCCCAGCAAAAGGGAAATCAAAGAGTTAAGTCCGAGGGTGAGATTAAATTTTCTCTCCAAATCATCCGATCTACATATGATGACCTGCCAATGAAGGCCTAGGGAGTTCCTTATGATCCATGTATGGATGATTATTTTTAGCGTAATAGTGCTGCAAGCGCATGCTTCAGAGTTCAATTACATCAAATTAAATCCACAGTTTGAACAGTATCTTAATCAGCCTCAATTGAAAAGCTTTCAACTCACAAGTAAATCTCTAACGGCTTCAGATGACTCAAAAGTTGATGAGTATGCGCAAAAAATCCGAGTCAATCTTTTAGGCACAAGCAGTGGTGCCGGGGATTTTAATAATCCATTTCCAACCGATGGTGAACAATCACTTCTTTATGAACAGATCCGCGGTCACCTTGAAGCTTCACATCAAGAAATTGGACGACAAGAAGTTTCAAATTTAGATTTTTTAAATCGCCAGTTTAACATGGGCACGGAAAACTTCTCTGGCTTTAGCTGGCAAAAACCTTTCGGCGTTGTTCATGTGTGGGCCGACCGACAAGTAACCCCTAACCTTTTTGGAAGCAATTGGCTTATTCAGGACACTTTTACCTTTGATATTGAAGCAACAACCTTTCTTCAACGTTCAAATGAAGCAGGTATAACATCAATGAGTGACGTCGAAATTGGTGCCTTCGCAGGAGTTACTTTTAAGCGGATTTATACTTACTACCATTATGCAAATTCTTACAATGAAGGTTTGCGCGCAGACTTTTCTAAACTCTTTCTTCCCTTTTTGAAGTTAAACACGACGAGTATTAGTCGTATGAATAATGAAGAAATTATTAAACGCGATGATAACTGGACCGCCAGTGCAGGTGGAATGATTGCCAGTCCACCATACTACGGTTTTTCTCTTGCTGGAGGAATTCTTGCTCAGTATTCATATCAGAACATGGTTTCTATACAAAACAGAACTGTCCTGGATGCTACCAGTGAAAAATTCCGAATTAGTGCTAAGTCAAAACAAACTGTAAGTGTTGGGGCCAACGTAAGTCTTCAAGTCGATTTCCTAAAACTCCTTAAACTTACGATTATGAATTATGATCTTGCTTATGAATATGCTTCGGCCAAAGAGTTTACACTTGGATTAAGTGCGCCTGAGTGGCAACACGTAATTCAAGATCACGCCAAGGGTAAAGAACTTAATACGATCATTCATGGATATGGCCATGTGGCCTCACTTGAACCTTACGTCGTTGAACTGGACGAACACGAGTCATCTGAACTCGCTCAGCGCGGAACACTTTTGATTTGGGGCCGCCTCGCAAAAAGTAAAACAGAACAAGTCCGCGTGATAAAAGATAGTACTGTGAAAGTTTTCTTTAAGAGCTATGCACAGAATATGAAAGTCGTTCAAAACATTTTTAGCCGCATCTTTTCTGCCGTCGTTTATAAAGTTTTTAAATTCCCCATTGGAACTAAAGATGCTGCTCTTTATAATCGCCAAGTCAATTTAGAATATGAAGCCACTCATCCCCAAGCATCTGATCCAAACATTACCCGGATTGAAAGTACCGAGCAGTTCTCTTTTGTAATGAAACAAAGCTATGAAGCCGCGAGAACAGATCGTTGGCTTGATAAAAAATTTAAAAATGATGTCATTTGGTTTGTAGATTCTTTCACGACTCTGCCAAAAGATTATAAGTCCATCATACGTTCTGAGCAGCTTAAAGGTCCGATTATGGTTGAGTCAAATCTTCGAGTCGAAAAGGCCGGTTTTGAAAATGTACTAAAGCTACCGCTCAATGACTTATTTACTTCGATTGTAAAAGTATGTGGTTCTCATAAATTAACGGAGTGGACTAACGAAGCGACTCGCTATGTTCGTTTGAGGTCTGGTCAAATCGGTGCAGAGCTTTGTGTAAAAACCATTGGAAACCATTTCCTCGATTTTAAGGCCGATTACCAGCAACATTCGCTTCAACCTTCACTGGCAAAATTTAAGACCTTCCTGACTAAATACTATAAACGCGCTGACTCTTTGAGTGATTTAACCTCGCTATTTGGAGAGGAAAATACCTTTATTCATGGTCAAATCAAGGCAACGACCTCACAAAACAATCAGTTCGTAACTTCTTTTTCCTCTGGACAATTTAGGGGTATGGGCGTTATTGATAACTACAAACGTTCTGTTGGTTCCCGGCAACCGGCCAGTATTGTAAGCGAGTAAATTTGAAAACTGTAGATATCAATCTGGCACGAGAGCTTCTTATTAAAGGTGATGTTGTCGCTATACCTACTGAAACCGTTTATGGCCTGGCAGCATGGATCTATTCTGAAGCTGGTCTTAGAAAAATATTTTCAACTAAAGAGCGTCCATTTTTTGATCCCTTAATTGTTCATATTGATTCAATTGAAAAGGCTAAATCACTAACCGGCAATTGGACTGTGGTGCATGAAATCTTGGCGAAGTCCTGCTGGCCTGGACCTCTGACATTAATTGCCAAGAAAAAAAACTCTGTTAATTCATTAATTACTTCAGGTCTTGATTCTGTTGGGCTTCGCTGCCCTCAGCATGAACTTACGCTCAAGCTGCTCTCTACTATTGATGGTGGTCTCGCAGCACCAAGTGCTAACAAATTTGGAAAAACTTCTCCCAGTCAAGCAAGTCACGTTTTTCATGAGTTCGGTGATGACGTTTCTATTTTGGATGGAGGTCCTTGTCAGGTTGGGATTGAATCGACTGTCGCTGGAATTGAAAAACATAGTGATGGATGGAAAGTTCTCATATACCGACCAGGACATTTTACGGCGCAAACACTAAAACAGATATTGGCCGTACACAATATTAAAGCGACAGTTGAATATGCAGAAAGTCCTGTGGCACCCGGTCAGCTTAAGCATCATTATATGCCGAATATACCACTGGTGATTGTTCCGGAACATTTTCAATGGGAAAAACAACGAAATCTTATTGAACAAAAATTTGGTAGAGAATTTCTTAAACCTGCTTTTTGGGAACTTTCAACGGACCCAAGAATCGCCAGTCGTGAACTTTATCAGGACCTTCGTAAATTTTCTGATTTTGGCCATGATTTGATACTAATTATGAGAAATTCCGCTCAAGTCTCTGATGATTGGATGGGAATTTGGAATCGTTTAGACAAAGCAAAAAGCTTATCTATTAGTAATAACCTTGCTGCATTGGAATAATTTCCTTTCCAAATTTTGTCCTTTTATTAAGTTAAAATTTATTAGTGAATTTTTTAGTAATATTTCTATTAATCCCACTCAGGTGCTTTGCAGATTAAAATGTGGAAACTCATGATATTTCAGTCAAGTACGGTCTCGGTTATCACACCCTAACTGGTGTGCAAAAATCTAATAATTCCAAGGGGAAATTAATTCTGAAATAAACCAAGCCTCTTAATCACAAATATAAAAATAGTAAACCCAAAAATCATCACGAAGAACTTCTTAAAATTTCCAATAAGACGAACATAATCATCCTGGGCAAGATCTCCCTTTATATTATGCTGATCTAGAATCGCGATCACCCTTTCCACTGAATTATCTGCAATGACAAAGACGTCGCCCTTGAGTGAATGAATTGAAATGGCCATCTTCGGATGTAGCAGCTTGTAGGTCTTTATATCAGAATATAAAACTGCATGATTAAAAAATGGCAGCCCTCTATTATAAACAAAACCTTTCTCCATGAATCGAACACCTCTAATCAAACCATAATAGATCGCAGGGATAAGAATGAGGCATAAAAAGATGATGAACTCATGAGGATACCTAAAATGATAATCAATCACATCAAGAACCTTGAAACGACCATCCGCCTGAAAGTTCTCATAGGTAAACGTTTCAAGATAAAAGTCATTAAAGAAAAAAATCACTATTGCGACAATTCCGAGTCTAAAGAAGTTCAGCATGGATGTCTTATAAAGTTTCTTCCCAAGCATTAAAAGTCCTCGTTGTGAGGCTCTATGCCTTGAGCATAGCGAACGAGATCAATCACTTCACGTGCACAGCCCTTGCCACTCTCTTTAATTGTGACGTAATCAACAGCTTCCTTAACCTCATCAGAGCAATTCGGAACGGTCGCTGAGAACCCTGCCTTCCTTAAAAGAGGCATATCAAAAAGCTCATCCCCCATATAAAGGATTTCTTCTGAAGTAACATTATATCGAGTCAGCAAATCTAAAAAAGCTGAACGCTTATCTTCGTTTCCTGCGTAACAAAAATCTAGGCCTAACTGATCAACACGCTTTTTCACTGAAACACTGTTCCCGCCTGTAATGACTCCAACTTTAAGTCCTGCTTTCATGAGAACTTTCATTCCGTAGCCATCATAAATACAAAACGTGCGGTTAAATCCGACTTCTTCGCTAGCCCACCAGACATGCGAATCAGTAAGTATGCCATCCAAATCGAAACAAACGACTTTGATTTTTTTAAGTTTTTCTTCAAAGCGCTTGGCCGTTGCTCTTAAACTCATTCTTCCACCGCTCTTCTAATTTTTAATAATTTTTCAACAATACTCTTCACCTGATCAAGTGGGAGAGCTGTCGCTGAGTCTGACAAGGCCTTATCTGGATTAGGATGACATTCCATGAAAATACCGTCGGCACCTGCTGCCACTGCTGCTTTAGCGAGAACTAAAATTTGCTCACGCTTGCCACCGGTCGCTGTACCAAGCCCACCTGGCCGCTGAACACAATGGGTAGCATCGTGTATCGCTCTCACACCAAACGATTTCATGATCTGAAATGAGGCCATATCTACTACAAGGTTATTGTAACCAAATGATGAACCACGCTCTGTTAAAAGAATCTTATTCTTTGGTAGAAAGTGCGAAGCCTTATCCACAATATTTTTAGTTTCTTCCGGAGACAAAAACTGACCTTTCTTAATCTTTAATTCACGGTCATATTTTTTGCAAGCTTCAGCACCTGCAAAGATCATATCCGTCTGTCGGCACAAGAATGCTGGAACCTGCAACACGTTTACATATTTTGCGACTATTTCTGCTTGCTCAGGAGAATGAAAATCAGTCAGCGTAGGCAGACCAAATTCCTTGTTGACCATAGTTAAGATCTTAAGACCCTCTTCTATTCCAGGTCCACGGTATGATGTGAAAGAAGAACGATTCGCTTTATCAAAGCTTCCTTTAAAATGAAGAGTGATTTCATTTTTAAAAGGCTCAAGATCTTTCACGATTCTTTCTGCTATCTGCTTAGCAAGATCTTCGCTTTCAATCACGCAAGGGCCAATATAGAAGTCCATCTTTTTCATACAAATTCCTTTAGAGTTTACCACTTGCTTTCACAAATGAAGCAAAAAGTGGATGAGGCGTAAATGGTCTCGACTTAAATTCCGGGTGATACTGACAAGCGATGAAAAAAGGATGATCATTCAATTCAATAACTTCTACTAGATTTAATTTCGGATTGAGTCCAGAAACCACCAGACCTTTTTCAGTTAATTTTGAAACGTATTCATTATTTACTTCTAGACGATGGCGATGTCTTTCAGAGATTTTATGTGCTCCGTATACTTTATGCGCAAGACTTCCTTCCTTTAAGTCACAATCATAGGCCCCGAGTCTCATGCTAGCGCCTTTGGCACCATCTTTACTTTGGCCATGCATATAATGAACAACGAAGTTACCTTTATCAGTGAATTCAGTAGATGTAGCATCTTTTATTCCCGCTACATTTCGCGCAAATTCGATAATCGACAATTGTAGGCCAAGACAAATTCCAAAAAATGGTTTTTTATTTTCGCGGGCGTACTGGATGGCCTTAATCTTTCCTTCGGTTCCACGGGCCCCAAAACCACCAGGAACCAAAATGCCTTCTACCGATTTTAAGAGATCAGTGTTAGCGCCTTTTTCTAAATCTTCGGCATCAATATAAATAAGGTTTAACTTCACTTGATTTTCAATCGCCGCATGCCTTAATGCTTCATCTAATGACTTATAAGATTCAATCAACTCAGTATATTTTCCTACAACTCCAATATTAACCACTCTTAGTGGATTTTCTGCGTTGTAAATAACCTTGTTAATATCGGCCATGTTCGGTTCAGTCGCCCACATGCCTAAAAGTGTTGTAATTCTTTTATCCAGTCCCTGATCATGAAACGAGCGCGGCACTTTATAAATCAGATCAAGATCAATTGATTGAAAGACGTTCTCTTTAGGAACGTTACAAAACAATGAGATCTTATCCAAAATCGATTTCTCAATTTCACGGTCCGCACGACAGATAATAATATTTGGAAATAATCCAATCGTTCTTAATTCTTTGACTGAGTGTTGAGCAGGTTTTGATTTCAACTCTCCTGCAGCAGCAATATAAGGGACTAAAACCAAATGAACAAACAGGACATTCTCTGTCCCCACATCTCCAGCAAACTGACGAATAGCTTCCATAAAAGGCAATGATTCAATATCACCAACAGTTCCACCAATCTCGCCAATCAACAAATCGCATTTTTCAGCCGCCACATGAATACGACGTTTAATTTCATCCGTAATATGAGGAACCACTTGAACAGTTTTTCCCAAATACTTTCCTTCACGTTCATTTTCAATAACCTGAAGATAAACTTTACCCGTGGTAAAGTTATTTTCACGAGTCAGAGTCAAAGTCGTAAAGCGCTCATAGTGACCCAAATCCAGATCTGTCTCTGCTCCATCATCTGTGACATAAACTTCACCGTGTTGGGTGGGACTCATCGTTCCTGGATCAACGTTAATGTATGGATCCATCTTCAACATATTAATTTTAATCCCACGGTGCTCAAGCAAACACCCGATGCTGGCCGCGGCCAGTCCTTTGCCAAGTGAACTTGCAACTCCACCTGTAATAAAAATATATTTTTTCTTACTCACTGAGGGCCCCTTCTACTTTTTTAATATCTTCCGGCACGTCCACACCCATTAATTTCTGAGTGGTAAGTATCGCACCAAGAGAATAACCATTTTCTAATGCACGCAATTGCTCTAATTTTTCAAGGTCTTCAAGTTTTGACATAGGCAGCTTCACAAATGCCAGAAGTGCATCCGGCCTGTAACTATAGACGCCGATGTGGTGATACCAACTAAAATCTCTTCCCCCATCACGGTCATATGGGAGTGGCTGTCGTGAAAAATAGAAACACTGTTTTGTTTTTTCAGACCACAATGCTTTTACCACATTGGGATTTATAAAATCTTCTTCACGACTTGAACGTTCCCGCAAAAGAGTGGTGATGGGATATGGACTTTTTAAATGGAAGGCCGCTAGTTCTTTTAAAATTTCTCCATTAAGTAATGGCTCATCACCTTGAACATTAATCACAAGATCAGCTTTCGCATCTTGAAAAAATCTTTGATAGGCCAAAGCAATTCTTTCTGAACCTGAAGGAACATCATCATTCACACGAAGAACAACTCCCGAAAAAGATTTTACGTGAGCTTCAATCTCATCATTGTCTGTAACCACTGCAGTTTTAAAACCTGCTTTTTTACAGTTCGTATAAACTCTCTCGATCATCGAGCGACCAGCGATTTTAGCGAGTGGTTTTCCCGGGAATCTTGAAGACCCGAAACGTGCTGGAATAAGAACAACTACAGATGTCATAGATATTTGGCCTGAAAATTTAATTGACCCCTCAAACTACACAAAATCTCTAATTACGACAACCATTTGAGAGCTGATTTTGAACTTTGCGTTAACACGGCCTCGTGCTAAACTTTGAATATGAAACTTATTATAACTGTCATTCTTTTGGCGTTTAGTGGTCTAGGAATTACTCAGAATGAGTATCTAATGCAAGATGCCATCACTAAACCGTCCCTCAGCTTACGCTGCAAAGAACTACTGAATGATAGATCTGAGAAAGTAGTGGTTCAGCAGCGCCTAAATGCGCTTTTACAGCGCAGCCAGGATTTAATTAGGAAAAGCCCCAAAGCAAGAACCACCATGCACAGTCGACTACTTTCTAATCAGGTTAGAATTAAAAACGAGCTTCATATTACCGCCCTAAATATCGAAACCATGGAAGAGAACGTTGTCCGATCAGGCTGTCCCGGAATTTCTCTTTAATAACTGATTTTACTTCTCGGATTTATTGATGTTAAATCTTTTCCGCACACACATTCTTTGCGGGAGATGAGCTTTGTTAAAAGCCGTTTTAATCTCATTTATTTTAATTACTCAGGCCTATGCCCAAGATGACGACTTAGCTATTCTTGAATCTTCATTTCAAGCTGATACTGATACCGCACCTACTAACACTCGTGTGAAAAAATCCCGCTGGAGTATTAAGAGATCTGATCCAGGCAGAGAAACTGACAACGACAAGGAAGGTCGTCCTTTAGACCTTAGATCGGTTCTCGAAGAAGGCTTCAGAAGAAACCCACTTGAAAAAATCCGGGTTCAGCAGCGTGAACAGATTGAACTTCTGAAAACTGATGTATTTCAAAAGTTTTGGTATCCTACGATTGGACTCGAACTACAGAGTTCTAATCACAGAGTTGACCGCTTTCATGATTCAAGCCAAAATTCTGCTGGTATGGGGGCCCAAAAAGCTCCGACTGGAAGCCTTGGTTTAGTCATCGATGAATACACCGTTTTCAACTGGGGTAGAGATTACCTACAATACTTAAACGAGAAACAAGTCCTTACCCGTGGCAATCAACAAATAAATGAAGCCCATAGGCGTCTAAAATTCTCACTCATCAATCAATACTTTAATTTGATACGTTTCAAAGAAATTCTTCGCATTAAACAAGAACAACTGCGCCAGACATCTTTTATTCACCGCTTGGCCCGTGAGAAATTGCAACTTAGAAAGATCAAAACTCAGGAGTATTACCAGACTCGCTCTGAATACCTGAGATCCCAGACTGAATATCAACAATCACTATTTGAAGTCGGGCTTGAAGAAGAGAAAATGGCCAACCTTTTGGGTGATGAATACCGAGGCTCCTACAGGTCTGCCGAACAACTTAAATATATAACTATTAATACGACGATGGAGCAATCACTCAAGGCGTCCCAAGAATCAAGTCAGCCTTACCGGGACGCTAAAGTCTCCTACGATGTGGCCTCTCGAACTTATGAAAAGACACTAAAAGAGAACCTTCCCCTACCAAAATTTGCACTAAACTTTGGAACATATCGCACAGGCTTTGATCCCTCAGGGACTTCTTGGAACTATCAAACCTCGGATAACAGTCGTAACATAGAACTTGTTGCTTCAATTGACATGCGCTGGACGATCTTGGGTGAGGGCGGATTCTTCAATGCTCGAGAAAACCAACAAGCTTATCTTTCAAAACGAATTAGTGAGATTAGCTTCTTTAACACTCGTCGTGAACTTGAAGTCAAAGTTCGAACTATTTATAAGACTGTTCGCTTTTTAGAGCAAAAAGTTGAGATTGCTCAATTCCAACATAAAAATGCTCAGAGTAACTATGACTCTGCTTTAGACAATTATATTGCAGGCAACACAACCTACGCTGATATCAAACTCGGTATCGATAACCTCGTCAATTCCCATATCAACTCTGAGAATGTGAAATTTGATCACTTGGTGAAAAAACTTGAGTTGGCCGACTTTATGGGTTTAGAAGATCTCCCGGGTGAGAACTTCGAAACATTGGCGACAAGGTAACCTATGAAATACTTAATACTTTTTATTTTATTTTCTCAAAGTGCTTTTGCCTTAAGCCCTCTCGATCTTAGTTACGAAGAAAGAAATCCTGAAACTGAAGATGTTCTAATCAAACGACCTGAGAAGTTTCTGAGAAATGAAAGCATGATGTATGATCTGAACACAGATCTAGGAATTAGAGATCAAAGAAAATACACAGGAAAAGATAAGAACAGATTCGCAGTGGCCGGGCACGTCTCGGGAGACTATGAGCGCATCAACTATATCCTCGGACTTGAATTTAATTACATGCGCCGAACTGAAAAATATAATCAGATCTGGTACGGTGTACAACTTTTCCAACATCGCACCTTCTTTAATGCAATCACTCAGAACCAAGTCGCTCAGACTAGTGATAATCCAAATGATGAATCTAAATATCAGCGGCCAAATAATTCCTTGAATCATCTTTCAGGAATGGGAGCTGGCGTTGGTTACCGTTTTAAATTACTTACAGAATTCTACCCGACAGAAGATGTTTTTGAGACTGTTGATGTGTTTACAAACTATCTAACGATGGATGAAACATATATTGACCAAAAATATACTGGATATGGCCTCTCAACCAATTATGGGATTCATAAACGAACTAGTACCAAATATTTTTATGGCGGCAAAGCATCTTACAATATTGGTTACGTAACGAGAGACGCTATTGGAACAGAAAGTAAGGGAGATAGATCATTCTCGATTGGATGGTTCTCATTAGCTTTTGAGATGGGCATTTTTTATTAGGTTTATTTGATTTCGGTAATTACGTAATCTTGACCTGAGAATAAACTTTGCTCATTTTTAACATATGCCTTGGCC
The DNA here is from genome assembly GCA_945905815.1 of Bacteriovorax stolpii. Taxonomy (GTDB): domain Bacteria; phylum Bdellovibrionota; class Bacteriovoracia; order Bacteriovoracales; family Bacteriovoracaceae; genus Peredibacter. Next base: position 24,440 of record CAMDQH010000012.1, on the reverse strand, counting down.
TCTTCAACATTACTAAACAATCCAAGACTTACTCGGTACCATGTCCCTTTGTTATCAAGTGATGTCTCATTAATGATCGGACTATACCCTCTCACGGTGAAACCTTCAGCAAATTGCTTCGCTTCCTCAACAGTTGGGTAAGATCCTAATTGAATTGTATATTTTCCATTCATGGCACTTGAGGTCTGAGGCTCAACACTTTTATTTGGCTCCACTTTATCTTTATCTTTATCTTTATCTTTATCTTTATCTTTAGCTGAAAACTTTTCAAGCTCATCTGATAAACGATTCTTCGATTCATCCATTAGTTTTTTTAGCTTCTCTTCGTCTGTAAGTTTAGAATCTTCTTGAATTGTTTTTTCAACGTCTTCTTCGATACTGGATTTCAGTTCAACCGTTTTTTGATCCTCTGGTTTAATTCCAGATTCCTCCAAGGCCAACTTCTTTCCGAGCTGTATACCGAGAGTAAAGCTTGTGATGATAAGAACCACCACAAACAAGAGGATGAGAATGATCTCTTTTTTTTCAAATACGATAACTTTGTTATTTTCTTCCATATCAATATTTTAGGGTCTTACGTCATTTTGAGCAAAACATTTCAAATCCGAACAAACTACTCGGTCTTTGCGCCTTTTTACTGAAAAAGACGCTTCTCCCACATAAAACCCTCTCAGCCATAAGGAGGCAAAAATGAAAAAGCTATTTAGGAACCAGAAAGGCCAGGGAATCATGGAGTACGTCATCATTTCAAGTCTTATTGGGATTTGCTGTTTGACCGTTGTTAAGCAGTTTGGGGACGTCATCCAAAATCGAATAGAAGGGATGAAGCAGAAAATAACTAAAGAAATCACGATTACCTCAACCAAAAAATGAACTTCATTGCCTGGACCCTTGCTCTCACTTTAATGGTAGCAGTCATGATCGAGGCAGTGGCCTTTCACCAGGCAACTGTTTGCCGGCAAAATGCTTGGCTAAAGGGTACTGAATTACAAACCAGTACCCTTCTTTATCATCCAAAAGACTACGCCCAAGCGGTAGATGCTAGTTGCAAATTGCACGTAATCCTTAAGCACAAAAGGGTTAGCTGGAGACGCTTACCTAACTTAGGCAAGCATGCTTTCAACTTACCTCTTAGTGGCAAAATATGAGGAATCAAAAAGGTGAGGCCATTCTCTTTTGTGTCCTGATTCTAGTCGCTCTTAGTGGTCTGTTAACTCTATGTAGTCTGGAGCTTCAACATCACTTTAGTTCAATGAAAAAGCGCACCACACTTTTTCTCTGTGTAAAAGAAACCAAAGGCGAATTGCATCTTTATCTGAAGTCCATGGGTCGCTTGAACTGGCTTTTACAAAATGTTTCTCGTGCCCAAATGATAGCGATCTTTTACCCCCCACTTTGGCCGGTTGTTGGAAATGCTGAAAAGTTAAAAAAAGTTGCTAAGGGTCTGCAGGCCGGTGAACTGGGACTCTACTTTGCGAAATTAAATGGCCTGAAAGTACGTGGCTGCCCGATAGATCCCCAAATGTTTCTTAATCCCTACCAACTAGGTTCAGACTTTGGATTTAAAAGAAGAATGGATGGTTCGGCCATTATTAGGAGTAAAAAATGGACCTATTATTTTTTAAAGAGACCCTATCTGCTAACACTGAAAATCGACGCCTCCAGTATCGAAACCATCGTACCAAATCCTACCTACCAGGCCGAGGAGAAGGGGGCGATATTGTCCTCCCTTTTATCCTCACGCTAATGGCCTCTAGCTTATTATTTCTTGGGCTTTTTTTACTTAACAAACTTTATGAGCATAGAACAAAGGACCACTTAAATGATTTCCAAAATCGCTGGCAATATCTTGAAAAGAGATACAAAGACTAAAGTCTGGTGGATGAAACTTGCTATCGCCATTGTCCTTTCAAATATCTTTTTTTTCGCTCTATTTTCCGGAAGTGAAACAAAAGTAGACGCAGTCTCGTCTATTCCAGAAGGATGGGTAGAAATACAGGTACGTGCAGAATTACTCACTCCATTTCAATCTGGAAAAAAGGTTCTTCTTCTTCAGCGTAGTGCCCGGAAAAGGGTGGAGGCCATGTTAGAAACATCTCCATTAGAACCTGAGGGACGATTTACGGTTTTGGTTAAAGAAACTGAAGTAGAGTCCCTCTTAAAATACGACAGCTGGGAAATCGTGCCGTTCCTAAAAACGCTCACCTTTGCTCCACTCTCTAGAGGATTAGACCATGAAATTCGTTATTAGCTTTATTGCGTTGGTAACAATTGCCAGCACTGCCAAGGCAGCTCCAACTCCCATCAAGGTCTTTTATGAAGACGAACCATCCCGTGCCCAAATTGTGAAAGACATCTTTATTGGAACTTATCAAATTCCGGAGGATCTTATTTCGTTAGGAGAAGTCGCAAATTGTGATGAATTAGATGAAAGAGGAAAGTTAGATCTCTGCTTAAAAAAAAACGGAGACCTTTTAATAGTCTCCGTTGATCGTTCATTTGTTTCTGAATCACTTAAAATATTTCAGGCCCCATAGGAGCACTTATGAATTACTTAGTAGGTTTTGCAGCTTTTTCAGTTTTAGGAGCTTTCGCTTTTTTCTCAACTGCGGCCTTTGGAGCTTTTTCAGCTTTAGGTGCTTTTACTTTAAACACTTTAGCTTTTTTAGCACTAGGTGCTTTTAAAACTGCAACATGTGCAACAGCTTTAACTACTTTAGGTGCGCCATTTTCATGGACAGCAAACTTAGGAGTTGTACCTTTATTGCGGTTGGCAGCTTTTCTTTTTGCTCCCATAGCTCTGTGGTGTGCCTTACGACGGTTTTCTGTTACTGCGGTTCTTGAAGCCATAAATATCTCCTCGAGGAATAATCTAAATATTTCAAATTTGAAGCTCCTCAATCTAACCAGATGCCTCCTTATTGTCAAAGTCTTCTTCCTATTGCCTGTAGCGTCATTTGCGCAAGTTCCTCAATCGGATGTCATTTTGGCCAAGGGGGAACAAAAAGAACTCAGTTTTCAAGGCCTGAAGAACTTTTCCGTTGGGAATCCAGGGGTGATCTCATATAAATTTATTCCTAAAACCGGAAAACTCCTTCTTAAAGGCAAGAAGGTGGGATTTACGGATCTAGTTGTCTGGAAAAAAACTGGCAAAGAAGTCATCAGTATCTACGTTCTCTCCAAGCAAAAATTTCTCAAAACGTTCCAGCTTGCAGACGCCCTTAAAAACTTAAATCTCACCATCGACATAAAAGGTCCTATTATGACCGCATCTGGTGTTCTAAGTGATTTTTCAGATTATCTCTATCTACAAAAGATTAAAGGACAATTTCAAGATCAGGTCTTTTTCAAAATTACACTCGATCCAAAGCTAAGAAACCATATTGTAGGCCAAATTTATAAAAAACTTTATGGAAATGGATTCTCATCAGTCACATGTCAGGCAGACTGGTTAGATATTCTTTGTTTCTATGAAGGAGAAACGAATGCTGATTTCTTAAAACAAATCGCCGGCTTTTACCGTGTTTCTTTTATTAAACAAGACTCACGACTTCGTCATAAGAATTACCGTCTAAAATTGAAACTGGTTCAACTAGAAAGAATGGATGGAAAAGAAATCCATCTTGGTTTAGATACGCTACAGGCCAGCGTTTCAGATCTTTTTGTAAGCGGCATAAGAAACCTTATTGATAAGAATACAGTCTTTCTTCAAAAATCCCAGATGGATCTTTCTTCACTTGCTGAACCTGAACTCGTGGTTAATCTGAATACGCCACAGGTAATAGAAATAGGATCACAGATTCCTTATCAAAATATCGGTGTTCAGGGATCTGCTGTTATCGCTCCGATTGACTGGAGATTTGCAGGTCTCAAGATCAAAACGAAAATCACTGAATCATACGGAAAACTTCTTTTGGAATACGAAACAGAATTCTCTCGCCCGGTTGACCAAGCGATTAGTGGTAGCAAAGAAATCTCCTCGGCACTTTTAGAAATCGGTGTTCCCATGAAAATCTTTCAAATTGGTTTTCAAACCACAGGAAAGGCCCGCAAGGGTATACCTCTACTATCGGAAATCCCTATTTTGAAACATTTATTTGAATCAAAGTCAGACACAAAAACATACAAACAAATTTACGGCTACGTCGTTTTAGAGGCGGTGGAATAATGTTAAGTTTATTTAAAGATGCCGAAATCCCACTTCACCGTGAAGAAGCACTCACGCAAGCAAGACGACTTTTGGTTTCATCCTTAAACAAGGGGATGATTCCTTTTTGGGATCAATTCTTCCAGGAACTGCCAGTTTTGAGCAATGTAGAAGACTTGGAATCGATAAAAGAAAATTTCGTGCGCCTGACTCAATGGCCATTTTTAGAAGACATGCTCAATTTGGATGCAACAGAGTTTTTTTTCCATTCGTTTGATAAATCTCAACGTCTGACCCTGAATGGAAAAAAAATTGATCTACTTGTGGAGCTTCATAGTGAAGACTGGCAATTATGGCTTGAGATTATATCTATTAAATATAAACAAAACTGGAATGTTCAAAACCCTTTCTGCAGCTTTTTTGGTGAATTGTTTGGAAAGAATTATCGGTTTAGTATGATTCACGGATCCACTTCTCCCAGTGGTATTTCAAAACTCGTGCTTCGCTGCCTATCTAAAAAGTCTCACGACATTGTATCCTTTGGAGAAACTGAAGCCTTAGTTGAAATGGTTAAAAACAAAAAGAACGTACTTATTGCTGGCTCAACAGGTTCGGGAAAAACCTCTCTATTAACCAGTCTCCTGGATTTTGTGGATAGAGATGAACATTTAGTAGTTCTGGAAGATACTTATGAAATCATTTCAGAGCATCCTTATCAGACGCGCTTTCTCTCAGGCGATTCGGTCCAAACCTCCCTAAGATCTTATCTTGCTTACTCACTTAGATTAAGCCCGGACCGAATTATTCTGGGAGAAATGCGCTCTCATGAAGTTGTCCCTTTTCTTATGGCCATGAACACTGGACACAAAGGCCTGATGGGAACTCTTCACGCATCAAGCGCAGTTGATGCATTAAACCGCGTAGCACTTCTTTTTACACTATATGCAGGTGAGGCCAACCTCGCCTTTGAGAAAGTAATGGAACTCATTTGTCGAAATTTAGAATATGTCGTTTTTATGGAGAATAAAAAAGTTAAAGAGGTCATCAAGATTATGGGTTCGGATAAAGGGATACCTTTTTATGAGAATATTTTTAATGAGAGACAAAAAAGTTCAATTTTCTAAACGTTAGAAATAGATAGCACCGGAAAAAGATAATTCTCGCAGAAGGAAGAAGGAAGAAAAGCCGCACTAGAGCGTCTCCAGGATATCGCACAAAGTTATGTCGGCCAGAGATTCTCTTGGAATGAAACTCGTTAAGAAAAGAATGATTAAAATAAAGAAAAATCTGCCCGGCCCAAAAGATCAGAGCACCGGACAGAATATAGTTTAATCGCGTTTAAGTTTTTTGTAAGTCAGGCGCTGTGGAACATCGGCCTTGTCACCCAAACGGCGACGAAGATCTTCGTGATAATCCTGAAAGTTTCCTTCGAACCAAGTTACTTTCGAATCCCCTTCAAAAGCGAGCATATGGGTACAAATTCTATCCAGGAAGTAACGATCATGGGAAATAACCACCGCACAACCGGCAAAATCTAAAAGTGCTCGCTCCAAAGCCTGGAGTGTGTTTACATCAAGATCATTGGTAGGCTCATCCAGAAGAAGAACGTTGCCTTCTTCTTTAAGCATTTTGGCCAAGTGAACTCGGTTTTTCTCACCACCGGATAATTCTTTTATGCGCTTTGATTGATCATCACCTGTAAGGTTGAATCTTGAAATATAGGCGCGAGCATTCATATCCTTGTTTCCAAGTTTGAGTAGCTCAAGGCCACCAGAAATTTCTTGAAGCACAGTTGTCTCAGGATCCATCTCACGAGATTGATCAATATAAGAAAGCTTAACTGTTTCTCCAACTTTAAAAGACCCGGCATCTGGTTGAAGCTGCTTTGTGATCATTTTAAAGAGAGTCGTTTTACCAGCACCGTTAGGCCCGATGATTCCCACTATACCTCCAGGAGGAAGTTTAAAAGTGAGGTTTTCATATAGAAGCTTATCCCCGAATGCTTTTGAGATTCCGTTTGCATCAATTACAATGTCACCAAGTCTTGGTCCTGGTGGAATAAAGAGTTCATTGGTTTCATTACGGGCTTCGGCCGTAGTGTCATTTTGCATTTGCTCGTAGTTAGAAATACGTGCTTTCGATTTGGCCTGACGAGCTTTAGGTGACATGCGAATCCACTCAAGCTCTTCTTTCATTTTCTTCTGACGTTTCGATTCAGTTTTTTCTTCCTGAGCTAAGCGATTTGATTTCTGCTCAAGCCATGAAGAGTAATTTCCTTCCCAAGGGATACCAGATCCTCGGTCAAGTTCGAGAATCCAGCCAGCAACGTTATCTAAAAAGTATCTATCATGGGTAATCGCAATAACTGTACCCTTGTATGCGTGTAGGTGACGCTCAAGCCAGAAGACAGTTTCAGCATCTAAATGGTTGGTAGGCTCATCCAGGAGAAGAACATCTGGTTCAGAAAGAAGAAGACGGCATAAAGCGACACGGCGTTTTTCTCCACCTGAAAGAATGCCGCAAAGCTGGTCAGAAGGTGGACAACGAAGAGCATCCATCGCAAGTTCAAGACGTGAATCAAGATCCCACAAATTCTGTAAATCCATTTTATCTTGAAGCTCTGCCTGACGATTAACCAGCTTATCCATCTCGGCATCAGACATTTCTTCGCCGAATTTGTTATTCACTTCTTCGTATTCTTTAACAATATTCACTTGCTCTTGAAGCCCTTCTTCAACCACCTGACGAACTGTTTTATCGTCTGCAAGTTTTGGATCCTGCTCAAGGTAACCAAAAGTGATACCTTTATTAGAGTTCACAGTACCGAGAAAATCCTTATCAACTCCTGCAATAATTTTTAAGAGCGATGATTTACCAGAACCGTTAAGACCTAGAACACCAATCTTGGCACCGAGGTAAAATGAAAGGGAGATATTTTTAAGCACTTCTCTTTTGGGTGGATAAATCTTTCCAACTTTATGCATACCAAAAATAACTTTTTTGTCATCGACGGCCATGGGAGCTTTCCTTTGAATTTTTAGAAGCCCCATTAAAGCAGAATGGATTCAGTCTGTAAAAGATTGTTGCTCTACATTAGAGTCAAAAGGTCACCTAAAAGTAAAAAAATGAACGCTAGATACGATGGTAAAAAGAAAATCGACATTAAACCGAGTTTTATCACCATGAGTCGCTTTTCAAAAAGTTCGAAATGCCATTTTTCTTGGAACCTAAGTTCACTCATGAGAGTTAAAACTTCTTCTTCATAACTCCCCCCCATCTGGAGGGCCTTCTGACATGTTTCTTTTAATTTATCTACAATGTGAATCAATGATTTCTGTTGAATGGTTTTAATCTCAGCGACTCCGGCAATCGTTAGAATTTCAGTTCTTGAAAGAGGAACTTTGATCAAGGATCGTAAAACATAAAGCATCTTCCAAAGTTTACCAATATCGCCAAAGAATTTTTTACGAAAATAGGAAACAACCAAAGGTAGAAGGCAAAGACCAATCCCCTGCCATAATGCAATTAAAACTAACTTCATGATGCTTATTTTGACGTCTACCAAAAAAAGAGCTCCTAAAATAAAACTCCATGTAAGGACAACCATCATTCCCATCTGCAACCATGTTCCAAGAACGATTTCTTTTAATTTTTTTTCAAACTGTCTGTCGGCCTGTAGCCCTTCACGCAAAAATAGCAATGAATCTTGATAGCTCCCTCCCATTTTTCGGGCCAGAGAGAGAAGAATTTCGACGACTTCTGTGTAAAATTTGTAAATGGGTAGCCTTCCTGGCGCCTGAAGCTCCTGCCGGTTGCCCCAATTGAATCGCTTGAGCCAGTCCTCCAATTCTTCGGCTGCACTTCTCTTAAGATTCAATGGGTTAGTCATAACTATCGGTTTAGATTCAATCCAATAAACAAGACTAAAAATGAATAAAGGGTAAATTATGTAAGAAAACATGGTTTTGCCTTAGAAAATTGTTACTGTTATTTACCGTTTAATTGACAGCATGCAACTCAATGTCATAATTTTAATCTTATGAATTCACTTCAGAAACAAACTACCGCTCCTACTAGAGAAAGCACTGAAAATTTCGTCATGGAATTTGAGAAAATGTTGTTGGCGACTGGCGTCCTGGAAGCCGAGCTTATAATGACAAAGCTTAAATACTTGGGAAATAATTTCGATCCGTTTAATCCAGATATCACCTCTGAATGTCAGCAGATCATGAATAATCTCAAGCTCACAGATCATTTAAAAAACCCTTATCTCGCTACCAATATACTTTTGCGTCTTCTGGATAAAACTGAAGAACAGGTAAACAATTTAAAGCAGTAAAATGGAAAAAATTCCTGAATGCCTAATCCATCCGATTTCAATTAAATTGATTCGGGCGGGCCACCCGTGGATAACCCCAGATAATTTCTCAAATCGCTTTCCCAGACAAAGTGAATTTGTGATTGCGATGGATGATCGAAAACGTCCTATGGCACTACTCTTACACGATCCAAATCATAAAAACGTGAAAGCGAGAGTCTGGACAACTAAATATCCATTTGATCGTGAAGCCGAGCATTTTACGGCCGGTCTTCAGGCAAGACTCGATTTGGCTTTTGAAAAAAGATTGAAAGAACCGGCCCTTAAAGAGCGGGATAATTATTATTTGGTTTTTGGCGAAGCAGATCAATTGCCTGGTATTTTTATACTTAAACTGAAAGACCGCGTACTGATTCAATTTTATACGAGTTTTTGGAATCGCTATAAGACAGTGATTCAAACGACAGTACAGGAAGTTTTTCCTGAGATGAAAGATGAGAACATTTGGTTACAGCTTAGAGGAGAAACACGCGAATTGCAAAAGCTGCCTGTTAACTCCACTGACGCTGGCAGAAGAGATGAGTTTCACATTCAAGAATTTGGATTGCAGTACCTTATTCGCTTAGGCAGTTCCTACGATTATGGGCTATATACAGACATGAGTTCTGTCCGATATGTTTTAAAAAAATATATCCATCATGATTCAAGTGTACTTAATCTCTACAGTTACACTGGTGCATTTTCGTTATGGGCAATGAAGCTTGGTGCAAAACAAGTCACATCCGTAGATCTCTCTCCAAAATACATTGAATGGCTTCAGCAGAATCTGGGTCTTAATCCTGAATTAAACTCAACCCAACACGAAGCGCTCACCATGAGTGTTGAAGAGGCCTTAGTGAAACTGCGAAACGAAGAGAGAAAATTCGATTTCATTATATGTGATCCACCGTCATCATCAACTGACGGGGACAAAAGAACTTCCGCCATCAAAAGTTATAAAGATTTGATTTCAAAAATGGATAAAGTTTTGAATCCCAAAGGCCATATGGTTATTTTCCTCAACACCCATCAGGTTACAAACCAAAAATTTGAGAGGACGATACAGGATATTCTTGGTGAATTAAAACTCCATTACAATTTGAGTGCACGGGTATCTCTCGGACAAGACTGCCCAACTCTAAAAGGCTTCCCGGAAGGTAACTACCTTAAAGGTTTAGTTTTGGAGAAGTTATGATTCAGGTGAAACATCTCCGCAAGACATTTACTTCACACGTAAAAGAGCCAGGACTCAAGGGTTCATTCAAGTCACTTTTTTCTCGCGAGGTTCGTACTAAAGACGCACTAAAGTCAGTTAATCTTGAAATCAATCCGGGTGAGATTATTGGGCTTATTGGTGCCAACGGTGCTGGTAAAACGACACTCATTAAAATACTTTCCGGCATCGTTCATCCAAGCTCTGGTGAAGCTACCGTGATGGGATATGTTCCTTGGGAAAGATCCAATGAATACAGACGTCAGATGGCCCTGATCATGGGCCAAAAGAATCAAGTCTGGTGGGATTTACCTGCGCTCGATAGTTTTCTGCTTTTAAAAGAAATTTACCAGATTCCCCAGGCGCAATATAAATACAACATTGAATTCTTGGCCGAAACATTGATGATTAAAGATCAGCTAAAAACTCAGGTAAGAAAACTTTCTCTTGGTGAAAGAATGAAAGTTGAACTCATGGCCGCTCTTCTTCACAACCCTAAAGTTATTTTTTTAGATGAACCTACAATCGGTCTCGATATTTCTGCCCAAAAAGCAGTACGTGTTTTTTTGCGTCAATATCAAACAGAGTTTAAACCTATCACCATCCTTACTTCGCATTATATGGAAGACATAAAGGAACTTTGTCCTCGCGTTGTGATAATTAAAGAGGGTCAATTCGTTTATGATGGATCATTAAGTAACATTCAGAGCATGATGGGTGATGAAAAAGTATTAAGCGTAACGACTCAGGATAAAACTTTTAAAGTAAGCATACCAAGACATGAGCTCTCTTCAAAAACCCATCAGATTTTTGAAGAAAATGATGTTCTGGATTTAAATATTCAAGATCCATCGATTGAAGATGTAATTGAATCCATTATGCGCAACGGTGTCAGACCAACATGAAATGGTGGAGACATGTCGTTGCCATGGAGCTTCGAAAAATTTTGGCCTATCGATCTGATTTCTGGATTACCTTTCTAGGACAGACTCTTATCCAACTTTTGGTGGCCCGGGCCTTGTGGCAAATGATCTTTGACGCTCAAGGTGTAACCGAAATGCAGGGATTTACGCTTGAGATGATGAGTCTTTATTATCTCATCGTTCCAATTGGTACGCGGATCCTTACTGGTGAAAGCGTAGGATTTCTTGCTCGGGAAATTTATGAAGGTACTTTCACAAGATATCTTCTTTACCCACTATCTGTTTTTCAATACAAGACGACAACCTATCTCACGTACAGTATGTTTTATGCTTTTCAGCTTTTAATAATATACACCCTATTCAGAATTTTTATCGCACAAGCCGCATTTACGTTTACTGATTTTGGAAATTTGCTCATGGGGATTGGTCTTTTTTTTCTAGCGGCGACAACTTACGTCATGATGGCGCTATTAATCGAAATGATTTCACTTTGGGCAGACAATGTTTGGTCACTCATAGTTATGCTTCGATTTTTTACTTCTTTTTTTGGAGGCGGCTTAATACCGCTCACGTTTCTTCCCAGTTGGACACAAGCGGCCCTTGAATGGACACCTTTTCCCTATTTGATCAGTTTGCCTGCAAGAACAATTATGGGACTCTCGACATTGGGAGAAATGGGCAAGGGAGTTCTCATCCTGAGTGTTTGGATTATTGTTTTTGTGGAATTCGTGAAACTTGTTTGGAAACGTGGCCAGCATAAATATACCAGTGTGGGCATATGAAACGTTACCTCAACCTTTATCTTCACTTTTTACGCTTTTCATTTTCGAAGGCGATGGAATTTCGCCTCGATTTTACGTTTAGAATTGTCATGGACATTCTCTACTACGCTGTGAATATCATGTTTTTCAAAGTGATCTTTCTTCATACTCCCCTTGTGGCCGGTTGGACTCAAGAACAAATGATGATTTTTGTGTCTTGTTATCTTCTTGTGGACGCCATTGGCATGACAGTATTTTCAAGCAATATGTGGTGGCTTCCTCATCATATAAATAAAGGCGAGCTTGATTATCATTTGATACGCCCTGTTTCTCCTTTGTTTTTTCTTTCCTTGAAGGAGTTTTCGGCAAATTCATTTATGAATCTTATTATCGCTAGTGGGATTATGACCTATGCTCTTTCAACGTACTCTCAAACTTTTTCTATCTGGGAAGTTGTTCTACTTATCGCCCTAATTTTGAATGGAACTCTTATTTATTACTGCTGTCAGATGTTGATGATTCTTCCTGTTTTTTGGACCCAGAGCTCGAAAGGTTTCATGGATTTGTTTTTTTCAATGGGAATTGCCATGGAGAGACCTGATAAAATTTATAAAGGCTGGCTAAGAGTTGTCTTCACAATCCTTTTACCTTTTGCTTTGATTGCGTCTTTTCCTGCACGATTGTTTATAGAAAAATTTCATTGGCCAACATTCCTACATCTCATGTCAGTCACAATCGGGCTTTGGATGGTAATGCTATTTGTTTGGAAAAAAGGACTGAGAGTTTATTCAAGTGCGAGTTCTTAGAAAGCTTTTAATCGACCTACCAAGATATCCCAAAACATTCTAAAGTCTCCGAGCAGACTATAAAAGGGATGCTTGAAAGTGGCCGGACGGTTTTTCTCGTAAACAAAATGTCCCGTCCAAGCAAAACCGTAACCAATGATTGGAAGTAAAATAAGAAGCATTGGATTTCCGGTAAAAAAGAAGAGTAAAAGAACCGCAATAACTCCGCAAGTCCCCAAAAAATGGAGTTTTCTACACATAATATGAGTGTGTTCTCTAAGATAGAATGGATAAAAATCAGCAAAGGTCTTGAATTCCATTATGCCCTCTTTTTTATATCATATAACGCATCTATACGATTTCTCAAGAAATTTTAATTAGTCCAAATTAATCATGCTCAAGCTTTACCCGAGCTTTCCGATAAGGTTCTAAAAGGCTACCGTGAAAGGACTATTTTTAATCATTCTATTTTCCCAATCACTACTCTTACATGCGTATGATTTAGGATTTGTTTCGGTGCCTGATATGAACCAAATAATGGAATATCCTTCTGATGTTAATCCCGAGTGGCCGCTCGAATTAATTGATATTGCAAAACAAGATTACACTCGAAATACCAAAGCATCTTTCTGTATGAGACCGCCAGAAATGGTAGATACAGTTGTTATTCATCACTCTGAAACCAGTTCGTCAGCAACACCAGCATATATAAATGAACTCCACCTTGCCCGCGGCACAGCTACTGATCCCTGGTATATGATTGCTTATACCTATGTCATAAATTCTCCCTACAAGGGTGCAACGGTCCCAACTCCCTTAGTGACTGATGGGAGACCAATAGAAATAGCTGGAGCTCATGCAGGTTCAAACGTATTTATTCCCATGGATTCTGAACAAGCAAAAATTTGGGCGGATAAAAAAATTCTGTGTGGAAAAGAAAACGAAGTTCCTACATTTGATGCGACTTTAGTAAAAAATGGAAAGATTAAGGCCAACGTTACGACTATTGGTGTGGTGATTAACGGGAACTATGCACCTTTTGCTAAAAACAATCCTGGTGGCTATTCAAAGAGGGCCCCAAGATATCCAACAGATAAAACGCAAGACATGATAGCGAGACTTTCATGCCAACTTCAAAAGAAATACCCACGTATGAAATATATCAAGTGGCATAACTACTATCACGATACAAGTTGTCCCGGAACGATTAAAAGTTATATTGGCCAGATTAAGACATTGGCGAAAGGATACGGATGCGATTTCAACTAATAGCTTTAATATGCATCTTGTCTCTAAATCTTTACGCTTCAGATGATAAGGCGATGAAAGAACTCTTCGAAAATTACGACAAGGTAATCCAACAACATAAAGTTGAACTCGTCGATGAAGTCTTTACGAAAAAATTTTTGACCGATAACGGTGGCAAAGAAGAATTCGTATTAAAAGTAAAAGAACTTCCCAAAGTAAAAGAAAAAAAAGGTCTCGGCTCCCTCCTTCGTAAATGGAAAAAAAGTAAAACAGGGAAAATATTTTTTGCGAATGTTAATACTGAAGAGAAAGTAAAAGAATCTCCCACACATCAATCTCAGTTTGTAGTGATTGAAGAAGATGGTAAACTGAAAATTGATGGGACCGTAAGTGATGGAAACTAAGTTTTTAATTCTATCTTTATTCTTAATTTTTTCCTGTGGAAACAACGTCAGTATTTCCACGAGAGAACTTCAAGCAAATTCTGCCCTATCAGATGGAAATGCGACAGCGACAAATCAAGTGGGAGTAATCAAGAGAGGAACTCCCGATTTAATTATCGTTAACGGAAAGGCCAACATAGTAAGCATTTACAGTTCATACTCTGCGCTTGAGTTCATTGCCATTCGTTCCATGAATAGCCAGACCCCGGTGAATTTCAGAGGAAAGATCAAGAATAACCAAATGGTTCTGGAATACGTTAAGGCCCAATAAGTTTTAAGCTTTAACGATTCGATCTCTCCACGCCACGATATCGGGCGCCAGATAATCATATTTCATTGAATCAATTGTATAGGCTGAGAACTCATAATCATGAGAATGAGTCAGACACTCTGTAGGACATACAGTTGTACAAAGACCGCAGTAACAACAAAGGGCCGTATCAATCGTGAATTGTGTTAAATGCAAACGAATCGCCTGACCATTGCTGGTTTTTTTAATCTCTGATCCTTCTGGAAGTTTCTCAGAAGCGATGTAAATGCAATCTACTGGACATGCCATTGCACACTGAGTGCAACTGATACAGTTAAGTGCATCGTTAAATAAACGCATACGAGCTCGCTCAGGAAGGACTTCACGAACCTCAGGATATTCAATCGAGACGGGTGCTACTGCCCAAACATAACGGAATGTGATCCACATCCCCTTAAGGCTTGAATAGATCCCATCCCAAAGACCGCCGAAATATTCTTTCACAGAAGAAGTGTGGTGAACTTGTGTATTCATCGGTCTATTTCTCCTAAAACGATATCGATTGATCCTACAGTTGCAACAAAGTCAGCAATCATCTGGCCAGGAGCAACTCTCGGTAACATTGATGTATGTGTGAAACAGGGAGATCTTACTTTTAAACGGAACGGCTCTTTGGAATCTTGCTTCGTAACCAAATGGAAAGCAAGCTCGCCACGTGGACACTCAGAGCGAAAATAAACTTCACCTTCAGGAAGCTTCATGACTTTAGGAACTTTGCCCATGATTGAACCTGGCTCAAGTTTCTCAATTACCTGGCGTATGATTTTGATCGACTCTACAACTTCTCTCATACGAACGATGTAACGGTTCCAGCAGTCCCCAGGCTCGCCGACTTCACCAGTTCCAACTGGAACATCAAAATCAAATTCACTATAAAGTGAATATGGTTCATTCTTACGAAGATCCCATTTCATTCCTGCCCCGCGAAGGATAGGACCTGTAGCACCGAAATCAATACAGTCTTGAACGCTCATCACACCAACATGTGCAGTTCGCGCAATAAATATTTTATTCATAGAAAGAAGCTCATGGTATTTCTTGGCTTCTTCTTCCATATCATCACAGAATGCCGTCACTCGGCTAATTTGCTCGGGACTCCAGTCATTCCATAAACCACCAATCCAGATGTAGTTGTATAGGAGACGAGCGCCAGAAACTTCTTCAAACAAACGAAGAATTTTTTCACGATAATCAAAAGCGTATAGGAAAGGAGAAAATGCTCCCAAGTCGATTGCATAAGTACCGAAGGCCATTAAGTGAGAGGCTATACGCTGAAGCTCACAAGTTAAAATACGAAGAAGTTCAGCTCTACGAGGGACTTCAGTTCCAAGCATCTTTTCAATCGTCATGGCGTAGGTCCACTCCATGTTCATTGATGCCAGGTAATCCAAGCGATCAACGAAAGGAATCACTCCGCGAAAATCTAAATTCTCACAATGCTTTTCCATGCAGCGGTGAAGGTATCCGATGTGAGGAATGGCATGTGCAACAATTTCAGAATCAGTCCAGATTTCAATTCTTAAAACTCCGTGAGTAGCAGGATGCTGCGGACCCATGTTTAGAGTCAGAAGATCTGACTTGAGCTGTTCGGTACTTGTATTTATAGTTGGCTTATGTGGTTCGCCAACGTCCCAACGAGTTTGCATATGTTCTACCTTCTTATTGAGCTTTTTCTGCTTGAGCTTTCTTAATCATATTCTGACGTACAATAAACTCTCGGTCTTCCATGTTCATCTTGTTATCAGGATAAACAGTCATGCCGTTGTAATCTTTCTGAGCAACGTAATCTTTACGAAGCGGGAACCCTTCCCAATCATCAGGACAAAGAATTCTTCTCATATCTGGATGATTGTTAAACTTGATTCCGAACATGTCATAAACTTCGCGCTCAAGAAAATCAGCTGAAACGAATTGGCCAACCACTGAATCAATTGCAGCATTCACACGATCAGTGACTCTTACTTTAAGAGTAAGATTTCTCACCGCACTCGGATCATAGTTAGTCAGCATGTAGCAGACTTCCATGTAATCGGTATAATCCACACCACTAATACAGTGTAGAGAATTGAATGAAGTTGTTTTATTTGTTTTAAGAAACTCTACTACTTTGTAAATGTGAGAAGTTTCAACAGTAATGCTTGAATCAAACTTCTTTGCATCTGCAGTTAAATAAGCAACTGCGTTTGCACCCGAAACATTTCTGTTAATCAGGTCTGATAATTCCTTATGCATGTTTAACCCACTTATTACGAAGAAGACGCTCGTTAGCTATTTTCTTCTGAAGAGTCATTACACCCTCGATAAGAGCTTCCGGACGTGGAGGACAACCAGGAACATAAACATCAACAGGGACTACTTCATCAACGCCTTTAAGAACGTGATAACCGTATTGCCAATAAGGACCACCCTTGTTTGCACAAGAACCCATTGAGATAACATATTTTGGTTCGGCCATTTGCTCGTAAAGCACTTTCACACGAGTCGCCATTTTTAGCGTTACGGTTCCAGCAACAATCATAAGATCCGCACGACGAGGAGTGGCCATGAAAGCCCCACAACCAAATCTTTCAAGATCATATTTTGCTGCACCTGTTGCCATCATTTCAATCGCGCAACAAGCTAGACCAAAGGTCATTGGCCATAAGGAATTTTTTCGACCCCAGTTTAAAAACTCATCGAGAGTCGTGAGAACAACACCATCTTGCATGGATTTACTCCGGTTCAACTGAAAATATACTAGCCTTAGTTTTACCTTCTAGGGCCAGAAATTTCAATCATTTCCGATGGAAATCAAGAGATGTATAAATTATTTTGTAGGACAGCGGGAAGTGAAGGTTTCTTGGAATTTTACATTTTCTGCTGTTATTGATGCTGGTCCACGTTTGGGACCTTGCTGCATATAGACAAGACGCTTCTTATCGTTCTCACAAACCTTATTAAGTACCAAATCAAATTCCATCAATGCAGCAATTGGGTATGGAACACCATAAGCCGAGGAAATAAAATTTATTTTTTCGCCTTTTAGGTCTGAAAAGGAGCTAGCGATGGAGCGGCCCTCAAGTTGCTTACTAAATTCCGAGTAATAGTGTCCGACATTATAGAAAAGCTCAACGGCCTTACTGAATGATAATTCGCCTCGATCATTTTCGATTTTTTGGCAGTGAGAGCGAGTCTGTGCTTTATTTGAAAAAAGCTCTTTTAAAACTCGGCACTCAGTTATAAAGGCCTGAACTTCCCCGCCTTCACCCTCAATGGTGCTCTTAATGAAGTCCTTGGCATTAAAGCTATCTGAGTAAGGATTGAAACTTTCGCGATAAACAAAATGTGTTAACTCATGGGCCAGATCCAGTAATGCGTCATTCCAACTAAGGTGGCGACTAATATGCACAACAGAGCGTGATTCATAAATGACATGCTCAGGTGAGCTCGGAGAAAATTTTCGAACAAGGGTTGTATCAGTCAAAGAAGAATCCCCAACTTTTACAACATCAGTAAGTGTCATCCCCATTCGTGCGGCTTTAAACTGGGCTTCTTTCATCAGCTTCTCACCAGTTCGTGAGCGAGCAAGTAGTTCAAAAAGCTTTTGAAAATTAAGATCAGAAGAAGAAGTAAAGTCCATCCAGCTAGACTGGGTTGTTTGACCTTCAATATGAATGGTCTTTTCTTCCATGGCCCGGAGCGAAAATGAAAGTGAGAATATAAGCAAAAATGCCGCGCAGTACTTCATTAAGTTGCTCTTCGGCGAACCTAACGAATTCTAGAGAAAAATTTAAATCAAAATGAGGTTAATTTGAAGGTATGGATGGCCTTAGCTGACTCAATTACCTTGATATTGCCGAGAACTTTCATTTTACTCGGATCTTGAGCATTATTTTTGAGCGCCAAGGCAATCTGGTAGTTCCCTGAAGGAAGATTCAGTTCCATCATCCTGAAGGCCTGCGGAAGTGTTGTCCAATGACGGGTATCAGCTTTTTCCATCGCCTCAATCCCCTTAGATGCTGCTACATAGGTTGCCATGGCGGCAGCACCAGCAATAAAAGATCCACTTTCTTTCAATCTGTCATGAATCTGCATCGCTGCCACAATAGCAAGAATATGTTTCACGGCCACTCGAGTCCCAGTTTTCACATAACGACTCACTACATCTTCTTCAAGAACCAGTTTTGCGATTTCACCATTTTCAGAAATGATCGCAAGCGGTTCTTCTTGGAGCACTTTTCCAGTTTCATCAAGGATGAAAAGTTTATAGTCATTTAGTTTCGGTGAACTATCAATCATGGGAAGTTCAAAAGCAATGGCCACTTCCTTAACTCCTGCATGCATGACATCTACCGCAAAAACAAAACTTCCAGGGCCTGTGGAATTTGTGGGTCCCATACCAAGGGTGTTCATCGCAAAAGCAGTCAGTACTGCGCCACCAACAGTTTCTATGAAAGCCTTGGCGGCTGGATTTTCAACTGAATCAACAGCCCCCTTGAGTCCAATATTAAATGGCTTTCCAATTTTTTGAGGAATAAATCCCTCTTCCAAAACAATAACAACATTTCCTTTTGGACCATTAACTTTTTTCAGAGTCTCAGGAATAGGCTTAAGTGCTTTAAGCTGTACATTAAAATCAGTGTTCCGGATTTCTCGAGTTAGAGCTAGAATTTTGTAGTGAAGAAAGTTTGTCAAATCATGTTGGGCCAAAGTAGAGACATAGGCCTTTGAGGAAGGCTTACTCCCCTCACTTAGTGAATTTTCTAAATCTTTAACAAAATCCTTACTGTTGGTATTAAAGACAGAAAAAGCTCCACCCATGGTTTCTAGAATTCCCAAAGCATCTTTATATAATTGTAGCGAAATTTGCTTATCAGAGCGAATTTCGCTCACTTCATGAATTTCTGCTCCAAATATTTTAAGCATCAAATCATTCTGATAAATAGTTTTAACAGCTGCACTTCTTTGAAGTTGTGAAAAGTAAGAGTCCCAAGCAAGAATTGTTCCCCTTGCTCCCTGGAGATCCAATTTATTTTGTGTCTTCAAATAACGACTATAGTAGGCCTTAGATAAAAAATAATGAGCAAATGATCGCTCATAGCTGGCGCCGTAAAATACATCTGAAGCGTCGTTGACTAAAAATGAGGCAACCTTGGCCGATATTTTCTTGGTGTAGAGTTGATCAATTAATTCAATCGCTGTCTGAAAAGAGACAATGGCAGCGGACTCATTTCCTTGGGCCAAAAAGAGTGAGCCTTCTTCAAGATTCAAAAGGAGGACGCTCTTTTTGTCTTTTTTTAATTCACTTTCTTTTAAAATTTCAGAGGCTTTACTAAATTCCCCGGCAGCATAGGCTTCGCGGAAAGCGCGCATCTGATCCTTTGACTTGGAGGCACATGCCCCCAAGACCAAAAGAAGAGATAAGAATAAAAGATTAAGTGAAGGTTTTACCATCCAGTTGCATTCTTCTCAGAATATTTGAAAACTTTTGTACGAGTACGAAGAAGCTCAGTCGCCCTCTCAATATCAGTCATACGCATGTTAACCGAATATTCTTTAATAGTTTTCCCATCACGCTTTTCCGGTTTCATATAAACGTTACCAAAAATCATGACGTCAGCACCAGTCTGCTTACCTATTTTCTTCACAGTCGCAGGATCAACCATTCCATCATTTTGGTAAGTGATCTCTCCGAGAATTTTTTCACGGGCCGCTTGATCAACCAATTCGTATTCACCTGAAAGTGAAAGCTCATTTAAGAGTTCATCATTCAGATCCCCAATTGGAAAATAAGCTTCAGATGTTTGATTCTGAACTTCTGCAATAAAAATCTTTGGCGTCTGGTGACGTGCCTTCATTTTGCCAAATCCAGGATGCGCTTTGATTTGCTTCACGATATCAGTTACTGCTTGAGTGGTATCAGCACTCATCCAGTTATCAGTGATTCCAAGACCTTTTTCATCTGATTCATTAGCATCAACTCTTTTCGCCTTGAAACTTCCACAAGAAGAAGCCAAAAGTGTGAGTGATAGAACTGCAATTAATAATTTCATAGATTCTCCTTATACTTCGCCTTTACGGGCCTTAACAAAATCTTCATCAACTTGATCAAGAGCTTTTTTTACGTTCTCTTTTGTTGCAGCATCATCAGTTTGGTTAACAATATCTTCAGAAGCTTTTTCAATCGCTGCTTTAAGACGGGCGTTATCCATTCTCACTAATGTGGCACATGTGAAGCCAATGTAGTCTTTTTTTGCACCCATTTTCTGCATATAATTGCGTTTTTCCCAATACGTCTTGATCACAGCTGCACCGTGAATCATTGACTGAACTCTTTCGGCAAGAGTGTTCGAAACGAATTCTCTCATCGGTTGAGTTTTAGGATTGTTAGGATCAATCGCCGGGGCCCCCTCTTCAGAAGCTGCGAGAGATTTCTGAATGAACGTAGTAATCTCAGATGCTATATCAGCACGAAGATTGGCCTTGGCCAGGTTACAAGCGATCTCACGGTTAACCTTTGGTTCTGTCTCAAAAGAAAAATAACGGTATTTGCTAACATCCATTTGTTCTTGTTCAACCCAAACAGATGCATCTTCAATCCAACCTGGACGAGAAGTAGAAGAAGCGTCTTTCACTTCAAAATCACGAGAAATCGTTGCAGTGTTATCCACATCCTTAACTTTCTTTTTGCTAGAACAGCCAGCACCAAGGATTAGGATTGCAATCAAGAAAGGCATCAGCTTCATACAAGCTCCTTTTTTTTTAATCTAAACGTAAGTCAGATAAATGTTGTTCAATATATTCAATGAAAAAGTTTTTTACTTTTAAAAGTGCATCTGCCTGATTTCGTCCATTGACTGATTCAGAAATTGAAAATGATCGATTTTTATCTCCATTCACAATACTCGCCATATTAAGCGTAAATGTGTGTTTTTCAAAACCTTCGACATTCAGAAACTCTTTAATTGAGTCCACTTGAAGAGTGACAACTTTATCCGCATCGCCTTTTACAAGCCGAAAACCAGCTTCAGTTAATAGCTCCACAATTTTTTCTCTCATCCAATCTGGCGCTTGCCCTACTTTAAATTGCAGGGCCTCCATTTTTGGTTTTGACTCTCTCCACTTAATTATTTCTTGCCAGGAAACTTTTGAAGGACGTGGGACTCCTGAGATAATGGAGTAACGTTCATTCAGACGTTCACGTTCCATGTAAAGTTTTACAATCCTACGTAAATTAGTGCGTTGATGATTCGCCCACAAGGTATCAAGCTCGCTATCCACTTTTGTCAAACGGCTTCCAATCAACTCACTTGCTTTGTTTCTATCAAGAGCGGCCAGTGAGTGTGATAAACCATCTTTTTTGAAATGCTTCTTAATTTGTACGGTTTCAAGAATTTGATCGACTGATTCTTTAATTGTTTTTTGGACTTCTTCTTTTACCTGCGCTTGCCATGGAAATGTTTGGGAAGCACTTGTTGTCACATTTAATTCAGACTGAACTTTAACTTCGAAGATACTTCCTAGGTTTGCTCTGGCCTCTGCATCTGCCTGAGTAAGCGTTTTGGCCTCACCAGTTGCGCACAACTCAGAGGCTTCAGCGCATCCTTCATATGGCGAATAAACCCAGCCTGGAACTTCATTGGAAGTTTCAGAC
The DNA here is from genome assembly GCA_945905815.1 of Bacteriovorax stolpii. Taxonomy (GTDB): domain Bacteria; phylum Bdellovibrionota; class Bacteriovoracia; order Bacteriovoracales; family Bacteriovoracaceae; genus Peredibacter. The sequence goes on along the minus strand of CAMDQH010000012.1, from coordinate 2,620 downwards.
AAAGATGGTGCTTTTTTAAATAACGAGCAGCTGCTTAATAGCAGTAAAAACAGGAGATAATTCATTTGGAAAATTTTGGACCCGTTAGGTATTAATGTCAATTAAGTAGATGAATGACACAAAGCCTTAATATAACGCACTAAAGATTCAGAGAGGCCTTCCCTCTTAACCAAATCTTAACCTTTATCATAGAAAAGAATCTGATATAAATGGTCCATGAAAAACGCCCAAATACTGGTTATTGAAGACGAGCAGGACATTCGTGACTTGATCGCTTTTCAACTAAAATCGGAAGGCCATACAGTTCTCGCGGTAGAAAGTGCGGACAAGGCGATTTCTATTATTGAGCGTGGTGAAAAGATTGATCTGTTTATCATAGACTGGATGTTACCGGGCTCTATGAATGGTTTGGAATTCACTAAAAAAATCAAATCTAATAAGGCCTATAAAGACCTACCTGTGATCATGCTTACAGCACTCACTCAGGCCGACAATATTGTCGCTGGTCTGGATGCCGGTGCTGACGATTATATTACCAAGCCTTTTGACCTCAATGTTCTCCAAGCAAGAGTGAGAGTTCAGTTGAGAAGTGCGAATGATGCTAAGGCAAAATCGAGTGACATCCTTGATTTTGGTCTTTTGAAAATTGAAATTAACAAGTGTCGAGTTTTCATTCAAAAAGAAGAAATAACCCTCACATCGACTGAATTTAAGATATTGCTCTTGTTGGCCCAAAAACCAGGCCATGTTTATACCCGTGAACAGTTTATCAACAACATCCAGGGCGAAAATATCTTTGTAACTGGTCGAACAATCGATACACATGTTGCAGGATTAAGAAAAAAATTGGGTGAAGCTTCCAATATGATTGAAACTATCCGAGGCATCGGATATAGATTCAAAGATGTCATCTGAAATAACTTATCCTTGGTTCTTCTTTTATCGAATAGCGCGACTGTCGTTTATTGTATTTTTGCCAACTATTTTCCTTATACTCTTTTTTTATCGATCTTCGTACAAGGAAGGTCTTGTTTCTCAGATGACGATTCAGGTGGAAGAAAACCTTCGAACTACCAAATCAACAATTGAGAACGCCAAATTAAACTTAAATGAATGGTGTCAGAATTTACGTCCCAAGGACACTCGTTACTCAATTATCAACAAAGACGGAACTATTCTTTGTGATTCAAATCCCGAGAAACAAGGAAAAAAAGTAAATGACATGACTGAAGTTGAAGGAAGTCTTAAACAAGATTTTTTCTCTCAAGTCAGGCACAGTGATTTCTTTGGAACCAAGGCCCTTTTTGCCAGCTTGAAATTTTCAGACGACACAGTAATCCGTAAAATCGTTCCTATTACTTCGTTAAAAGATGACATGAATCGTTTTGACCGAGTTATCTTCCTTCGTATTGTCCCCTTTTCTTTACTTAGTTATCTAATTTTCTTAATTTTATTCTACAACGCCACTAAGCCATTAGGCGGAATACTGAATAAAGTTGAACAGTTCAATATCGATATTCCCTTTAATAAGAACCTTCAACTCATGTACAAAAAAGATGAGTGGTCACGAATTAATGAGGCCCTCAACGAAGCTGATCACCAGTTAAAAACCCAAATTACTAACGTTCGAATGGAGAACGAAAAAATCGCAACCATTCTAGAATCAATCTATGATGACATTATTGCAATTGATCCTTATGAGACGGTCCTTTTCTATAACTCTAATTTTAAACGCAATTTCATGAAGGAAAAAAGTTATAAAGAGATCATGCCTAAATTATGGCACACCCTTTCAGATGAAAATGTGCTAGCGGCATTTAGATCAGTACTAAAAAACGGCGAAAAAGTCTCTCTTAAGGGACTCACTTTCCTCTCATCTCTAAACCCTGATAGATATTTTGATCTTACGATCACGTCACTAAAAAATGCGGAAGGCAAGATTAGCGGCGCGCTTGGTGTCCTCTATGATGTGACCGAATTTAAATTAACCGAACAGATGCGAGTTGATTTTGTGGCCAATGTCTCCCATGAGATTAGAACCCCCTTGACATCAATCAAAGGCTACACACAACTACTTGAATCGCAGAAAAATAAATTTGATCCTGAGCTGCACACCTTCCTGGAGAAGATTGTCGTAAATACTGAGCGAATGATTGCTCTCTTTAATGATCTTCTTAATTTGTCCGTGATTGAATCAAAAGACGTTATGAAGTTCGATGTCCTGGATCTTAAGGAGCTCATTTTTACTGTCGCTGGTAATATTAGGGCCAGCTATCCTAATAAAAAAATCAGCATCACCAAAGATATTCAGCTCACAACCATAACGGGTGACGACCGCCTGATGGAACAGGTTATATCCAACTTGGTTGATAATGCTTGTAAGTATTCAGGGGATACGATTTCAATAAATATTTCGACATACACTAAAGAGAACAAGGGATACATTTCAATTGCCGATGATGGGCCCGGTATATCAAAAGAACATATTCAGCGAATCTTTGAGCGCTTCTATCGCGTCGATTCATCTCGGGAAACAACTCGAGGCACAGGTCTTGGCCTTTCCATCGTTAAACACATCATCTCAAAGCATGGTGGTAAGATCTGGGCAGAAAGTGAAGAG